>CAXTZL010000035.1:0-18026 GCA_964248555.1 uncultured Bryocella sp.
TGATTGATGTTGTCACTGCTGTCGCCGTTGAAAAGTTGGGTCCCAACGTAGGAGATGCTGATGGTGTCGTTGCTAAAGAACTGCTGCTCGATGCCCGTGGAATACGTCCAAAAACTTGGAATCTTGTAGTGCGGATTCAGGAAGAAAGGACCCTGCCCCAATTGCTCAAGCGCGCCGGCAGAAGAACCGGTCGGTTGTACCACGGACGGATAAAGATGGTTGATGGGATTTGCGACGTTGGGGTAAATACAGCCTGGATGGCTCGGGTCGCATGGCTGATACTGCGTTGTGGCACTGAAACCGTAGGTGGATGCGGCATTCTGCGGACTCCTGAAAGACTCGCCAAATCCTCCGCGCAGGACCGTTTTGCTGTTCACGGCGTAAGCATACCCAACCCGCGGCTGAATGTCCCATTTGTTGAGGGCGAACGGCGCACGTGGATTGCCGTTGACGCCCAGGTAGGTGACGCCGCCAAGAAGCTGACCGTAGCCCGGAACAGACACCTGGGAGCTGATGGGATTCACCGCAGTGGTGTTAAAGGCGTAGTTCGCTGAATTATTCCGCTCCGTCTGGGCAGGGTCGAAATCCCAGCGTATGCCGAGGTTGAGCGTCAGGTTTTTTGTGACCTTCCAGTCATCCTGAACAAACGGCGCCCAGTAATGCGCGGACCAGAACACCTTGGTGTTAATGCTGTCGCTGCCCGAGGTTGGAAAGCCGAGCAGAAGTGATGCAATGGGATTGCCGCTCGCGGCGTCAAATACACCACTGGGTGAATTGCCCGCCAAAATGGTCTGCTGAGTCCAGGCACGGTCGATGCTTAGATTGTTGCCGCCGCTCACGATGTTGTTGACAGACTGCATAAAGCGCGCATCAAGACCTGCGTGGATTGTCTGTTTATTTTTGACCCAGGTCGCGGATGGAAACAGGTTGAGAGAGTTGCTGACAGTTTGGCCGCCATTGTTTTGGCCGACTTGAGAAAACCCATCCTGACCATTCGTGATCAGGGGGAAATTACGTGCCGCCGCGCTCCCGTCTGCAGCTATGTCCCCAGCAGAAAATCCCAGAGTTGTCGGATCGAAGAACGGACCTCCGATGGTGTAATCGGCTCGTACGGATACGTTCGCACGGAAGTCAAGCAACAGACTGGGACTTACCGTGTGCGTCTCTTCCAGAGTAAAGGTGTGACTGCGTTCTCCATGGGGCAGCTGACCGTTGTCCGCCGCGGTATTGTAGCCGGTAAAATTTCGATCCTCAACACGTTCCCAGTAGCCGTAATGGAAACTGAAGCGATCCCTGGATGAGAAGTTCTGGTCCCATTTCGCGAGTGCATTCCGGTAACGGTCGGTGTCGGGCGCCTGCGCCGTGTAGTTGCCAGCAAAGGGACTGGCGCCTGCGGCTGGCGTTGTGTTGGGCTTGGGGTAGTAGGAGAGAATCTTTTGCGCAACAGGGTTGATGCGGTTGGCAGGAATGATATTTCCAGGAAACGGCGTCCGTGTGTACTGACCATTTGCAGTTTGGGTTACGGTCAAGGGGTCGTAGATGGTAATTGGAACATAGGATTTGGTGGAGCCATTGTAGTAAACATCTTTCGAGAAATCACCATTGATCCAGGCCGGATCCGGGACGGAGTCGGTCACAGTATTCGGCTCACTCTCGTTCCAGTTTTCATACTGCATGGTGAAGAACGATTTATCCCGTCCGTTGTAGAGTTTGGGGATCACGATGGGGCCGTCCAGTTCGAAGCCGTACTGGTCCAGCTTGTGCCTCTGGGTCTGGTACGCGGAGATGTTTGCACCGGGCGCCGCATGAGCTATTTTGTAGCCGTTCTGCCAAGTGTTGGCGTCGAGAAAGGTACGCCGGGCGTACTCATAGACGTCACCGTGAATCGTGTTTGTGCCCGATTTCAGAATCACATCCTCGACGCCGCCCGAATTGCGCCCGAACCGCGCATCGTAAGCGTTGGTTATAATTTTGAATTCCTGCACCGAGTCGACGGGTGGGATATATGCGACATGCGCGTTGCCCGTGCCGTTCGTTGAGGATGCTTCATTGTCAACACCATCCAGCATTAACTCCACATTGCCGGAGCCGCCCCCGTTAATCTGAATGTTGGCCTGCGTGTCATCGAACGGCCGCTGAAACTGGGTAGCGCCCTGGTTCCATTGCACGCCGGCGCTTAGGATAGACAGCATCAGCGGATCGCGGCCATTAAGAGGGAGTTCGGTCACTCGCGTGTTCTCGACAACCTCTCCCTTGTCCCCTTTTCCGAAATCGATGAGCGGATCGCCGCTGACAGTCACCGTTTCCCCGGAGGCACCGACCACCATGGCAAAGTTGACGGTTGCTGTTTCATCCACTTGCAGATCGATTCCTGTGTGAACTCCCGTTTGAAAGCCTTTCGCTATAACCGATACTGTGTAGTTCCCGGCCTTGAGATACGGGATGGTATAGTCCCCTGATTTCGTCGAGACTGTTTTGACTTCTACACCGGTATCCACGTTGTGTGCCGTGATCGCAGCTTTCGGAATAACAGCCCCGGTGGGGTCCGTTATACGACCGGTAAACTGTTGGGCCCTCAAAAATCCTGCCGATAGGAGGAATGCTAAAAGCAGCGAGGTCCGAACCATGTTCATTCCGGGCTTTACAGACCAGCCGGAGTGAAGTTGAGAGTTCCTGCAACTACCGCCATGTCTGCCCGTAATCTGAAAGCTCATTTGATCACCCTGCATTCTCATCTCACGACTCCTGTCTGAAACCGACCGTTCTCACTGTCCTGCACAAAAGAGCACAAACGGGCCTAAGAACCCCGTCCCGCAAACTTCTTTTGGTAGCGCTACCACTACCGCCCAAACCCACCGTGGGTTGAGGGCTCAAACCCCTATTTCGGGGCCTCTGGTACCGCTTCCATCAATGTGGCGAGAATTGTGGCCTACGCTGAACAGAGCTGTCAAGGACTTTGTGTTGGTGCGGCTGAACGCTTGATGAGCGCCGCCTACCGATAGACTGCCACGTCCGCTTTACACCCTGTGCAAGGGAGCTCTTGATCCGCAATCGGCGCGCTCCGAGCAGCCGCAAGAGTTGCGCCGCACCAAGCGAGTCTTCAATTGCAGCTTGTGTGGACGCTCCTCGATAAGCGACTGATGGAGATTGTGAAGACGCTTCAAGCGCTCGAAGAGCAGTTCTGCAGCAGCCCGACCGAGATCTTCGATGGGCTGTTGGACGACAGTGACGGACGGCCGAAGCGTTGCTGCAAGATCGAAATCGTCATAGCCAACAAGCGCAACTGCATCCGGAATGGAAATATTACGCTCTTGCAGAGTGTCGTAAATGTCGATTGTCGTTTTGTTTTTCAGGGTAAAGAGGGCTTGCGGCCGGTCCTTCGAAGCAAAGAGTCGGTCCACGGCCGCCGCGGCGGTGGCACGATCTGTTATGGAGGTCATTGTGGACGGGACGAGGCCGGCCGCCTTCATGGCCATACGATATCCACGTATCCGTTCACGGATGGTGTAAAGCCTGTCTTCTCCGGTAAGGCACACGATGCGTTCATATCCATGTTCGATCAAGTGGTTCGTTGCAAGGCGCGCCCCCCTACAGTTGTCCGCGACCACACTAGGAATTGTCGATCCCGCGATTGGCCGGTCGAGAGCTACGATCGGAATCGCGGTGCTTTTCAGAAGAGCTAAGAGCTGGTCAGTGTTCGGGCTCGCCGGGGCGATGATCAGACCTTCTACGCGATGCCGCAGCAATCCGTCTACACTGTCGATCTCTTTCTGAACGTCATTCTGTGTCGTGGTCACGATCAGCAGGGAATCATGGGATCGAGCAACGGATTCCAACACCTCTGCGCAGCTTGCGAAAAACGGATCGACAATACCGGGAGCCACAAAGCCGATGATTTTGGTGCGTCCCCCCGTCAGCACTCTCGCTGCGTTATTGGGCACATACCCCAGCGCCTCGATCACTGAACGTACACGTGCAAGGGTCGCGGAATCGACTCGGGCTCCACCGTTGATCACACGGGAAACGGTGGTGGTCCCAACGCCAGCCATCCTGGCAACGTCACTTAATGTAGGGTGCTTGATGGCTTTTTGCATGTCCTCATGAGCGGAGCGGTGTTTCTGATCTCTATCGTACTGTACGCCCATGCTGTCCGTTGTCGCCGTCTGCGTCGCTTTGACCGCTATCAGGCTCACTCCGAAGTCGAGCTACCGCGGCCTTTCACCAGCCTTATGGTCCTGCAATGCGCGGCATGCCCATCCACATCCGGGTGACGCCAACCTCTGGGAGGAGTCTCGGTTCCCTGCAGGACACCAATGCTTCGACGTTCCCTTCGGTCTGATCGATGCCGGTTGGGGCGGGAGTGCTGCCAAAGACTGGACCAGTCTGGACTACCTCGGCTCCGATGCCGCCCTGCAACCCGCAATCTGTATCAGTACTTTCCAAAGTACAAACTGATATGGCCCTTGTATTCCCCTTTGCCAGTCGCCGGCTGCCCCATGGGACCGCTGGATCGAGGTCCTCCGAACTTACTTCCAATCGCTGGGATCGAGTGCAGGAAGGAAACTCCTGCGGTCGGGAACGGCACAGCAGTTTGGCCTACCAGGTTTGGGGGCGGAATCTTCGGAGTAAAGATTTGCACGTAAATGGGAGAGTCGCGATGCTGGTCCACTAACGCGGTGATGGGGCCTTCAGAGGTATCAAGCTGCAGCCAGCGTACACCCGAGTAGAACCCTTTAAAGAGAGGGTAGTCGAAGTGCTCTCCGGGTTTAAGGTCATCCGGATCCCCGTCCACGGTGTTGTTATAGGGTCGGTTCCAGACGTCGAGAACACCGCCTGCAAGGCGGTTCTGATACACAGGGGCGGGGCCTTCGCCAAGGAATCGCATGCCTTTCACATCCGCTTCGGGATAGTCGAATCCTATGCCGAAGTACTCCTGAGGTCCATCGATTGTGTAGACATAGTCGATGGACAGCCAGCCGTTGGGCTTGAGACGGTAGGTGAGTGATTTCATCGGGCCGTCGAAGTTCGCCGAGACGACCAGGTCATTGCCGTCGACCGCATGAGTGAAAGACGTCAGCCTGGAGATCGATGCCATGGCAGGCGGCGCAGCCTGCGGAGGCGTCGGATTTTGTGCACGCGCAGGAGGCGCGGGCCTGGGACCCATCGCTACCACGCGAGGACCGTTGGCCAGGGAAAAGGACGTGCCCCGACGCGAGACGGACAGCAGCAGGCCGGTGGTCTTGCTAATCTGCAAAGAGAGATTTCCGGCCTTCGCCAGAAGTGTGTCATCGGACTCGGTGGCAATTGGCTTTGCGCCGGAACCGGTCTGAGCCATGCGTTGCAACCGCCCATCGAGACCATCGATGGGCCAGACATAAGTTTGAATCACGCGACCAGTCGCATCTCTGATAATGAGTCGCGTGGCGTCGGGCGTTGCCAATGCGCTGCGGCTCGAGACGTGAGGCGGTCCCCATCCGCCCCACTTCGCCGAGGCACCCGGCGCAAGGGAGCGGCCGTGATCGATCCGCGATGCCAGCACCAACGAACCGGATGCTGCGTCCCGGGGCTGGCGAAAGGTGATCGTCTGCCACTCGTAGGTGCATTGGTCGGCGTTGAGGAAGGCGTAACGGTTTGTCACCGTGTAGGAAAATGAGGTCCCATCAGGCGGCGTTACGATGATCGGCGACCAAAGCTGCTTCACGGTATAGAAGCTCGCCTCCCGCTCGCGATACGGGCCGACAATGCCGTCCGGGGCCATGTTGCCCTCTGAATCGAGGATACCGCCCTTGTCCGTGCGTTTTACATCCTCATCCAGAAACGCCCAAACGAAACCACCGGCACCGGCCTTGCTCTTCAGAATGGCGTCCCAGTAGTCCTGCATTCCTGCACCCGCGCCCCCGTCATAAAGGCCGTGCAGCATCTCCGTGGGGAAGAAAACGGGATCGCCGGCCAGCTTCTGCTGCAACGTCTCGTAATCTGGGTAGTGCTTGGTATCGGCGATACCCGGAGGATAAGCCGCCCACGGATGCAGAAACACGCGTTTCTGCGGGTCGTATTTGGCATAGTCGCCATCAAGATCGAAGTTGAAGCCGCCTTCGTTGCCGTTGTCCCAGAACAGGATCGACGGATGGTTTACATCGTGCTCCACCATCTCCCTAACCAGCTTTCTGCCGATGTCGGTGTCGTAGTGCGCCTGCCACCCTGTGAGTTCATCAAGCGCATACAAGCCAAGTTCGTCGCAGGCATCCAGAAAGTGGCGATCCGGGGGATAGTGACTGGAACGCACTGCATTGCCATTCATCTCTTTGATAAGGTTCACATCATCTCTGGAGATCTGCTCAGACAGGGTCCGGCCGGAGTCGGGCCAAAAAGAATGACGTGCAAACCCTTTTAGAAATATGCGATGGCCGTTGACGAACATGCCCTGACCCGGGCGGAGTTCAATGGTTCGGAATCCGAACTTCTGATCGACGGTGTGTATTACGCCATCACCTATCTTCAGCCGCACTTGAAGCTGGTAAAGATTCGGTGTCTCGGCAGTCCAGAGCCGTGGACTTGAGTATGTTCCGGAAAGGTGGGCCGTCGCATTCAGGGCGACATTTCTTACAGTGATCGGTTTGCCAACAGCTTTGCCGCTCATGTCGAGCACCTGCATCTCCACAGAGGCTACGGGGCCGCTCGGGGCCGCAATGCGTGTGTCCGAGAGCGCGACGTCGACATCAAGGGAGCCCGCCGCGGTTGCGTTGATGGCCAGGTGATCGATAAATGTCTTAGGCACAGCTTCGAGATACACGGGCCGGAAAATGCCCCCATAATTCCAAAAATCAGCACGTCGCTCGGCGCGATTGACGGAGTTGTTGGCAGACTCATCATCGACATCGACCTGAATCTCGTTCTTCTGACCCGCGGGCTTGAGCAGATTTGTGATGTCGTACTTGAAGGCGTAGTAACCGCCCTGGTGCATAGGGCCGGCCAATCGACCGTTGATCGTGACCTGGGTATCGGTCATGACACCTTCGAAATCGACGAAGATGGTCTTCGCTCGCCAGTTCGCAGGCGTGGTGAAGGTGCGCCGGTAGATACCATGGACGCGAGGAAAACCATTCGGCGGTTTGACGCGGCCATAGGTGTAGATGCCGAATCCCTGTAGCTCCCAATTGGAAGGGACGCCGATAGTGGACCACTTACCGGCGTTCTGGCCGTTGTCTGACTTAAACTCCCACTTGACCGTGTCGTCCTTGCCCAAACCCGAAAGGTACTGAGTTTCAGTCTCCGCAGCTCTTGCTACGGAAGCCACAAAAAGAAGAAACATTGCAGCACAGAAGCGAGCCGGCAAACGCATCAGAGACTCCTCAACAGTCGCGAACTAAAGGCGCTGTCACAGTGACATATGGAATTAAACCGTTTGATCCCCTGTTGTGGCGAGCGTCATGTCCTTGGTCGCGCGACACCAGAGAATGCGCAGATCGCTGACATTGTGCAGCGCGAAGTTCGGCTGCGGCGGAGCGGTCATGGCGAAAAACTCCGCGCGGTGAACGTCCTCTAGCCAGAACGCCGGGCGCGGATCGGCGTTGGCGGGCGCGACCTCGACATGTGACATCTCAAGGTTCTTCAAATGGCGGATGAAGAAGCCATGGCTGGGCGTGGGGCCAAAGCTTGAAAGCTCCGGATAGCCTTCTTCCTGTTCGGGAACCTGGATACTGCGCCAATCCGGCATGGGCCTGGAGCGTGCCCCGTGGCCGATCTGCGTAGGCAAGCCACGATGGCCAAAAAAGCAGTTGCTCAGCTTTACATCCTCAATCGAATTGGAGGGTACGCCTGAGAGAATGGACGCTGTAACTGAATCCGAATTAGAGCTAACGATATCGGAAATTACAACACGGCGCAGCGTTCCTTTCCGCATGGTCTCACGTGGTCCACGGTTGCGGCGGTTGAGTCGGAGGAACAGTGGCGCATCGAAGATGTCGCGCATGGTATTGTCAGTGATCGCAATGTCTTCGAGAAAAGCTCCGTCCGAGGTTTCAAGAGAGATGCCCTTGCAGCCCTCGATGACATTGCCGCTGATCGTGACATTTCGGAAGCCGCCGTTGGACTCCGTGCCGCACTTGATACGGCCCTGACGAGGGTGACTCGGATCGGTAAATTTTTTCCAGGTACCGTCGGTTACCGTGCCGAGTTCATATGTTCCCGTAACATAGTTGTTGGATATCGTTACGTTGTCGGTTGAGCGCGCGTAGCCCAAAGCATAGCTTGATTTTGGGCAAATCGCATCGTCCCACGGTGAATTGACGGTGCAGTTCGAGACCCGCACGTTGCGACAGCAATCAATATCGAAGCCGTCGCGGTCGGTATCGATGAGCAGGTTATCAAGCGTCAGGTTGTCGACACCGGTTGCCAGCAGAGCGAAGTGCCCCCCCTTGAGCACCGAGAAATCGCGCAGTAACACGTTATGACAGTTCTTAAGCGCGATGGCCTTGTTGCCGACACCGGCCTGTTCGGCCGTGAAGCCGGCGTAGTTGCCACGGGTTCCCCCTTGACCGAAGGAGAGGCCTTTGCCATGGATCAAGCCGGGGCCAGCAATGGAGATATCGCTGAGTCCCTCGCCATAGAAAAGGGAGTTGGGCCAGTGATTATGACCGTAGTCCTGATACGGCTCCCATGGTTGCGCAGGTCCGGCGGGGTCGTAGACTCCACCGTTGTAACCAGTGGCTTCACCTGGTCTGGGCGAGTCCGCAGCCAAGATGGTACAGCCGCTTGATAGATGGAGGCTGACCTTCGATCGCAGGCGAATGGTAAAGCAGACATACGTGCCAGCCGGAAAGAATAAGGTTCCTCCTCCCCCTGCTGCAATGGCTTCAATCGCCTTGTTGATAGCAGGCGTGTCCACCGTCCTGCCGTCGCCGGTTGCACCGTAGTTGCGTACATCAAACAGAGCTTGCTCCGTCGGAGGTTGCGAAGATTGGGCCTGTGCCAAGTGACCCAGGGTCGAGGCAAGAGCAAGTGGCGAAAGCTTCATTAGATCGCGGCGTTGCATGGGATCCTTTCTTCGGTTGTGTCGCCAGGCCATTCGGGTGGTGTCGTAGAGCTCCTCTTGAGATCGAATATTCCAAACCGATTCATCAGCACTACTTGGACAGACGCAGAAGGAGCGAGGAGTAGCGCTTCAGCACGAATTTATAGTTGTCCTGAATGGGACCGAGATCTTTACCGGCCCAGAGATCGCGGGCCTTCCAGCCAGGGCCTGCGCCCGCGTCCTTCAGATGAAGAGTGATGCCACGAAGAAACGAGTCGCTATCGCTGAAGTTGATCATCTCCCAGGCAACCGCGCCGCCGGCGAGGGGGCGCGCCCAGATTTCGATCGGGCCCTCGGCATAGATGCGCTCTGCTTGATGACCGAGAGGATCCTGGTCGATTGCGATGACGTCGCGATTGGTAAGGATCGCGGTAAGTTCGGGCGTGAGCTCGCTGAGATTATTGCCCGCGAGTAGAGGTGCGGCGAGCATTGCCCAGTGCCCCATGTGCACACGATCCTGATCGAGACTGAGCCTGCCGTTGCCTACCTCGAGCATGTCTGGATCATTCCAGTGACCGGGCCCGGCATACTTCCCCAGGCCGGCCTGTTCACGGCCGATCAGGCTCATGCGGTCAAAGTTGGGTTGAATGTCGCCGGTGGTGCGCCACAGATTAGCGCCTACCTCGGGCGCCCATTGCCAGACCGCATCCCACCCGTACTGGCAAAGGCTGTACACCATCGGGCGGCCAGTCTTCAGGATCGCCTTGTGCATCTTTGCATAGGCATCCTTCATCATTTGATTCTGCTTCACATCATCGCCCGGCGCGGCCTGCCTCATGACATTTTGAAAGCTGCAAAGGTCGTACTTTAGATAATCAACGCCCCACGAAGCGTACAGGTCCGCATCCTGCTGTTCGTGGTTGTAGCTGCCCTCATAACGGGCGCAGGTCTGGGGTCCCGGCGAGCTATAAATGCCCAGCTTTAGGCCCTTGCTGTGGACGTAATCGGCAAGAGCCTTCATGTCGGGAAACTTTTCGTTCGGGTGAAGAACGCCGGAGTCGTCACGCTTGCCTTGCCAGGTGTCATCGATATTGACATAAACGTATCCTGCATCGCGCATGCCGGACGACACCATCAGGTCGGCGGCCTGGCGAATGTCCTTGTCGGTAACCTTGCCGAAAAACCAGTTCCAGGAATTCCAGCCCATCGGCGGGGTGGGTGCGAGCTTGGTCTGCGCGGGGGCGAGCGCGGTCAGCGAGAGTAGCGCGAGTATTGCATAGAATCTGAAACGCATAAGGGTTTGGCCTTGCACCGCGTTGAAATGGGAAGTAGAAGAGGGCACATCCGAGTGCGAATGCGCGACGATTACGAGGGCGAAATGAGTGGCCGCGAAATTTGGGTCAGTTGGCCTTTTTCTGAATGAATGACGTCTCTGCCTACGTGAGACGAAACATAAGGTGCTCGACCCGTTGGAACTTACCGTGTTGCCAACAGCGACGCGAGTTAGTCAAACCTTTCATGCCGTTACACACACTCTCTCTGGCTAAGAGCCGTTCAGCTCCGCAGAAGTAGGCAGTATGACTGCGGCACCAAGCAGAGCATCAAGTGCCGAAGTCTGGCTTGCGGCGTTACCGAACATAAAAGGGCCCGACCAGCGTTCCCCGAGCTGATCGTTCGATCCGCGCGCAACCCTCCAGAGCGTATCAGCATTCCTGTCGATGAAAGGAACGTATGACGCCTGCGGATGTGTCTTATTCAGCAGGACGAGGTTACGGACAAATATGCCTTTGAACTGCACACCATCGGCGCCGCACTTAGGTTCACAAGGGTCATGCAGGATGCCATGAGCATCTACGAGTTGGGTGATAGCAGCCGTAGCGATTCTCCCGGCGGCCTGACCCAATGTCGCATCGTGGTTCGCTGCGGAGAGCTCCGCAAGCCCTCCCAGGATGACGCCCTGGTTATAGGTCCAGGTAGTGCGACCATTGTTCGTGCAACTCATTCCCGTACCCTGCCCACTACCTTGCCTGAGGCCGTCGTTGACCAGACCTTCCGAGTTGATCATTCCCGAGGCTTGGAACCATGTCCACTCCCTGTCGGCCCACTGCAGGTATTGGCTGCGCCTGGACCCCGAAGTCCTATTGGTGAGATGAGACGCCACAGAAAGGAACAGTTCATTGGCGATCGCGTTCTTGTAGTTCCTGTCCTTGCTCCACCAGATGCCGCCTCCGCAGGTGCCATCCCATGACTTGGCCATGTCGGCAAAGATCGATTCGGACATCGAAAGGTAGCGCTTGTTCCGGGTAAGGTCATAGGCATCAATCCACGCCAGTGCCCACCACCCTTCATCATCGTAGAAATTGTTGAGGAATGCCGGATTCTTAACCTGCGCTGCACGGAATGTGTTGGCAAAAACCGCGTCGTACTGTTTCGAGTTGCTCACGCGCGCGTAATCGACCAGCACCGTAATTGCATTCGCCGAGTTCCACCATCCTGTCGTTTGGTAAAGACCAGTCGATGGCGTGTACCACGTCTGCAACGTTTGAATTGCCGCTGTTGCATGCTGTAGATAGATGACCGGCGGCGCAGTCGAAAGCGGTGAGCTTTGCTGCCTGTGGGCGACTGAACTGTTACACCCGGAGAGCAACCACGCCGCAAACAGCAGGCACAGGTGCATGTTGACCCTTTTCAACGTACCCCACCTTCCCATCTTCTGACCCTGAGAACTCGTTCGTCGCTCGCGTATCAAACGTCTGCATGCCTACACTGGCAGATCGTTCCCGACCACGCCAACTTGCCGCCAAAAAGCACCAGCAAACGAAGAGAAATGCCGAGACGATGAGCTACGGAAGTCCACTCTACCGCCCGTAACAGCCCGCCATCGTTGATGATCCATCCTGCCAGAACTCTTCCACGTTGCGGATTTGCACCAAGGCCCCTCGCCGCATCTGGTAACGCTACCCTTTCCGCCTCGAAACTTATACCATCTGGCTGCATCAGTCAACCACGTTTGCGAGGCAGCCAGGTCATCCATACAACGCGAGACGAATTCCACTCGGGTAGAGGCGTGAAGTACTCTCGCTCTGCGAGACGAAGATCCACTGGGAGTTACAACGCGAAGTACGATTTTCAATAGGTCTATACAAATTAATCAACGGACCTTACGAGAAGAGTCCTCGTTGCCCGGGCGGGCAAGCTCATCGCGGGGAGCGGCGCATTCGCACTCTTTCCCCGTCACTTTCATACGCAGGCCTTTACTCACATGGAATCCAAAGCGCCCGCTTCCTCGCCATCGCAAGTTTCGCAGCGAGGTGGTGGAGCGGTATATCGCATCTACTCGTAGTGTCGTTCGCGATCCGTATTGGCGGGACTGTTTACGAAGTGCTTCCCGAACCCTTTGGATACGACCGTCCAGCCGGGCACCATTGAAGGAAAGCCTTAACAGCCGTGATTACCGGGGACATAGCCGCGATGTGGCTTCGTGATTTCTCGGCTCAGGTGTGGCCCTATGTGCCCTTAGCTGCGAATGATCGTTCTTTTCGCGACCTTCTGAAAGAAGTCATTCGCCGGCAGGTTCGCTGGGCTGATCGACCCATATGCCAACTGCTTCATGGCACGCCTGAGCGCGCCCCCGCTGGAGGGAAGTCGCAAGGATCATACCGAAATGAAGCAGGGCGTCGGCGAACGCAAATATGAACTGGATTCCCCTTGCTATCCGATACGTCTCGCCCAGAGTTATTGGGAAAACAGGGGATACATCGCCCTTCGACTCAGCCTGGAAGCTGGCGATGCATACAGTTCTCACTACCATGCGGGTCCAGCAACGAAAAGTTGGCCCCGGCCCTGACCACTCCAAGGCGCCGCACTTAACTCCGCCGATTCGCTCGCAAATGGTACTGGCGACCCGCTACAGGCGATCGGTCTCATCGCCTCCGCCTTTCGCCCATCGGATGATGCCTGCATCTGCCGTTTCTAATACCTGCAGATCTCTTCGTTGTAACTTCCCTAAGGCAACACGCTAAGATGTCGAACGAGATTCTGCAGCACACGAGGATGGCGAAAGAGGCCTCCCGCGTTGGGAGAAGGAATCGGTGGACCGCACATCGGCGTGACAACATCTGGCCAGTGTCACAGATCTTTTATGCACTCACCAGTAACTCTGATCCGGAAAACGCGCATTCCGTTCGAATGTTGAAAGCGGTGGCGGTAGCTACGGGGCTCATCTATGAATCCTACGACCAGAATAATTCGGCTGTTCATTATAAAAGCGTGGTTCGCCTGAGCTAACACGCTATCTGGAGAGCTCACAGCTTGAACCGCTGAACAGAATCCTGCACTCCTCGGATAAAGTCGCGATGGACATCGGCATTGCGCTGGAAGGTACTGCCGCACACGAGGGTGACACACGCCATTGCCCTTACGACTGCTGACCACAGACGTAAATGTATCGGTCCACCATAGCCGCGAACTGAACGAATCGTGCCTCGAAGCTAGTGGTTTGTTCGCTTCGGTGTCGGCCATGTCACCTTGACAGAATCCGACATAGCGCTGGCTCCATCAAACCCGACTGCGACGACCATGTAAGACGCGGGTTCGCCATGCTCAGGCTCAGGGTCCGTGAAGGTTGGAGTAACTAGTCCCAACGCCACCGCTTTCCCTTCCGGCTCCTTAGCGCTGCTTCGAAAGACACGATACATTTGAGCGCCGGGGACGGGACTCCAGGTCAGGATCACTTCGTCTCGAGAGAGCGAAGCCTTTACATCACTCGGCGATGCCATCCTTGCCTCGCCAGTTTTTGGCAGCAGCCCGTAAACACACAACTGACCCGTTCCTACATTCTCAAAGCCAAAGCTTGCCAGGTAGACCCTTCCGTTCGCGATTGTTGGAGGAGCCATTTTGGCGTACTCGCCGCAGTTGTCGCGTGAGGGGAGCTGCAAGGAATTCCATAACTCGTGACGAATGTCGTCCGCGTCGAAGGCATGGAGAATTCCTGGCCGCGATTCGTGCCATGAATCCCCCGTTGCATGAATCGCTGCCCATAAAATTCCATCCCTGCTTCCGTTTGCCGAGATAGACAGCATCGCTCCTGGATGGCCCTGATTTGGGGTATCCCTCATCATGAAGGGCGTCTCACCGAGCTTATCTCCGTCGAACTTGTATACCTTCGCCTTGTCCCTCTGCCCCCAGACGTACAGCAGATCCCCGACCTTTTCACTACGAAAGAACGCAAGGCTATGCAAGTGCGAGACAGTTGCCTGGAAATGCTGCTCGGCGTGCTCATCGCCCAAGTGTCCAAGGTTTCGGGTATCCAGCGTGTAAAGCACACCTTCTTTGCCGCCACCCAAGACGAGATGCTTACCCGGGATCAATGTCGCACCTGAAGAGTTCAGGTCCTGATCTCGCTTATCCAAGGTGTAATGGTTTGTCGGCGTGAACCAATCGAGCAGCTTGAGGTGTGGCGTAAGCTTCAGAAAGCTTTCGCTAAAGTTCCTCTCGCCATCCCAACTTCCGTTCCCTGTTACTACATAGACGTTACCGAGTTCGTCCACCGCAGGGCCCTGACCGGATTGCCAAATACTCGCCTCTGAACCGGTCGGCGACGTATTCAGAACGTCTACCTGTGCCAGGGTCTTGGCGTTATACGTCATCAGGAACCCGTGGTACGGCTCCTTATCGCAATGGGATGCATACCCCACATACACCATACCGTTCGCCAAAGCGAGGGCGGGGCGCTGATTCTCCATCAGCGCGTTAAAATCTTGGGCTTCAATGACAACCGGACTTTCTGGCAGATCCGCCCCCGTAGCGAGATCGAGTGCATGCAATCGCTGCGTGAAACCCGCCAAGGGCCCTGTCCCTGCACCTGTCCGGGTCAGCGCGACCACGTATAAGACGCCATGCTCTTTATCAATCACCGGAGTACCGATGATGCCCATCTGCCCATTGATGTCCAGGCATCCGAAATCAGTGCTGTGCAAGTTCGCGGGGATGCCGAAGTTTACATGCCAAATCGGGGTGGAAGCTTCTGGATCGTTCGCATCAAATGCATAGACACTGTTATTCACGGTCGTCACGTAAACAATATCCCGAACCCCTCCACCAACGGCCACACCCGTGACGACCAGCGGTTGCGTGTAGAGCTGATCATCCAAAACTCGTTTAAAGAGCATTCCAAACTGCGACTCGTTAACATTGGCCGGCGTCAGAACAGTTTCTCGAAGGTTGGCGCCGGTCCGACTGTTATCGTTGTGCTGGGTTAGGACATCGACTTGCCCGTAGGAGCGGACGCACGGCAAGGCAAACGGAAGAATGCATGCGGCAAAGAAAGCAACCTTCACGAATGCTCCCATTGCCCGTCCTCTTCGGCTCACGATCGAGCTCGCGTAAGAATTTAAAAGCGGGGTGGTCGAGATAACAGGCGATACATGTTCGCGCCTTCGCATAGTCACATTCACGACATTAGTATACTCTCGCCTGATAATGCTGTCTCGCGGGCTCGTGCCGGTTCAAACGATGTCGTTCCTTCGAAGCGTCCGGAAACGCCGAGTGGCCGCTAGTGATGCACAGTACGGCCGCAAGTCTCTCTCAGGACGAGAGTTGTGGGCAGTACCACCGCGCGCGGTGGCCCTCCCGTAGCTTCAGGCGATTGAAGGGCAACGTTGCAGCCTCTCGTCCGATCCTCTCAACAGGCTGGAGAATAGCCGATATGCTGGGCCGGAGGATGTCGGCCAAGTCGAATCGTCAAAGGAGAGTAACGGAACATCAACTCCCGCCGTTTTGCCCAATATGCAAAAGGCGCGCAAGGTAAGCATCGTGCAAACCCAATTTAAAGTGAAGGTTGCATCCGCGTCTTGAAACCCAAATACCTGCTCCTCTAACCATTCGGCCGTTAGCATGCTTTCGTGCTCCACGAAACAGATTCTTGGCTGGAGCGCTGCCGCCCTCATCCCCGCTCAGTAACCGGCTATTCGTTCCATAAAAGTGTAAAGGTGAGCCCGAGCGCCCACGGCGACAATCCTACGCCAGCCTTGGCTAGCCAAATGCTCTGTCGCCTCTCGTGCACTGCGACGATTGTTCACTGTAACGGAGTCCCGTTCAGCTCTGCGAAGCAATAGATCGAATGTCACCACATGAACGCCGGTGAGAATGACGTCCTTGAAAGAATACTTTCGGCTGTCCGCTGGTGCGACTATCAGCCCATCAATTTGCCGGCCTACTAAGCTGACAATCTCAGACCGTTCCAAATCCACGTCGCCCCCAGAGCTGGCGAGAATAACGATAGAACCATTCGCCCGTGCCATCTCCTGAACAGCATGCACGACATTGGCGGTAAACGGGTCAGAAAGGTTTGGCACGATCATTCCAATCGCGGCAGATTTTTGTGCCTTTAATCCCCGGGCCAGTTCGTTCGGGTAAGAGCCGAGCCGCTGCATAACTGCCCGAACCTTCGTCGCTTTTTTCGCCGCTGACGTTTTTCGAGTTGTTCAGGACACGCGACGCGGTCTTCAAAGAGACGTCAGCCTCTCGAGCAACGTCGATCAGTCTGGGTGCCTGACTCACACCGTGAGTTCCAGTTGATCGCCAGTGAGTGCAGGGCAAGCTGACCAGCGTGATGCAGGACCAGGGTGAGATTCCACGGCTCGCGCAGGAGCTCACCCGTCGTAAAATTAGAACCTTCTGTGCGTTACCGGGCATACGAGCGCGCCCGGATGCTTTTATAACAGGGTTACCGAAGTGTCGCCCCTCTCCACTGGCCCCTTCTGGCGGTTGCACGAGGGCGATGCTTACGATAAGGAGAAACGCACATGGCTCAGCTTAGCGGAAAAGTGGCGTGGTTTAACAACGCAAAAGGGTACGGCTTCCTCACCTATGAGGGCGGAAAAGACGTATTCGTGCACTTCAGCTCCATTCAGCGGGATGGCTACAAAAGCCTGAAGGAAGGCGAACCCGTCGAATTCGACATCATCACCGGAGACAAGGGTCCACAGGCGGACAACGTGACTTTGATCCAGCGGTGAGTTAACTACGGCTAGTGACGGAGCCGGCCGGTTCATGATTCATTGCGAACTGGCTCCGAGGTGAGTGTGTGACTTCGGAGTGACAGATGGAGTTTCCATGCACGCCCCTTTGACTATTACGGAAGTTCCCTTAGTGGGTACGCTAGTGTATGGTGCCCTCCAGGTTCACACGGCTACCCTTGCGGGCGACACAGTGAATTTCTGCAGGCCACCCCGCTCACGCGTCCTTTGTTTTAGCCACGACCTTGTGCTTGGAGAAACCCGTCGTGCCATCCTTCAGCACTGGCATGACGCCGTGTTCGCCAGCAGCCTGGACGAGGTAATCCACCTTATTTCTGCTTCCCCATTCGATGTGATCGTCCTTTGTCACACCGTACCCTTCGACGAACGCCAAAGCTGCCTGGCTTTGGCAGGGCGTGCATGGCCCATAGCCAAAGTCATCCTTGTCGCTTCGGAGAGCGTTCCTCCCCAGCCGGGTGTCGATCAAGTGGTGCTCGGGCTGGCGGGACCTAAACAGCTTCTTCGCGCCGTGCAGCAGGTGCTGCAACCTGCCGTATCATTCGCGAACATGCACTAGCCGATCACCCACAGGGTGATGCGAAATACATGGTGCCTACAGTAAGCGAAGTCTGCTCCTGAAGAAGCTAGATTCAGCGAACCGGATGCTTGTGTTCGATACCCAACACTTACACAGGAAAAGTCCAAAAAGCTGCTCAGCAATTCAGTCCGAGACCTCGTCATGGTGAGCAACCTTTGCTACCGCACTCATGACCAATTCCTTTACCGCCTCGGAAGAGACCAGCGCAGAAGATCCATTCGAAAAGTTCAGCAGTATGCATGTCTCGTCCATCACGTTCGCCTGAACGATGCGCGCGTCCTGCAGCGTTGCTTTTCCTGAATCCATCCCATCAGTCATGCTGCAGATCCCATTCGTCTTTCGATGCACAAACGATCCCTCCTGCCTCAAACCGGCATACCTTCAGGTACTGCTCTAG
>CAXTZL010000036.1:0-2368 GCA_964248555.1 uncultured Bryocella sp.
GCGGGAGTCGATGACCTTGTCCTGGGTGTAGCCGCAGTAGGGGCACTTCATGCGGCTTCGATTCTAGCAAGTGGGTACAAACTCAGGCCTTTGCGGGTGCGATCGAAGGGGCGGAGCGGCCGGCTTCGCGAAGGCTGAGGCCGCCCTGGCGCGCCATGAGGAGACCTGCGGGGATCACGCTGAGGTTGGTGACGGCAAAGGTGAGAAAGCCGCAGAGCGAGGCCGCCGCCGGGGGTGCGCCAAAGAAGGCGTGGAAGGCCGCGGCCAGGGCGGCAATCTGCGTAAACCAGCCGACGATGGGCAACTGAAGCAGGGAGGCTCCCATGCTGGTGGCGAGCAGAAGCATGATGGCGGCGGGGCCGAGGGTGAAAAGTTGCGGTGTGGAGGGGAGGCTGTGCGCCGTGAAGAGATAGGCCAGTGCCACAAGGCCCCAGATGGCCATAGACCAGGCGAGCGCGCCGAGGATTTGCGTAGCGGAGCGGAGAGTGGCGAAGCCGGCCTGAAGTTCGAGGAGGCGGTCGGCGACGGCGGCGGCGAGTTTGGGGGAGGGGCGCTGAAGGTGCTCGCGGACCCAGGCGGACATCCTGTGACCGGCGGTGCGGACGAGGATGGCGATTGTGAACAGGAAAAGGGTGGCGGCGGTGGCAAGAATGCCGGCGCGGGAGAAGGCTTCGTGATGCGGGGCATCACGGGGTGTGAGCAGGAGGGTAACGGAGAAGAGGATGGCGGTGGCGGCGAGATCGAGCGCGCGTTCGAGGGAGTAGACGGCAATTTGCAGGGTAACGGGGGTTTCCGTGCGGCGGGCGACGAGGTAGGGCCGGGTGAGATCGGCGACGCGGCCGAAGAGGGCGACGGCGGCAAAGCCGATGAACTGCGAGGGGACGAGCGTTTGTGCCGGGGGGCGAACGGCTTTTGGCATCAGCAGCGCCCAGCGGATGGCCCGGAGGCTGTTGCTGAGGTAAATGGCCAGGATGGCGAGAGCGACGCGGCCCAGGGAGACCGTGGCGAGGTCGTCGCGGAAGTTGGAAAGCGCCGTTGCCGGGAGAAAGGAGAGAGCCATGCGGGATTGGGGGGGCGGCTAGCGGGACGCCAGTTGGCTCCGGTTTGCGGGGCTGCGGGCGAGTTCGAGTTTGCGGCGTTTGAACTCGTTCATGACGCGGACGACGTAGGCGCGGGTTTCGCGGAAGGGTGGGATGCCGCGGTAACGATCCACCGCGCCGGGGCCGGCGTTGTAGGCAGCGAGAGCGAGGGCGAGGTTGTTTCTGTAGCGGGTGAGCAGGGCATCGAGGTAGGCGGTGCCGCCGTTGACGTTGCCTTCGGGAAGGCTGGGGTCGAGGACGCCGAGGGAGAGCGCGGTAGAGGGCATGAGCTGCATCAGGCCGACGGCGCCGGTGCGGGAGACCGCGTGGGTGTGGCCGCCGCTTTCGGCGTGCACGATGCTGGCGAGCAGTTCTACGTCGATATCATGGGCGGCGCCGGCGGTACGGAGCAGGTTGTGGAGGTCGGTTGCGGCGGCTTTGGTGGGGTTATTGGACGGGGCCGAGGAGGTTGGCGATGGATCGGGAAGCGCTTCTACGGTGGCCACGGCGCCGGCGGGAAGGTCGATGTAGTTGGTGGCGGCGCCGGGCTGCGAGGGCAGGAGATAGAGGCGGATGTGAGTGCTGTCTGGCGATTCCTGCCGGATGCAGTCGTACGAGAAGCCGTTGCGGAGGGTGACGCGCTGCATGGCGCGGGCTGCCGCGGCGCACGGGATCATGAGCAGCGTGAGCGAGGCTGCCCGGCGAAGGAATCGGCTGCTTGGAGCTCCTGGAAGCACTGCCAGTAAGACTACCAGCGGAGCGGGAGGCGAGCGCGGCGCGTTTTTGCTCCGGATAGCACTTCCGGGGGAGTTTGCGAACGGGGTCGAGCGATGAACCCGACCCGGTAAAGCTCAAGCGGGGACGGGTTCGGAGGCGAGCGCGGCTTCGATGGCCAGGGCTACACCGTCCTCGTCGTTGGTGGGGCCTACCGTCCAGCCCCCCTGGCGGGCGAGATCGCGGAGGCCGGCGGGGGCGTTGCCCATGAGGACGGATTGGCCGGCGGCTTCGAGCATGGCGAGATCGTTCCAGTTATCGCCGATGGCGAGAACGTCGGCCAGCGTGCAGCCGCGCAGGGCGGTGAGGTAGCGGAGCGCGGAGGCCTTGGAGCAGCCGGCGGGGAGGATATCGAGGATCGAAAGGTCGCGGTCGGGGTAGACGGTGCGGTGTAGGACAATTTTACAGCCGGCGAGTTCCGGTTCGCCGACCCCGGCGATGCCGGAATGGCGGCGGAGCAGGGCTTCGGCGGCTTCCATCTGGGCGACGGTGCCGCAGAGCATGGCCTGGATGGG
>CAXTZL010000036.1:2468-17985 GCA_964248555.1 uncultured Bryocella sp.
CGCCCAAGGCGCGGCAGAGCCAGAGCGCGGTGGCGGCCGACATGTGGGTGCGGTGAATGAGCTCGGAGCCGACGGTACGGATGACCGTGCCGTTGGAGCTGACGACGGCGCTGGCACCGCGGAGGCCGAGCGCGCGCACGAGGCGCATGGCATAGGCGTGGCGGCGGCCGGTGGCGATGACGATTTCAACACCCTGCGCTTCGGCGGCGAGCAGGGCGTTGCGATTGCGGTCGCTGATGCGACCGTCGGAGCCGATCAGGGTGCCGTCCATGTCGATGGCGATGAGGCAGGGTGGCATATAGACAAGGGTACCGGAGCCGGCTCCCTGACGTTGCGGCTCCTGGGCGTGGCAGCGTCCGAGTCGGCTTTTGCTGTTGGTCGCGGGAGGGTGAGATGGTGCCATCGCGCTATCCGCTCGAAAAGTGTTCGCGCGAGCCCGGGCCGCCGCAACCCTTGGTTCGCGGCGGACAGGTGGTAGTTCTCGAGGAGGGTTCCCCGGAGGCGATGGACTCTGTTTTCGCGATCCTGCTTGTGAGGTGACGTTTCAGCCCTGCACTCCCTGGACGTAGTTCATGTTCGTGAGGTCTGCGATCAGGCCTGGCCCGGTCGGGTCCCAGTTCAAGGTTTTGCGTGTCCATTCGCTGGAGGCGGGCATGTCGCGGGCCGCGAAGTGGGCGAGCCAGCCGAAGTGCCCGGCAGCCTCCTCCGGCGCGAGGGATACGACGGGTACCTTCAGTCCTCTTCCAATCGTTTCGGCGATTTCGCGCAGCGGGACGCCTTCCTCCTGGACGGCGTGATAGACCGAGACGCCCGGCCCGGTCTTCTGAATGGCGAGGTGGTAAAGGCGGGACACGTCGGCCAGTGGGGCTGCGGCCCAGCGGTTGGCGCCTTCGCCGACGTAGGCTGAGAGACCTTTTTGACGGGCGGCTTCGGTGAGAAAGGGCACCAGACCTTGTTTGCGGGTGTCATGCACCTGCGGCAGACGAACGATGGCGACGTGAACGCCGCGTTCGGCTACGGCTCGTGCGACGGTTTCAGGCTGCCTTGGGAGGTGTTCTCCGCTCATCGGCGGGTCGCTTTCGAGGCGCACGTGGCCTGGGCCGCCACTGGCGAGTCCGGTGCCGGAGGTAACGACGAGTAGTTTGCCGGGTTCGAGAACGGATCCCAGGGCCTCGATGGCATGGCGCTCGTCCCGGCCGTTTTCGGCGAATTTGGACATATCGTCGTGACTGAAGGCCAGGTTTACGACCGCGTCCATGCCCCTTGCGCCGCTGCGCAGGCCTTCGAGATCCTGCAGGGTGCCGTGATGGACCTCGGCGCCGGCGGCTTCGAGCTGCCGGGCACCGGCTTCGCTGCGCGTGAGGCCGCGCACGTGATGGCCTGCAGCGATGAGTTCCTTGACGAGTTCGGTCCCGATAAAACCGGTTGCCCCGGTGATGAAGATGCGCATGTCGTTTCCTCCTGCTGCTGGCTGGCAGGTGTGGAACCCGGGCCAGGAGTTTGTTTTCTGTTTAGGGCGAGTAAGCGGAGCGTGTCTCCCCTAATTCATATATGAGATATCCGAAGGATTTCTCCGGTTGCATAAAGTTCTGAGAAGATGGTGGGATGAAGTCCATTCCGTCGCCGGTTGTCGCACGCAGGCCGCGTAGCGATGCGCAGCGCAATCGTGAACGCCTTCTGGAGGTGGCGCGCGCGGTTTTTACGGAGCATGGAGCCGGCGCTACGCTGGACGAAATTGCGCGACGTGCGGGGGTGGGGCCGGGTACCCTGTACCGGCACTTCCCGACGCGCGACGCGCTGATTGAAGCGGTGTACCGCAGCGAGGTGGACAAATTGACGGCGGCCGGACAGCGTTATGCCGACACGATGCCGCCCTTGGAGGCGCTGCGGGCTTTTATGCTGGTGTTTATCGACTATGTGGCGGGTAAGCTATTGATATTGCCGGCGATGGACACGGTGCCCGGGGGGTCCAAGCGCCTGATGGAAGGCTCGCACGGGCTGGTTCACGGCATGTTTCGGGGTTTAGTGGGAAGTGCGGTGGACAGCGGCGAGCTGCGTGCGGGTACGGATCCTGACGACGTGATCCGCGCGCTGATCGGAGTGTTTCACACGACTGCTTTGCCGGGATGGGAGGCGAGTGCGCGGAGGATTGTGGACATCCTGATTGAGGGCTCACGGCAGAGATGACGCGGGGCCGTCAATGGAAGTGATGAGACGGGTGGGGAATCCGGTCCCCGTGTTTCGCATCCATAGAAACTATGCCGAAGATTGCTTTTCTGGAGTGTGCGCGTTGCCGTAACCGGATTGCAGCGGATACGCCGCAGACGCTTTGCCCGCTGGATGCGGGGTCTTTGTATGTGCGGTATGACATGGAGGCCTTACGGCAGACAGCTCGCCGGGAAGCGCCGGCGGAGTATGCGGCGGCCTCGGCCAAGAGCCTGGGAATGTGGCGCTACAAAGATGTGTTGCCGGACGTGACACCGGTGACCCTGGCCGAGGGCTGGACACCGATGATTCAGTCGAAGCGCTACCCCGGTGTGCTGGTGAAGGAAGAAGGCAATAACCCGACTGGGACCTTCAAGGCGCGCGGGCTGGGCATGGCCGTGACCATGGCCAAGCACTACGGGTTGCGGCACCTGGCGGTGCCTTCGGCGGGCAATGCGGCGGGGGCACTGGCGGCGTATGCGGCGGCGGCGGGCATTGCGGCACATCTGTTTATGCCGCTGGATGTGCCAATGGCGAACTACCTGGAGGGCATCCTCTACGGGGCCGATGTGACGATGGTCGACGGGCTGATTTCGGACTGTGCGCGGATGGTGGCGGAGCGGGTGAAGGAGCAGAAAGCGTCGGGGATGGCTGCGGAAGAGGTCTGGTTTGATATCTCCACATTGAAGGAGCCGTTTCGCGTGGAGGGCAAGAAGACGATGGGGTATGAGATCGTCGAGCAACTGGGGTGGACATACCCGGATGCGATTTTCTACCCGACCGGCGGCGGTGTGGGGCTGATCGGGATGTGGAAGGCGTTTGCCGAGATGGAGGCGCTGGGCTGGGTGAGCGGCAAGCGGCCGCGGATGTATGCCCTGCAGGCTTCCGGATGTGCGCCGGTGGCCAAGGCGTTCGCGGAGGGCAAGAACGTCAGCGAGTTTTACAACGATGCGGAGACGTTTGCGTCAGGGTTGCGGGTGCCGAAGCCGTATGGCGATGCGATTATTTTAGAAATTTTGCGGGATTCGGGCGGCAAGGCGGTGAGTGCGGATGATGCGACGCTGCTGGCGTCGATTCTGGACTGGGCGAAGCATGAGGGGATTTTTTTGTCGCCGGAGGGTGCGGCGGCCACGGCCGCTTATGACGCGCTGTTGGGTTCGGGGGAGATCCAAGCCGGGGAGCGGGTGGTATTGTTTAACACCGGGGCGGGGTTGAAGTACACCGATACGATGGTGGAGGCGATGAAGCTGCGGCGGCCCGGGACCTTGCCTACGAGCTTGCCGGTGGGCGGGATTATCACGCCGGTGTAGGAAGTTCTTGGTTGTAAGTTGTTCGTTATACGTTGTTCGTTGTTCGTGCGGAAGAGGCGGGCTCCTGGCCCGCTTCTTCCGCTTTCAGGATGCAAGGCTTTCAGGATGCAAGGCTACTTGCTGGCCGAGCAGGTTCTGCCGCCTACGCCTTTGGCTCCGGCCGATTTGGCGGCGGCCTCGGTCATGTAGCGGCCGTGGGCTGTTTTGCCGTAGAAGCGGTCGCCGGGGCAGTGATAGACGCTGGAGTTGGTGTTGACCCAGACCTGGTCCGGGCCGCCGCCAGGTGCCTGCTGCATGGCCGGCTTGGGGGCCTTGCGTTTGCTGAGAGGTGGGTTGGCCTGGGTGAAAGGTGTGCCCGCTTGTGGTGCTCCTGGCTGCGCCATGCCGGTGGCTGGTGTTTGTGAGGTGACCGGGGTTTGGGCGGGCAGCAGGGTGGTGAGGGCAAACAGGGCGGCGGCGGCGAATGGGAAACGCTTCATCTGGGGGCGAACTCTCCTTGGGGCGGGTGGGCGTACGCCGGTTCCGCGGCTTGATGGTAGCAGTTGTGCCGCGTAGTGAGGTAGAAGGTAAGTTCCGGGCGAATGGGCTCGCTGCAGAGGCCAACTTCTGGGAGCTACTTGCTTCCTGCCGCCTTAGGCGGAATACAGAGATCCTTCGCTGCGCTCAGGATGACGGCTCTTCAAGGCAGAACGATACACAAGAGCAAAGTTCAGGAGAGCGCGACTTCGTCTGAGGCGGCCTGCGCCGTTGGGTTGGAGCGGGTGGTGAGGACGAAGGCGGCGAGCAGGATCATGGAACCGCCGAACCAGGCCCAGATGCCGAGATGGTCGCCAAGCAGGGCCACGCCGAGGACCGAGCCCATGAGGGGTTCGATGTTGAGCAGGACGCCTGCCTGCGAGGCGGGAACGCGCGTGAGGCCCCAGTTCCAGAGCAGGGTGGTGCTCGCGGTACAGAGCAGGCCGCTGGCGGCGAGCGCGAGCCAGACCTTTGCGGAGATGCCGTGAACCGGCGGCAAACCCCAGAAGGGCGGCACGATCACGGCGAGCATGAGGGTGCCGGCGAGCAGGCCGTAGGCGCTGACCGTGACGGAGCTGTGGCGGGCGAGGAGGCGCTGATTGCCGAGGATCCAGAACAGGGCAATGACCATGGAGACGACCACGAGGAGGTCGCCGGTGAGCGAGGGGCCGGCGGTGTGTGTGGCGTGACCGTGGTCGCCGCCGAAGACGATAAGCGCGGCGCCGCTGGTGGAGACGGCGAGGGCGGCCCAGCCGAGCGCGGGGAGCCGCTCGTGCGCAAACAAGGTGGCGCCGACGGCGAGAAGAACCGGCATGGTGCCGACCATGAGCGAGGCGTGCGAGACGGTGGTGAGGGAAAGGCCATAGAACTGCAGCAGAAACTGCAGGGGAACGCCGAGAAAGGAGGCCAGCAGAAGGAGGCGCCACTCGCCGGCGTTCAGGTGTGGGCGATGCGTGAAGAAGATCGGGGTGAGGCCGAGGAGGGCGAAGGCGAAGCGGTAGAAGACCATGGCGCCGACGTTCATTTCAGCGAGGGCGATCTTGCCGAAAAAGAAGCCGCAGCCCCAGAAGGAGCTGGCCAGCGCGCAGGCGGCGAAGCCCAGCGCGCGGCCGTTGGGTTGAGTGACAGCCTTCACCAGATGCGGCAGTTCTGCGCCGGGACCATGGGCGAGCCGACCTTGCAGCCGAAGGCGGCGGCAAAGCCGGGCTGGTTCACGACGGGGCCATTGGCGCGGAAGCGATCGGGCGAGTGCGGGTCGGTGAGGGTCTGCTGACGGATCTGGGCGGGACGCTGGTTGGCGCACCAGTTCTGGGCCCAGCTGATATAGAAGCGCTGCGGGCCGGTGTAGCCGTCGATTCTGGCGTTGATGTCGACACCGGTTTGTTTTGCGCGCTCGAGGTAGGCCATGTAGGCGAGCAGGAGGCCGCCGTTGTCGGCCGTGTTTTCGCCGAGGGTGAGCTTGCCGTTGACGTGGACGTCGTCGACGGCGACGTAGTTGCTGTATTGCTTGTCGAGGCAGCTGGTGCGGGCTTCAAAGTTCTTTTTGTCTGCCGGGGTCCACCAGTTGTCGAGGTTTCCTTTCGCGTCAAATTGCGAGCCCTGGTCGTCGAAGCCGTGGGTGAGCTCGTGGCCGACAACGCCGCCGATGTGGCCGTAGTTGACGGCGAGGGAGGCGTTCGGGTCATAGAAGGCGGGCTGCAGGATGCCGGCCGGGAAGTTGATGTTGTTCATGCTGGGGTCGTAGTAGGCGTTGATGGTGGGTGGGGTCATGTCCCACTCGTCCCGGTCGACGGGTTTGCCGATCTTGCGAAGGTCGCGATCGTTTTCAAAGGCGGTGGCGCGCTTTTGATTGCCGAAGGCGTCGGTTGGGGAAATTTTCAGGATGGAGTAGTCGCGCCAGTGATCGGGATAGCCGATTTTGTCGGTGATGGCGGCGAGTTTTTCTTTCGCACGGACCTTGGTTTCGGGGCTCATCCAGGTGAGGGTGTCGATGTCGCGGCCCATGGCGGCCTCGATGTCGTGGACGATCTGCAGGGTCTTGGCTTTTTCGTCGCCGGCGAAGTATTGCTCGACGTAGACCTCTCCGAGGGCTTCGCCAAGGGCGTGGTCGACGGTGGCGGAGCAGCGCTTCCAACGGGGGCGCTGTTCGGGCTGACCGCTGAGTTCGGTGCCGTAGAAGTGGAAGTTTTCGTTGTCAAAGGCTGCAGGCAGGTTGCCGGCGAAGGCCGTGAGCAGGTGGTAGCGGAGATAGGCGTGCAGGGTTTCGAGGCGAGCGGCGAAGATGGCGTTCGTCAGGGCCGGAAAGAACTTTGGTGTGGCGACGTTCAGCGAGGAGACCGCCGGCGAATGGATCGCTTCGAGAAAAGGCGCGAAAGGGATGCCGTGCAGTTCGGACTCGAAGGCGGCCAGCGTTTCGGGATGGTAGATGGCGGCGGGGTCGCGCATTTCGGTATTGGTGAGCGAGGCCTTTGCGAGTTCGGTTTCAAAGGCAAGGATCGCCCCGGCGTCGGTTGCGGCGCGGTCGGCAGGTTCGCCGGCGAGGGTCAGCATTTTCGCGACATGGTTGACATATTGCTGGCGAAGGAGCTTGTCCTTGTCGCCGGTACGGGTGTAATAGTCGCGTTCCGGGAGGCCGAGGCCGCCCTGCTGGATGAAGGCGATCTGCCTGGAGGAGTCCTTGTAATCCTGCATTTCGCCGTAGCCGAAAAAGGCGTCGACGCCGTAGCGTTGGAGCTCACCGGTGAAGTAGGGAAGGCCGGGTTTGGTGACGCGATCAACCTCGTCCAGCAAAGGCTGCAGGGGGTCCAGACCCTTTTGTTGGATGAGGGGCAGATTCATGCAGGCGGCGTAGTCGTCGCCGATTTTCTGCTGATTGGCGGTGCGGCCGGAGGTTTGGTCGGCGTACCGGGTCAGGATGCCCTCCAGGCGTTCGGAGTTGACGTTGTAGAGGGTCTGGAACTGGCCGACGCCGGTCTGGTCGCTGGGAATCGGGTGATTCGCGGCGTAGTTGCCGCAGGAGAACTTGTAAAAGTCGTCGCAGGGGTTGGCTTTGGTGTCGATCGAGGCGGTGTCAAAGGCGGGCGCGAGCCCGTAGTGCGGCAGAGCGGGCGTCCCGGGCGCGGCTGCGGGAGCCTGGGCGTGCGACGGGATGGCAAGCAAAGCCATGCCGAGGAGGGCGGAACCGAAGACCGCGGATTTGGCAGATTTGGCGGATTTGGCGGATGTTCGGGGTAGTGGGCAGGGGCGGGGTGCGGCGTGGTGCATCCGTGGTTCTCCTGAAATGCTTTGGCGCGGGGGGAGCCGCATGGATGCGGTGAACGTGGCTGCACCCGGGCGATGCGGTGATGACGGCGCGAACAGACTCCGGAGGCTGGCTCCGGGAGGCGGCTCCCGATCGGCTAGACTAAAGCCTACAAGGAAAACGGGGGGGGAAGGCGGGCCAATCTCCATGTCCTTCGTGCGGTGTTTTCGCTCGGCTACGGGTTTCGGATCTTTGCTGGCGGTGTCGGCTGTTCTGCTGCCCGGTGCGGCCTGTTGCGCGGAGAAGCCCCCGGTGCCTGCGGTGCGTATCCCCTTAAGTGCGCTTGGATTTCCGGGGTACACCCTGGCCCTGATGCGCGCAGGGGCTTCCATGGCGGCCATTCACATGCTGGACGACCGGCATGCGCTTTTTACCTTCAGCCTGCGCTCCCTGGTGCCGCGCCTGGCGGGGGATGATGCCAACGATTCCGACCGGGTGGTGGCTGCGGAGTTGGTGGAGCTGCCCACCGGCAAGGTGCTTGCCCGGACCGAGTGGCATTTGCATGACCATGGACGTTACCTGTGGAAAGCGGGGCAGGGCCTGTATGTCTTGCGCATCGGGCAGGAGCTTTCGCTGTTTGCGCCCTTGCGGGGGCTGGAGCGCGGTGAGGCGTTTCAGCGTGTGGCGTTGCCGCACCGGCCGGGTGTGCCGCAGCTGGTGGAAAGCTCACCGGACGGCCGCATCCTGATGGTGCAGATGCAGCACCCGGAGGAGCAGACGGCTACGGTGGAGGCCGGGGAGGAAGAGCCGCACCGCAAGCGGACGACGGTGGAGTTTTACCGCCTGGCGGAGACGAAAACAGAGAAGCAGGTGCAGCTGCAGCCGGCGGGCGTGGTGGGTTCGACGGGATTCTTGCGGCTAGCGCTCGACGGCGATGGCTATCTGTGGGCCGAGGATCAGCACCACGGACAGTGGGCGGTCAGCTTCAATGAGTACGAGGGCAAGCCGCAATCCCTGGCCACCGTGCACAGTGCGTGCGCACCGACATTGCGTTTGCTGAGCCGCAGCCAGTTTGCCGCGCTGAGCTGCCGTAACGACGACAGCCCGGAGCTTCTGGTGTACGGTTTTGACGGCCATGAGAACTGGGAAGAACCGTTTGGACAGACGCTGCAGGCTCCCACCTTTGCGATGGCTCCGGAGGCGGGTCGCTTTGCGTTCAGCCGGTTTTATGCATCGGACGGGACGGCGGGTTCGTCGCCCGAGGGGCCGCTGAGCGAGGAGATCCGGGTCTATCAAACCGAGAGCGGTGATCTTCTGCTGCACCTGCAGTGCGATCCCGTGGCGCGGACGGCGGAAAATTTTGATCTTTCCTCTGACGGGCACACGCTGGCCGTGCTGGGCAGCAAGTCGCTGGATTTGTATCGCCTGCCCGATCTGACCGAGCGTGATCGAAAGGAACTAGCCGAGGTGGCGAGCATGCGGCCGCCGGAGTCGGCGGGACCGGTCATTCTGCGACGGATCACGCGGCCGATTCGCGAGGGAGCCGCGGAAACGGAGCAGGCTGCCGGGGCGGAGGAAACCACGGCAGCGGGGGCGGCGACGACCGCTGCTGCTGCGGCACCGGTGGAAGCCTCGGGTGCGAAGACGGGGTCGGGTACAGGGTTGGAGGCTGCGGTGCCGGGGACTGCCGGGCAGGGTGGCGCGGCCAGGGCTAGCCGGGGTGATGAAACTGTCGCGAACCGCGATGCGGGTGAAGGGGCGGCCGCCGGGGAGGCTCCACGAAAGCCGCCTACGCTATTGAATCCGGGGGAGGCGCCGGAGTTTAAAGGACCGAAGTCCACACCGCAGTGAGTTGCGTTTCCGCGCTGCGGGATGTGGGTCCTGGACGATGCGGCATGGGAAGAAAGGGGTCTCCCAAGGTGAAATGGCCAGCAATTTTGCTGGCCATTCATGAATTTCGAGAGGCTGAAGTTTTATGCGGCCTTGGTTGCCAGGGTCTTGAGGCGGGCGTTCAGACGGCCTTTGTAGCGGCTGGCGGTGTTTTTGTGTAACACGCCCTTTTGCACGCTCTTGTCGAGCAGGGAGACGGTGGCGCGGTACTGGGTTGCGGCTGCCTCGGCGTTGCCGGCGGTGAGGGCCTCACGCATGGCGCGAAGGGAGCCGCGAAGCTTGGAGCGGTTCGAGCGGTTGACCGCGGTGCGCTTGATGGTTTGACGGGCGCGCTTCAGGGATGAAACATGATTTGCCATTGAACTCTCTTCTTAGCCCGAGGTGGTTCCGGTATCGGGGCAGGGATTTAAGGAGCAGACCAGACGTCCTTGCGGACACAGCACGGGCCGCGGCTCCTGCAACCCTTCGAGTTTATGGGATCGTGGGTGCTCGGGTCAACCGAAGCCGCAGGTAAATGTTTGTTCAGTTTGCGTTTGAGCGTTCCTTGGCGCAAAGAGCTGTTTTCCGGTAAGAGACCCAGATCAGAGCTGTTCCTGCTGCGATCGCCCAAGGGTGGACAACAGGGTGAACGGTCCGATTGTACTTGTGATCAAACCGGCTGGATTGCATCGCCGCTGAACCGTATGACAAGACGAAAACGCCCAAGACTAAAGAGCCAGGTTCGACCACCAGGCCAGTACGCCTTTACGCTCATTGCCTCAAGCTCTTCGCATCGATATTAGAGTGCATCGTGCATCGATATTAGAGTGCAAGGTGATTGCAGACCCCGGGTACCCATCCGCGCGAACCAAAGTGTAAGAATTCTGGCCCCAGTTTTCCAGATGTTGGCTTGACCTGTGCGCCTGGGTGGCGCTACGCTCACCGCAACATCGTTACTCCTTTGGCACCCTTCGCCAACTCGGTGGTTTCACGGAACAGGAACGGCGGACGCTGTTTGCTGGCAGGTGGTTCCGAGGCCGGTCGTGAATGCAACGATGGCACCCCTCACACATCCAATTTTCAGTACGACCCTGACGGAGGTCAGAAACCTACTTGGTCAAAATATCGCTGCCCCTGACGCCCGGTATCGAGCCGCTGTATGGCACACGTGACGAGAATCTTCGTCTGATGGAGGATTCGCTTGGTGTGCAGATTGACCTGCGCTCCGATGCGATCAAGGTGATGGGCGAGGCCGAGGCTGTGGCCCGCGTGGAGAGCATTTTCGCGGATTTTGAATCGCTGCGCCGGGGCGGGGTGCATCCGCACAATGGCGAGTTGAATGCGCTGCTGAAGCTGGTGGTGGCTGACCCAACGGCTACGTTGCGGGGGTTGGTCGACAGCGGCAAGCAGCGCGGCGCGGGAACGAAGAAGGCGGTGCAGCCGCGAACGCCGAATCAGCGCAAGTACCTGGAGGCCATCGAAAAAAACGACATGACCTTTGGGATGGGACCGGCGGGTACGGGTAAGACGTATCTTGCGGTGGCGATGGCCGTTAGCGCGCTGCTGAGCAAGAAAGTTGCCCGCATCATCCTGGTGCGGCCGGCGGTGGAGGCCGGCGAGCGGCTTGGGTTTTTGCCGGGATCGCTGCAGGAGAAGGTCGATCCTTACATGCGGCCTTTGTACGACGCGCTGTACGACCTGATCGATCCGGCGAAGGTGGACAAGATGCTGGAGACGGGCGTGATCGAGATTGCGCCGCTGGCGTTTATGCGCGGGCGCACGCTGAACGAGGCGTTCATCATCATGGATGAGGCGCAGAATACGACCACCGAGCAGATGAAGATGTTTCTTACGCGGCTGGGGCAGGGGTCGAAGGCGATTATTACCGGTGATCTGACGCAGATCGACCTGCCGAACCCGAAGAAGAGTGGATTGCTCGAGGCGCTGCGGGTGCTGGAAGGCGTGGAGGGCATCGGCTTCTGCCATTTCGAGAACAAGGACGTGGTGCGGCACTCACTGGTGCAGCGGATTGTGCAGGCCTACGAGAGTCATACGCGGGCGGCGGAGTTGCCGGCCGGGATGGATGTGGAGCCTGGATCGGGATCGGGACACAGTCTCGCTGGCCGGAGTGAGACCGGTGCGGGGCGGGTGAAGACGCAGTAGGCGTCGTGTTGCGCGGGAGATGTCGCTGCGGTTTTGGGGTTTGCAGCCGGCGGACGGGCCATACTGTAGGCATGATCTCGCTCGAACCGCCGCGAAGTGTGGAGTCGGAAAGTGATCCGTGGGGTGTGCTCGGCCTGAACAAGGCCGGGCTCACCCGATTTTTGTATCGGGCGCAGGAGTTGGCAGAGTTACCGGGGACTGTTGAGGTTCTGTTGTCGGACGACCGCGCGTTGCGTCGGCTGAACCGGCAGTTCCGGGGCAAGAACAAGGCGACCGACGTGCTGAGCTTTCCTGCACCGGGCGAATTTGCCGGGGAACACGCGGGTGACCTGGCGATCTCGCTGGAGACAGCGGCGCGGCAGGCGGCCGAGCATGGGCTGACGCTGCGGGACGAGGTACGCATTCTGCTGCTGCATGGGGTGTTGCACCTGGCCGGCTATGACCACGAGATGGATGACGGGGAGATGGCGGAGCAGGAAGCGGCGCTGCGCAGGCGGTTGCGGCTGCCGGTGGGACTGATTGCGCGGGCTACGGATAAAGCTCAAAGCAGTACGGAAACTGCAAAGTCTGGGCGTCGCGTGGGAGGGAGGCGTTGAGTGCGCTGTATGGACCTGCGGTGCTGCTGCTGCTGGCAGTGATGATGCTGGCGGCGTATGCGGAGCGGGTGTACGAGGCCAAGAACCAGTTTTTGCCGCGTGAGGCGGACGAGGCCGTGGCGGCCTGGGAGCGGGAGCTGGAACCGAAGCTGCGGCTGGGGCCGGAGTCGGCAGCGACCTCGGCGTCGGTGTTGTCGCAGGTGGTGTTTGGAGCCCTGGCGCTGCTGCTGGCGAGCGAGGTGCCATGGAACGGCGCGGGCTCCGGGGCGGCGATCGGGCTGGCGGTGCTGGAGTACGGGCTGGCGGTGGTGTTCTGTCACTGGCTGTTGCCGCAATTTTTGTTTACGCGGTCTTCGGGGCGTTGGTTGCGGTGGATGGCGCCGGTAATCCGGGTGCTGTTCTACCTGGTGCTGCCGGTGACGCTGCTGATCTCGCTGGTGAGGTCCATTGCGAGCCTGGCGGAGCCGGAGGAGCCGGATGAGGAGCGTCCGGGCAGCGAGGCCATGGACGCTCTGCTGGAGGCGGGCGAGGAAGAGGGCATCTTCGAGGAGAGCGACCGCGAGTTGGTGCGGTCGGTGGTGGAGTTTGGCGACAAGGTGGTGCGCGAGGTGATGACACCGCGACCAGACATCTTTGCGGTGCCGGCGACGATGACGCTGGCGGCGTTTACGGAGACAGTGAACGAGCACAACCTGTCGCGGGTGCCGGTGTTTGCGGGGTCGCTGGATGAGGTGATCGGGATTGCGTTTGCGCGGGATCTGCTGGGCGTGAAGGACGATGATGCGGCGACGCGCACGGTGGGGAGCCTGGCGCGTGAGGCCAATTTTGTGCCCGAAAGCAAGAAGGTGAACGAGCTACTGCGCGAGATGCAGCGCGGCAAGCAGCACATGAGCCTGGCGATTGATGAATACGGCAGCGTGGCCGGGCTGATTACGATTGAGGACCTGCTGGAGGCCATTGTCGGCAACATTGAGGATGAGCACGACACCGAGGAAGCGGGAGATGCGCCTGTAGCCGAGGAAGGTGGGACGTTCCTTATCCCGGGGAGCTTTGAGGTCGGCCGCCTGCGCGAGCTGTTTGTGCAGGTTCCGGCGGAGGGCTTCGAAGAAGGGCAGGACGACGACGAGGAGGCACCGGAGCAGGTGTTGCCGCAGCTGCTGACCGGGTACGAAGCGACGACCGTGGGTGGGCTGGTGAGTGAGATCGCAGGGCATATTCCTTTGCCGGGCGAGGTGGTGGAGGACGGTCCGTTGCGGCTGGAGGTGTTGGCGTCGACCGACCGGCTGGTGGAGCGGGTGCGGGTGGGGCTGCAGGGAACGCTGGGCGGTGGGGAGCCGGAGTGAGGGGTGCTGCGTTTTCCTCGGTCCGAGGTGTGACGTTATTGTGGCGAGGGTTGGCGGCGTGGGTGCGATGATGGAGGGATGGCACTGCGCTCAGGGTTCGTCTCTATCGTCGGCCGTCCTAACGCCGGCAAGTCGACCCTGCTGAATGCGTTGCTCGGCCAAAAACTTGCCATTGTGACGCATAAACCGCAGACCACGCGTACCCGGATCCAGGGTGTGCTGGAGCTGCCGATTCGCAAGAAGGCGAAGGGCGATCCGGGACGGCCGGCGGCGCAGGTGGTGCTGGTCGATACACCCGGCGTGCACCGCGGCGAGACGCACCTGGACCGGCGCATGCTGCAGGAGGTGCAGGAGGCGTTGGAGTCGCGCGACGCCGTGCTGTTTATCGTGGACGTGACGCATCGTTTACCGGTGGCTGAAGTCCCGGTGGTTTCGGCTGAGGGCGAAGAGGGTGGCGAGCGCAAGGTGCGGTCCCTGGGGCAGCACAAGCGGGGGTTGTCCAAGGCCGAGGACGACCTGGCGCTGCAGTTGGTGAAGCGGCTGGATTGCCCGGTGCTGCTGGTGCTGAACAAGATCGACGCGCTGCCGAAGAGTACGCTGCTGCCCTTGATTGCGCACTGGACGGCGCTGCACGAGTTCAAGGAGGTGATCCCGATTTCGGCACGCAAAGGGGAGAACCTGGACCTTCTGCTGGACAGCGTGGTGCGCTACCTGCCGGAGGGGCAGCGGTACTTTCCGAAGGATCAGTTAACGGATCAGCCGGAGCGTTTTCTGGTGGCGGAGTTGATCCGGGAAAAGATCCTGCTGCTGACGGGCGAAGAGGTGCCGTATGCGGCAGCGGTGGTGGTGGAACGGTTCGAGGAGCCGAAGTCGCTGAAGAAGCTGCGGGATGGAAGGCTGCCCGTGACCAAGATTGCGGCGGCTATCTTTTGTGAGCGCGAAGGGCAGAAGGCGATCCTGATCGGCAACCAAGGGTCGATGCTGAAGCGGATCGGCACGACGGCGCGCAAGGAGATCGAAGCGTTGCTGGGTACGCGGGTGTTTCTGGAGTTATTTGTGAAGGTGCGCGAGGACTGGAGGACGTCCGCGGGCTTTGTGGACGAGCTGGACTGGCGGCGGCAGCTGGAGCAGATGGCTGACGGGCAGCAGCTGGCGCGGAGCCTGGAGGCGCAGGCGGGAGGGCGGTCGCTGCATGAGGATGTCGCGACGCTGGAGTACCAAGACACGCCCGAGAACGGCAGGGACGCGGAGTGATCGCCAGCCTGTTGCGCCGTCGCGGTCTGCAAGCCGAGGTGCTGCATTCACCGCGGCTGCAGCTGGTAACGATGACGCACGCCATGCTGGAGGCGGAAACGGAGCCGGAGCCGGCACCGCTGGCTGACCTGCTGGGTGTCAGGTTGCCGGCGGGATGGCCCCCAGCGCTTTGGGAACCGGCAGTCTGGATGCACATTGCGGCGCAGCTGGAAGGCCAGCCGGAGACCGTCGGGTGGCACCGGTACATGGTGTCTGCGGAGCAGCCGTACCGGCTGATTGGCTGCCTCGGTGCGTTTCCGTGCGGTCGTGGTGATGCCGAACTGGGCTATTCCGTAGCTGCCGAGGAGCAGGGCAAGGGGTTCGCCAGCGAGGCTGCCCAGGCGCTTTCGAGCTGGCTGCTGAAGCGGCCCGAGGTGCGCTCAGTGAGCGCGCAGGCTTACGAGAAGTCCCTGGCTTCGGTGCGGGTGATGCAGCACTGCGGCATGGTGCCGGTAGGGGTGGGGGATCACCCGGGCACGGTGCGGTACCGGCGCTGGCGGGCCTAGGAGCGAGATTCGGCGCGGGCTCGGGCTACGAGGTTCGGAGCGGCATCAGTCCAGAGGGGAAATTGAAACTGAAAGCCGTGTCGTCGCAGCAGCGTGGGCATGACCCAGCGACTTTTGAGCACGAGTTCCGTTTCCGTACCCATGACGAGCGCGCCTGCGGCGAGTGCTGGCCGGGGTGCGGGCAAACCGAGGGGCTGGCCCCAGGCGCGGCGCAGAATGCGCAGGAAGTGGCGATTCTCGATGGCACCGGGAGCGGTCATGTTGACCACGCCGGCAGTTTCGTCGGCGATTTCCGGCCGCGCGAGCAGGAGATCGATGGCGCGGCAGTAGTCCTCGTCGTGCATCCAGGAAATGAACTGATTGCCGGGGCCCTGCATTCCGCCAAGACCCAGGCGGCAAAGGCGGGACAGGACGGAGAACACGCCGCCCCGGTCCGGGCTCATGACCATGGAGGAGCGCAGGCGCAGTTTGCGGG
>CAXTZL010000037.1:0-17888 GCA_964248555.1 uncultured Bryocella sp.
GCAGACGGGGCAGGTGAACCTGCGGCTGCGGCTGGTGACGTACCTGCGGGCTCCGGTTGCCGGGGAGCAGGCCGGGGCGATGCCTGCGGCTGCGGCTTCGCTTGACGAGCAGGCAGTGAGCCCGGATGCGGCCACTGCCGCGGCGACGGGGGCGACGCGATGAGGGCGGGGGCGGAGAACCGCAAGAAAACGGTGACCCTGGGCATTCTGGGCTCGGTGGGTGTGTGCGGTGTGCTGTATAACCTCTTTGCGCTGTTTGGGCCGAGTACGCCGCCACCGTCGGTGGCGCCGGCAAGTTCGGCCCCGGCTCCGGTGCTGCGGCAGTCGAATGCGAGCGGCTCCTCCAACGCCGTGGCGCATGGCGGGGAAGGGGCGGTGCCGGGTGTGGCGGCCAAGCGGGTGGCGAGCAGTTCGGCGAGCCTGGACCCGACGCTGCATGCGGAGGCGATGCTGCGGACGGAAAGCCTGGTGTATACGGGGTCGGGGCGAAATATCTTTTCTGCGACCTATACGCCGCCGGTAGCGACGTTAGCGCTGCCGAAGAATGTGCCTTCGGCGCGGCCGCGGCCGATGGGACCCATGGTGCCGCAGGGACCGGTGGGCCCGCCGCCACAGCCGATTCCACTGCGATTCTTTGGCACGGCGCAGCGGGGGCGCGGGGCGAAGCAGGCCTACCTGCTGTCGGGTGAGGATGTGTACCTGGCCGGGGCGGGGGATATTGTGGCGAAGCGCTTCAAAGTCGACCAGATTATGCCGTTCGGCGTGCAGGTGACGGACCTGGTAAATAACGTGACACAGACGCTGCCGATGCAGCAGCAGTAAGGGTTTGCCGGTGGCGGATTTGGCGCAAGGGCGTGATGGCCGGATGATTGGGTCGCCGGGCCGGGCCGGGCGCGAGGCCGAGGCCGGTTACATGCTGGTGGCGGTTGTGGTGATGGTGGCGCTGGTGTTGCTTGCGCTGTCGGTCGCGGCGCCGGTGATTGCCAAGAGCCTTCGGCGAGACAAGGAGATCGAAAGCGAGCACAGGGCCGAGCAGTATGTGCGGGCGATCCGGCTGTATTACCGGAAGACGCATACGTATCCGCCGTCGCTGGATGCGTTGAAGCAGAGCAATAACATTCGATATCTGCGGCAGGAGTATGTGGACCCGCTGACGGGCAAGGCCGACTGGCGAATTCTTCACCAGGGCGAGCAGAAGACGACGGTGAAGGGATTTTTTGGGCAGGAGCTGGGGGGTATCGGGTCGGGCGGCGCGGGCGGGGCGAGTCTGGGCTCGGCTGGTCTGGGCTCGGCTGGAGGGCTGAGTTCGGGGATTGGGGCTTCGGCGGGGAGTGCGGGGACGAGTTCGACCTCGACGGTGGGACAGACTTCTGCGCTGGCGAGTGGGTTTGGTGGGGCGAGTGTGACGACGACGTCCGGGAATTCGGGCAGCACGGGTGGGCTGGGGAGTTTGTCGGGGAGCGCTTCGGGTGGGGTCGGGCCGATTGTGGGTGTGGGGCCGGCGGCTACGGGGATTTCGATCGCAGATCCGAATGGGCAGACGACGTATGAGACGTGGGAGTTCTGGTATGACCCGCGGATCGAACTGCTGTACCAGAAGGGTCAGCAGAATAAGGGTGCGGGGACGGGAGCGCTGCGCTCGCAGCCGGCTTCGGCGTTTGGGACGAATCTGAACGGGCAGTCGAACAGCGGGACTGGGGCTGGAACCGGGTCGACTTTCGGGTCTAGTCCGGGGTTTGGGAGTGGGGCGAGTAGCGGGTCTGCAGCGCCTTCGCCGACTTCTCCGCAATAGGCGGGAATGCGGTGCCTCTGGGAGGACTAGCGGGAAGGGTGTGGCTTACGGTGCGGTTTTGCGAGATTCGCTAGCGCTTGATGGCGTAGAAGAGCCAGCTGGCCGCGATGACGCCGCCGGTGAAGAGCACGAAGCAGAAGGCTCCGAAGCGGATCATGAGTTTTGGCGCGGCGCGCTGGGTGATGCCGAAGACGATTGAGGTGCAGAGGGCAAACAGCAGGGCACAGCTGAACTGTGAGAGGTAAGGGGAGAGCATGTCAGGAGGCCTTTCTGCCGTTGGCCAGCGAGTGTGCGTCTACGGCGGCGATGAGGTTTAGAAGGCCGCAGGCTACGAGGTATTTCGTGCCGTAGTCGTTGAGGGTGGTGGCGGCGGCGGTGCCCCCCCAACCGAACCAGCGGGCGAGGAGGTAGAGCATGCCCATGCCGAGCTGGCCGACGAAGCCGAGCATATCGAGGACCTCGCCGGTGTTGGGGGTGTAGATCTTGCCTACGAGGCCGAGGCCGATGAGGTACATGCCGACGATGGCGACAAAAAGCAGGAGAGCGCGAATCCACTTGCCGACGAGCAGGTGACCGGCGCCGGGCACCAGCCAGCCGAGCAGAAGAGCGAAGGCGGGCAGGGTGGAGCGCTCGCCGGGGATGGGCTGAGCAATCTGGCGTTCGGTTTCGGAGGTGGTGGCTGCGGGCATTGAGGATAGTTTACAGCCAGAATGCAGATTTCCTTCGGGAATGACAACGAAGGAGAAAGCGGCTCGCCTGGTGCGGTGCCTGCCTCGGCCCGTTCTGCCTCAGACCGTTCTGCCTCGGCCCGTGCTGCCTTAGCCCAGGCTGCTTCAGCCCAGGCGAAGGAGTTCGGTCTGGCGGGGGCCGGTGACGATGGCCTGGCCGGGACGGGTGATCATGTTGACCTCGCTGCGGATGCCGAACTCGCCGGGGAAGTAGAGGCCGGGCTCGACGGAGAAGCAGGTGTTGGGCAGGAGCAGGCGTTCGTCGTGGGTTTCGAGGTTGTCGAGGTGGGCTCCGTTGCCGTGAAGCGTAATGGCGATGTTGTGGCCGGTGCGATGGGTGAAGTTGGGGCCGAAGCCGGCTTTGCGGATGACCTCGCGGGCGGCATCGTCGGCCTGCCAGCCGGCGATGGGGGTTCCGGTGGCGTAGGCGCTTTCGATGCGGCGGATGGTGGCGTCGCGAGCGTCGCGGACGGTGGTGAAGACGAGGTTTTCGCGGTCGGTGGGCTCGCGGCCTATGACGCCGGTCCAGGTGATGTCGTACCAGATGGCCTCGGGGCGATCGGCGAGTTTGGCCCAGCAGTCGATGAGGATGAAGTCGCCGGAGCGGATGAGGCGGGAGGACAAACGAGTCGGCTCGTAATGGGAATCGGCAGAGTTGGGCCCGGCGCTGCAGTTGGGGCCGTGGTCGGTGAAGAGGCCTTCGGCTTTCATGCCCTTGAGCAGGACTTGGACGACGGAAAATTCGTCGGTTGCCCCCCCGTCGCGGGTAGAGGCACCGATGTGGCGCCAAGCTTCGTCGAGGACACCGTCGAGGCGGCGCCCGGCTTCGAAGTGGGTTTCGATCTGGGCCTCTGTCAGTACGGCTTCGAACTGACTGACTAAATCGGCGGAGCTGACGACGGTTTTGCCGAAGGAGCGCACGAGTTCCACCGTGCCGGCGTCAACCACCGAGACGTACATGATGGCGTTGCGGGGAGAGTATTGCATGGCGACAGTGTTGGCACCGCCGAGCATGGCGGCGACGCCGGCTTCCAGTTCCCCCCAGGAGCTGTATTCACGTTTCGGGCCGGGGAGGGCGTCGAGCTTGCCGGCTTCGATGCGGTGGACCAGTTTGCGCGGATCGCCGTAGGCGGGAACGAGGTAGAACCAGCGGCGGGAGACGAAGCTGGATTCGTCGAGACTGAGGACGCGGTAGGCGATGGTGTCGCGGTGGTGGTGGTCATAGAAAAGCCAGCCGTCGATCCGGGCTTCGCGCAGGGCGGCCTGGATCCGCTCGATGCGGTCGATTTGCATGAGGCTATCGTAGCTCCCCGCGGCGCTGCGGTGGGGTATCGGCGATGCCGCACCTCGGGGCAGGATGTTGCCGTGGAGAGTGCTGTGTCGTTCTGGACTGTTCAGCGGGCAGGAGCAGGCGCTGCAGGAGGGGAACGTTTGCCACGGACCCCCTGTTTGCGCCGGGATTGCTGGCCCGGGCGGAGTACCGGCGGGTGAATGTAAGGTAAATCTATGCGAGATGCAGATTGGGGCTCATATTTTCGCGCGATGTGCCGTTAGGTTAGGGAGATGGGAATGATTTTGGATTTGCGGACGGCTGCGGCTGCGTTTTGCCTAGTTCTGCCGGTTGCGGCGCAGAGCCCGTCCGGGGCGGCGGTTGCGGGTGCGCTCGATTTGCCGAGCAGCAAATTGGTTTCACCGGCTCTCCCGGGATCGCCGGGTAAGACGAACAGCCTGCCGATGTCGATGGTGATTTCGCCGGATGGGCAGTATGCGGCGACGCTGAATGCGGGCTATGGTGTGGCGGAGTCGAAGTACGACCAATCGGTGCTGGTGGTGAATCTGAAGACCGGCGCGCTGGTGGATTTTCCGGACACCCGCACGGAGGCGCGGGTGGCGCACCAGACGTTTTACCAGGGGCTGGCGTGGAGCCGGGACGGGAAACGGCTGTATGCGTCGCTGGCGTCACTGACAGCGCCGGAGGGCGGCGAACCGGGCGAGACGGGGAACGCGATTGCGGTATACACCGTTTCCGATGGGAAGTTGACGCCGGAGAAGCTGCTGCCGGTGCCATTGCAGACGCTGGCAGCAGGCAAGCGGCAGGCCATGTTCCATAAGGCGCTGATGCCGGGAAAGGCGCTGCCGTATCCTGCCGGGCTTTGGATGGTAGCGGGACCGGCGGGCGGGGCGGACCGGTTGTTGATTGCCGACAACCTGTCTGATGATGCGCTTTTGATGGACACGACTACGGGTGCGGTGGTGCACCGGTTCGATCTTTCCAGTGTGGCGACGGTTCCGGCGGCGTACCCGATCACGGTGACGGCGACGCGGGATGGGCGACGCGGGTTTGCGGCGCTTTGGAATGGGTCGGCGGTGGTGGAGCTGGACCTGGTGCGTGGCCGCGAGCTGGGACGGGTGGCGCTGCTGCCGCCCAAGGTGCCGACGGCGGCGAGCTCGCATCCGGCGGCGCTGACGCTGAGCCCGGATGAGCGGACGCTGTATGCCGCGCTGGCGAATCGAGATATGGTGGCGGCGGTTTCGGTTCCGGCGGGTTCCGGCGGGATGCGGGTTGCGGGATTTTTCGATACGAAGCTGCCGGGCCAGACGCTGTTTGGGGCCGTGCCGGATGCGGTAGCGGTGTCCCCGGATGGGGGGCGTTTGTTTGCCGCGAATGCGAGCGCGGATGCGGTGGCGGTGTTTTCGACGAAGCTGCCAAAACGCAAAGGGGAGGCGATGCCGGCGGCGCGGCCGATCGGATTTGTGCCGACTGGGTGGTACCCGACGGCGGTGGCGGCTACAGCGGGTGAGCTGCTGATTGCGACCGCGAAGGGGCAGGGAACGGGGCCCAACAATTTTCCGCAGCGGGACAAGCCTGCGGGAAATCCACGGTATGAGCGGACCTACATCGGGACGCTGTTGTATGGATCCTTCGCGCGGGTTCCGATGGCGGGACTGGATGCCAGGCTGGGGGCGATGACGGCGGAGGTGGTTTCGGAGAACCGGATGAAGGCGGCGGGGGAGCAGATTGCCTTCCGGTCGGGCGCACATCCGATCCGGCACATTATCTACATCATCAAGGAGAACCGGACGTATGACCAGATTTTGGGCGACGAGACGGCAGCGAACGGGGATGCGTCGCTGACGATGTATGGGCGGGCGGTTACGCCAAATCAGCACAAGTTGGCAGAGCAGTTTGGGATTTTGGACAATTTTTATGATTCGGCGGAGGTTTCCGGGGACGGGCACGTGTGGTCAAATGCGGCGATCACGTCGGATTACACAGAGAAGACGTGGCAGCAAAGTTATCGCGGCAGCGAGCGCGCTTATGACTATGAGGGTGTGGTTTCAAACGGGTTTCCCGTGCTGCAGGGGATTCCGGATGTGAATGAGCCGGCGAGCGGGTATCTGTGGACGAACCTGGCGGCACACGGCAAGACGCTGTACCACTTTGGCGAATACATCGCGACGAAGTTCTGCAGCACGGTGCCGGTGGTGTCGCGGCAGACGTCGCCGCTGGAGGGAACGCCGGAGGACAGTGTGACGGGATGTCCGCTGGCGGCGATTCGGAAGGGGGATGCAATTCCGGCCAATTATGGGGGCGGAGTGAGCGCTTATCCGTGGGCGATTCCGATGATTGCATCGAATACGGCGACGAAGCCGGAGCTGCAGGGGCATTTCGATCCGCATTTCCCGGATTTCCAGTTGAATTTTCCGGATCAATTGCGGGTGGAGGAGTTTCTAACCAAATTCAGGGGATGGGTGAGCGCGAAGCAGGCCGGGAATGACGTGATGCCGAACTTCATTCAGCTGCGGTTGCCGAACGACCATACGGCGGGCACGCGGCCAGGGATGCCGCGGCCGGCGGCGTCGGTGGCGGACAATGACCTGGCAGTGGGGCGTGCGGTGGAGGCGATTTCGCACAGCCCATTTTGGGACGATACGGCGTTTTTCATCCTGGAAGACGATGCGCAGGACGGGGCGGACCACGTGGACGCGCATCGGAGTCTCTGCCTGGTGATCAGCAAGTATTCGCCGAAGGGGCCGGCGGGAGCGCCCTTTGTGGATCATCGGTTTTATACGACAGTAAGCACGATCCGGACGATGGAGTCGCTGCTAGGGCTGCCGCCGATGAACAATAACGACGCGTTCGCGCCGGTGATGTCGCCGCTGTTTGCGGGGGCGGGGGATCAGCCGGCCTATACCGCTGACACCAGCAATCGGGAGAACGGCTTGATCTACGAGATGAATACGGTGCGGAGTCCAGGGGCGAAGGCGTCGTCCAAGATGGATTTCGAGCATGCCGACCAGGCGCCTACGGCGGTGCTGAACGCGATTTTGTGGAAGGACAGCATGGGCGATAAACCCTTGCCGGCGCAGTTGAAGCATCCGGCGCGGACGACACACAAGGATGATGATGACGATTAGAGGCCGTTGGGTAAAGCAGCCGCATGGGCCGGCTTCAGCGGGGCCAGGCGTCGACTGCTCAGAGCGGACGGATGGATTTGCCACGGAACTGTAGACTGGCCGTGTTGCGCTGCTGCAGCAACTTTTGGTCGCCGTGCGTTAGATCTTCGGCACAGCTTAAGGCCCGCCGCAAGGGCTGGCCGCGAAGGTGGCGCTCTGCAGGGCGGGGTATGTGGTTGTACCAGACTTCATTGAAGGCGTGGTCGAGGCAGATGCGCTTGAAGCAGTGGTCCAGGCGGATGGGCCAGTGCTCCTGCGCAGCACGAGCTGGCAGGACGACTTCGGTGAGGTGCTTGAACCTGCGGACCTGCTCGTGTTCCTCTTCCGTTTGTTCCGGCGGTGCTGTACCCCTTTGAGTCGGCTTGGTCATGGTTGGTGGTAGATAGAGACAAGAAGAGGCCGGGATTGCTCCCGGCCTCTTCTTGTGGTTTTCGTGAGTTTGTCTAGACGCCTGCGCCGACCGGTTCGCGTTCTTTGGCAGCGGCGAGTTCGGCCATTTGGAGCTGCTTTTTCTTTTCGGCGGAGTTTTGTCCGAGATCGGCAGCGAGTTTTTCGGTGGTGAAGGCCTCGATGAGATCGCCGACGCGGATGTCTTTGAAGCCGGCGAGATCGATACCGCACTCCATGCCCTGGCGGACGTCGGCGACGTCGTCCTTGAAGCGCTTGAGCGAGGCGATCTTGCCCCTCCAGACCTCTTCGCCGGCTCGCATGACGTGTACCTGCATATCGCGCTTGAGCTGGCCGTCGCGCACGGTGCAACCGGCGATCTGGCCGACCTTGGTAATTTTGAAGACGTTGAGGACTTCGGCACGACCCTCGTAGTTCTCGCGGTATACGGCATCGAGAAGTCCGAGCATGGCCTTGGTCATCTCATCCTGCAGCTCATAGATGATCGAGTGCAGACGGATTTCGACGTTTTCGCGATCGGCGAGTTCCTGCGATTTGCGTTCCGGCCGAACATTGAACCCGATGACGACGGCATTGGATGCCGAGGCCAGCAGGATGTCGGATTCGGTGATGGCACCGACGCCGGAGTGCAGAACCTTGATGCGCACCTTTTCGGTGGACATGCGTACGAGCATATCGGCCAGAACTTCGACCGAGCCCTGCACATCGCCTTTGAGGATGAGGTTGAGGTCCTTGACGCCGGCGAGCTTGATCTGCTCGGCGAGGCCTTCGAGCGAGACCCGCGAGCTCTTGGAGAGCTGAGCTTCGCGCTCCTTGAGTTTGCGGTATTGCGCGATGCCCTTGGCCTTGTCGCGATCGGCCATGACCAGGAAGGTATCGCCGGCATCGGGGATGCCTTCGAGGCCTAGGATCTCGACCGGGGTGGAGGGGCCGGCTTCGGTGATGGACCGGCCACGATCGTCGAACATGGCGCGAATCTTACCGAAGGTGTTGCCGACAATGTAGCTGTCGCCGGTACGCAGAGTGCCGTTCTGAACGAGGATGGAGGCGACTGCGCCGCGACCGCGATCCAGCTTGGCTTCGATGACCGTGCCCACTGCGGGACGCTCGGGGGTGGCCTTTTGTTCGTTGACGTCGGCGACGAGGCAGATCATTTCCTCGAGTTGATCGAGATTGAGCTTCTTCTTGGCGGAGACTTCAACAAATTCAGTGTCGCCGCCCATGCTGGTGGCCTGCACGCCGCGAGCGGCGAGTTGCTGCATGACACGGGAGGGGTCGGCCTCGGGCTTGTCGATTTTGTTGACCGCGACGATGATCGGGACCTTGGCGGCGCGGGCGTGATCGATAGCCTCGAGGGTTTGGGGCATGACGCCGTCGTCCGCTGCGACGACGATGACGACAATGTCGGTGACCTTGGCGCCGCGAGCACGCATACGGGTGAAGGCCTCATGGCCCGGGGTATCGAGGAAGACGATTTCGCGACCAAAGGCTGGGGAATCGGGCTTGGTGACGTGGACCTTATAGGCACCGATGTGCTGGGTGATGCCGCCGGCTTCGCCGCCCGCCACGTTGACTGTGTCGGTATCGGTGGAGCGGATGGCGTCCAGAAGGGAGGTCTTGCCGTGGTCGACGTGGCCCATCACGGTGACGACCGGGGAACGAACGACCTCGACCATGTTGGAGGTGTCTTCGAGAAGACCCTCAATGGCCTCATTTTCGAGCTGCTCTTCGACGGAGATGATCTGGGCCTCGGCGCCAAAGGAGCGCGCGACCTCTTTGACCAGCTCGGAGTCGAGCGACTGGTTGACGGTGACCATGACGCCGCGCATCAGCAGCGTGGCGATGAGATCCTTGCCGCGGACGTCGAGCATTTCGGCGAGATCCTTGACCGAGATGCCTTCCGTGACCGTGATGGTCTTGGTAATCGGCACCGCGCCCATGGGAATCTGTGCGGCGCCCATGCGCGGGTTGTAGCCCTTGATGGCTACTTCCTTGTTTTTTTCGTAGCGCGGGGCTCCGCCGCCGGGGCGACGCGAGTTGCGAACCGGGCGATTGGCCGCGGGAGCGCCTTCCGCCGGTGGCAGGAGACCACCAGGTCCGCCTGCGCCGGGACGACCGCCCATGCCCGGGCGAGCGCCGAAGCCGGGACGGGCACCAAAACCGGGACGAGCACCCGGACCGCCGGGACCACCTGGGCCGCCGGGACCGCCTGGGAAGGTGCGGGTGGGGTGCATGGGCCGGCGAGCGCCGGGAGCCAGCAAGGGACGGCTACCGGGACCCGAAGGACCGCCAGGGCCTCCTGGTCCGCCGGCGAAGTTGCCGGGACCACCGGGTCCACCCGGTCCGCCGCCGGGACCTGCGGGACGGGGCCGTTCAAAGATAGGCCGACGCGCCGCGTTGGCGGCACCCGGGGCGGCGACATAGGTCGGCCGGGGGCCGGTTTGGGGCATGACGACACGACGTACGGGCAGCGCGACGGGGATGGGGGCGACGGCTTCCGGAGCGGCTTCCGGAGCGGCCTCCGAGGTTTCCGGCGCGGCGGGCGCCGGGGCGAGGGCGGCGGGTGCAACATAGGCTGCACTCGCGCTCGAGCTGGACGGGACCGAGGCGACCGGACGAATTGGTTGTGCGCCAGCCAAGGGCTGCGTGCCGGGTTGGCGCGGTCCTGGAGCGGAGGGATTGGACGGTGTGACCGGCGGAGCGGCTGGAGGCCGGGCGACCACGGCCCCCTGCACCGGGCGTGTTGCGATGGCCGGTGGACGAACGACAGCGGGCGCCGGACGAGGTTGGGGGGTGATGAGCCGGCGGACGGGGGCTCCGGCGACAGGGGTTGCATTCGCGGGGGACGCAGGAGCCTGCGGCGCGGGGTTGGAGGCGACCGGAGCTGCCGGGGGTGCGGTTGTGGCCGCGACGACCGGCGGTGCCATAGCAACCGGTGCAGCCGGCCGAGCAGGGCTGCTGGGCGGTGGCGGCGGCGCTGCCACGACGGGCGGCGCCTGCACCACGGGGCGTGGAGCGACGACGACGGGCGCCGGACGCGATGCCGCAACGCTGGCTGGGGTCACGAGGCGGGGCGGCGGTGCTCCAACGGCCGGGGCCGCTGGCCGTGGCTGCTGCGCGGAGACCGGCGAAGGGGACGACGGTGCGTTCGCGGGTGGCCGATTGGAGGCCGGCGCCACGGTGACTGCGGGACGGACGGGCTGTGGTGGCCGGGATGCGGCGTCGGCTTCAGCCTGCTTGCGCTCCAGAATGGCCTTCAAGGCGTCACCGGGCTTGGAGACGTGAGACAGGTTGAAGCCTTGACGGGCTTCGGGCTGCTGCCGAGGCGGCCCGCCTGCAGAGCGACTTCCACGGTTTACCCAGCCACGGACCTTTTCCGCTTCATCTTCTTCGATGGAGCTGGAATGCGTCTTCTTTTCAGCCACGCCTACCGCGGTGAGAGCATCCAGAATGGTTTTGCTCTTTACTTCTAGCTCTCTAGCCAGATCGTTAATGCGAACTTTGCTCATCCGGTCCTTTTAGTGAATTCCCTTAGCGCGTCTAGCTGATCATTAGCAGCCCCATTCGTGTTCGGGATAGAAATTGGTTCAAGGGTATTATGCCCTGAAATAAGAATATTGCCAGCCCCCTCAGGCGAAACGCTTCCTGACGTTTCACCTGAGGGCTGATGACTCCATTGAAACGGAGCCAGAGACCGTACTTAACCGCGGTCGTGACCGTCCGTATCGATGCCCTCATCGGAGTATTCCTGGGCGTCGTCGACGAGCGTGTCGATGCTGTCGTTATCCATTTCGATGCTTTCTTCACGCGCGTCCGCGGCATCGTTGGCGTCGGAGCGCGAAAGAGCGTCTTCTTCGGCGGCGATGTCCTCGGTGGAGAACTGGCTGATCTCGGTGGCGTCGAATCCTTCGCCTGCTTCGGCGGCGAGGATTTCTTCGGGTGTTTTCGTCATGCTGTGTACCTCGTCTCCCTTTTCATCAGATGCGGCTGCGGCGGCCACGGCTTCTTCGCCGCGTGGGAGCACGGGTTCCGGTGCGGGGGAGTCCGTGGGACGGGCTTCGCCTTCCTCGTAGTGGCCGAAGTAGTGGCGAACGGAGCTGGCGATGCGCTCGACGGAACGCTCGCCGATGCCGGGGACCTCGCCCAGTTCTTCTTCCGTCATGTCGGCCAGCTGCTCGACGGTGGTGATGCCGGCGGCGATAAGTTTTTCCATGACGGCGTCGCCGAGTTCGGTGACCTGCTCGATGGGGGTCTGCGGGGCGCCCTGCATGGCCTGCATTTGCTGCTCGACCTCCTGGCGCTTCTCTTCCTCGCTCTTGATGTCGATTTTCCAGCCGAGGAGCTTGGCGGCGAGGCGGACGTTCTGGCCCTTTTTGCCGATGGCGAGCGAGAGCTGGGTGTCGTCGACGATGACTTCGAGCTGCTTCTCGGTGAGATCGCTGATGCTGACGCGGCTGACCTTGGCCGGCTGCAGGGCTTTTTCGGCGAAGGTGGTGATTTCGTCGGAATACTCGATGATGTCGATCTTTTCACCGCGCAGTTCGCGGATGATCGATTGCACGCGCATGCCCTTCATGCCGACGCAGGCGCCGACGGGGTCGACGTCCTTGTCGCGGCTTTGGACGGCGATTTTGGTGCGTTCCCCGGCCTCGCGGGCGATGGCCTTGACGCTGACGGTGCCGTCGTAGATTTCGGGAACTTCGGACTGGAAAAGCGACTGGACGAGGGTGGGGGCGGCGCGACTGACGATGACCTGCGGGCCTTTGGCGGCGCGGTCGACGCGCAGCAGGACGACGCGGATGCGCTCGCCGAGGGCGAAGGACTCGAGGCGGGACTGTTCGCGCTTGGGCATGCGGGCCTCGGCCTTGCCGAGGTCGAAGATGACGTCCATGGGCTCAAGACGCTTGACGGTGGCGTTGAGGACCTCGCCGATGCGGTCGCCGTACTCGTTGAAGATGGTGTCGCGCTCGGCTTCGCGGACTTTTTGGAAGATGACCTGCTTGGCCATCTGGGCGGCGATGCGGCCGAGCGGCGTGGTGTCCTTGTAGAAGCGCAGTTCGGCACCGGCTTCGACTTCGGGGGCCATTTCGCGGGCGGCTTCGAGGGTGAGTTGGTTTTCCTGGTCCTCGACTTCGGCACCTTCGTCGATGACGGTCTTGAAGATGTAGGCGCGGATTTCCCCGGACTCGCGGTCGAGCTCGCCGCGCATGTTTTCGGCGGTCTTGTAGAACTTGCGGGTGGCCAGCGCGATGGCGTCTTCGACGGCACCGACGACGATCTCCGGGTCGATGCCCTTTTCGCGGCTCAGTAGTTCGATTGATTGGTACAGTGCACTCGCCATCGTGGTGTGTTCCTTAGGGTGGCAGCGTTTCCGCTGCCGGTTTTGCTGTGTTGTGTCCGTGAGTTGCCGGGCAGAGAGCTTCAGGGTTTCAGATTTCGGCGATCAGATGGGCTTTCTCGATGTTTTCGAGGCCAATCTCCACGGTGGGGGGAGCGGCGGCCGCACCCTTTTTCGCTTTGCCTTTTTGTTTGACGGCTCCGAGGTCCAGGGTGAGCGTGGTGTCCCCTGCGTCGAGCATTCTGCCGGCAAAGTGGCGGTTTCCGTCAATGGGAGAGAAGGTCTGGAGCTTGACCAGGCTGCCGCGGAAGCGGTGGAAGTCGGCCGGCTTGAAGAGGCGGCGTTCCAGACCCGGGGAGCTGACTTCGAGGGTGTAGTCGGCGCCGGGGACGAGGTCTTCGACGTCGAGCACCGTGCCGAAGTCGTTGGCAAAGGCGGCGCAGTCCTCATGGGTGGTGCCGGAGAGCAGTTCGACGGGGACACCTTTGGGCAGGGCGGCCGCGCCCTCCTCAGTGGCGGCCAGTTCGGCAAGTTTTGCGCGGCCGGCGGCGTCTTTTTCGACATAGACACGGAGGGACCGGTGCTTGCCGGCGCCCTGGAATTCAACGTCGACGACTTCGAGGCCGAGGCTGGAGGCGACACGGTCGGCGGCGGCGCGAATTTGGTCGATGGGGAGGGCCATGGTCAGGGATCACTGAAGGCGGGGCGGTGTTTGCGGCTGCGTGCCCGGCGCAATGTAGCTCTGTGCAATAAAAAAGTGGGCTTTTGGCCCACTCACCTCGTCAGCCGGCTTCCACGGAGATGGAAAGGCGGCTGACCGGAGACGTCTGCTGCCTTTAAGTATATGCGCTTACCCGGACGGCTTCAAGAGAGGGCCTGGGCGCTGGACCGGAAGAGGGATGGCGCCATATCGCAAATTGCGATATGCTGACTTTAACACGTTATGAAACTAGCGGACAAGGTGCGGATGCTGCGGGAGATTGAGGGCAATCTTCGGGGGCTGGAGCGTGGGTTGACGCAGGGGGAGCTGCTGCGCGCGCTACGCGAGGAGCAGGGCGAGTCCCTGAGCCAGAGTTACCTGTCGCAAATTGAGTCCGGGGCACGGCCGCATATGACGAACACGTCGCGGCAGTTGCTGGCGGGTTTTTTCAAGGTCCATCCGGGGTATCTGGTGGATGATCCGGAGGGGTACCACGCGGAGCTGCTGTCGGATGTTCGCCGTGAGGTGACCGAAGACGCCAAGCTGGATATGTGGCTGGAGGGCGGGGTGGAGAGGTTCGGTGCGGACCCCGCGCTGCAAAGCGCCCTGTTGACCATTGCGCGGCACCCGGATTCGCGTCGTTTGCTGTTGCTGCTGGAGAGTGTTGCCGGGGCGCCGGAGCTGGCAGAACGGTTGCTGGAGCTGCTGCGGCCCGAGGCAGCCGGGCCGGCGGTTGCAGCCGTGGCGAGGTTGGATTCGGGTTCTGCGGAAGATTTGGATCGGGAAAGGGTGGTGCTGTCATGAGTGCCCTGACACAAGCGCATGGGGACGCGATTTACCTCACCTGTTTCACGGTGGGACTGGTGCTGAGCGGGCTGTCTTTTCTCACTGGCTTGTCGCACCTGCACCTGGGTCCACTGCACCTGGGCCACCTGCGGCTGGGGCGCCCCGGCGGGCATGGGCATGTGTTGCCAAAAGCCGGGGGCGGCGGGCACGGGCATTCACTTTCGTCGATTAACGGGTTCACGATTGTGGCGTTTCTGTGCTGGTTTGGGGGTACGGGATACCTGCTGACGCATGGACGGGTGTTTCCGTGGGCGCTTTCGCTGTTGTTTGCGCTGCTGAGCGGGATGACGGGGTCCGGTCTGGTGATGTGGTTTTTTGCGCGCGTGCTGCTTCCACGGGAGCGCATTTTGGAGCCGGCCGACACACCAATGATCGGGGTGCTGGGAAGGGTGAGTGCGACGGTGCCGCCGAACGGCGTGGGCGAGATGCTCTATAGCCAGGGCGGGGCGCGGCGGTCGGTGCCGATTGCGGCCGAGGACGGGGTCGGCATTGCACGCAGTGCGGAGGTGGTGGTGCTGCGATATGCGCGTGGCGTGGCGTATGTGCGGCGCTGGGATGAGATGCAGCAGATTTTGCTGGGCGACCTGCCCGCGGCGCACGGTGCGGGACCGGATCCGGAGGCGGTGGAGGAGTAGGGTGCGGGTAGCGGCTGGGTGCGTTTGTGGCTGCGCCGCCGGAATACAGGGCTTTCTCCGCTGCGGCTTCGCCTCCGGTCAAGATGCGGGGTTTTGTGGAGGCGGTTTTGTGGAGGGGTCTACGGTGGCGGTTTTGCCTCGCCTGAGATGAGTGGCTGGGGTATGCGGTGATTGGCTTCTTGAATTTTTGAGCCGAAACATGCAGTTGCAGGCACCTCTTTTGGAGAGAGGAAGCCATGTCCCAGACGCTGATCGTTGTAGTTGGACTGATTGTTTTAGCGACGCTTTTGCTGATGACCACGTTTGCGCGGCTGTTTCGCAAGGCGGGGCCGAACGAGGCGCTGATTGTGTATGGCATGCGCGGGCAGCGGGTGGTGAAGGGTCATGGGACCTTTCTGATCCCGATGGTGGAGCATGCGCGGCTGCTGTCGCTGGAGCTGATGAGCTTTGATGTGGCGCCGCAGCAGGACCTGTATACGCGGCAGGGCGTGGCGGTAACGGTGGAGGCGGTGGCGCAGATCAAAGTGCGCTCGGATGCGGAGTCGATTATGACCTCGGCCGAGCAGTTCCTGTCGAAGACGCCCGCGGACCGCGATGCGTTGATCCGGCTGGTGATGGAAGGGCATTTGCGGGGGATTATCGGGCAGCTGACGGTGGAGCAGATTGTGAAGGAGCCGGAGATGGTGGCCGAGCGGATGCGCGCCACCTGCTCGGACGACCTGAGCAAGATGGGGCTGGAGGTGGTTTCGTTCACGATTAAAGAGGTCCGCGACAAGAACGAGTACATCACCAACATGGGCCGGCCGGATGTGGCGCGGATTAAGCGGGACGCGGAGATTGCGTCGGCTGAGGCCGAGCGGGATCCGGCGATCCGGCGGGCCATTGCGCTGCGCGAGGCGGCGGTGGCCAAGGCCGGGGCCGACCAGGAGCGGGTGCTGGCAGAGACGATGTCACTGGCCAAGCAGGCGGAGGCGCAGCGCGATCTGGACATCCAGCGGGCGACGTTTGAGGAGCAGAGCCGGCGGCAGCAGGCACAGGCGGACAAGGCCTACGAGCTGCAGACCAACGTGATGCAGCAGCGCGTGATTGCCGAGCATGTGAAGGTGCAGCAGGTTGAAAAAGAGGCGCAGGTGAAGGTGCAGGAGGCCGAGATCCAGCGCAATGAGAAGGAACTGATTGCGACGGTGCTGAAGCGGTCGGAGATTGATAAGCAGCGCGTGCAGAACGTGGCCAATGCGGAGCGGGGGCGGTTGATTGCGGAGGCCGAAGGCCGGGCGCAGGCGATCCGCGTGCAGGGCGAGGCGGAGGCGACGGTGATCTTCCAAAAGGGCGAAGCCGAAGCCAAGGCGATGAATGTGAAGGCGGAGGCTTACCAGGAGTGGACGCAGGCCGCGGTAGTGGACAAGCTGCTGACGAACATGGCGGACGTGGTGCGGGCGATGGCGGAGCCGTTGTCGAAGGTGGACAAGATCACAATTGTGTCGACGGGAGATACGAAGTCGACGGGTGCGAGCAAGCTGACGGGGGATTTGACAGAGATTGCGGCGCAGGTGCCGGCGCTGTTTGAGGCCCTGAGTGGCATGAAGATGAGCGAGCTGATGAGCAATGTGAAGGGCATGGCGCCGCGGCCGGATGGTGCGGCGGCGGCGCCCAAGACGCTGGATGGAACCCCTACGAAGACGAACTGAGGTTTGCAGATCTTCGATGTGTGGGGGCCGGGGGGTTAGGTGCTGACAAAGCGCGCGGGCTTCCGGTTCTGTAACCGCCAACCTGGTCAAGGAGGCAAGTGATGGCACTGATGGAACGGATTGCGACATTGTTGCGTGCGAATGTGAACGACCTGATGGAGCGCGCGGAGAACCCGGAGAAGATGCTGAAGCAGCTGGTACTGGATACCGAAAACCAGATGCTGCAGTTGAAGACGCAGGTGGCGATGGCGCTGGCGGATCAGCACTTGTTGGAGAAGAAGACGCGAGAACAGGAGACGACGCTGGCGGAGTGGCACCGGAAGGCGGAGCTGGCGGTGAACAAGGGCGATGACGCGCTGGCGCGGGCGGCGCTGGAGCGGGTGTTATCGCATGAGCGGATGCTGACGGCGTACCGGGCGCAGGTGGCGGACCAAGCGGCGGAGTCGGAGACGTTGCGGGCGACCTATACGCGGTTGGGGGGCAAGCTGGCGGAGATGCAGGCGCAGTGTGAGCTGTTGATTGCGCAGCATCGGCGGGCGCAAATGGTGGCGCGGGCCACGGAGGCGCGAACGGCCGTGGAGCAGGGGACGCCAGCGCTGCCGACAAAGCAGACGCTTGGGCGCATGAAGGCCCGCATCGAGGGTGCCGAGGCGCAGAACCATGCGGCGAAGGCGATGCTGGGCGACGGGGAGAGTGCGGGGCGGTCGCTGGAGGAGAAGTTTACGGCGCTGGAGCGGGAAGATCGTGTGGAGCAGATGCTGGCGGAGCTGAAGGGCAAGGGAAACCGTCTGCTGGTGGCGGGCTGAGAAGGAAGGGGACCTGCGTGTATGTTGCGCAGGCCCTTGGTTGTGTGTGGCCGGTCGGCTAATTAATTCTTTGGCTGTTTGTCTACGCCCTTGCCGGGGTTGGAGGCGTCGACTAGCTTTGGTGTGGAGACGGCGCCGAGTTTTTCAACCTGCGTTTCGGTGTCGATGCGCTTGGTGCGGGTAAAGGGTTTGAGAGTGACGGACTTCCCGGTTTTGAGGGCTTCATGGATGCCCTCGATGACCCGGACGTCGGCAAAGCCTTCCTCGCCGTCGGGTTCGACCTCGGTGTTATTGAGGATGCAGTCGGAGAAATATTTCATTTCACCGCCGAAGTGGTCGGTGTTTTTGAAGCTGCTCTTCTTCTTGTCTTCGCCGATCGCCAGGGTCTGCTCGAGGGGTTTGCCGAACATGTAGCAAGGATCGAGGGTGATGCTGCCTTCCGTGCCGATGGCGACAAAGCTGTTGTAGGGGCCGCCGTAGTAGCTGAGG
>CAXTZL010000038.1:0-17861 GCA_964248555.1 uncultured Bryocella sp.
ACCGTTATAGGACCAAAAGTTCTATCGGGGGTTCGAATCCCCCACTCTCCGCCAGCCTCTCTGAAAAGCCGCCGCAAAGCGGCTTTTCTCGTGTTTAACCCGGAGATCGGCTGATTCAGATGCTCAAAGGCATAGCGACTGTAAGCCTTCGTAAGTGCTCGTAGTCCCGAAGAACCGGGGCAAGGTGTAGCCAAAGTGTAGCCAAGGCGGGAGCGTGGCTGCCGGGAGCGGTGGTACCCGTTGTTGGCTATTTGTGCTGAACCTGAAAAACGGAGCAGCCCCCAAGGCTTGGGACGTCCCACCTCTGAAGCGTTTCAGACCTTCATCTTGTTACCGCTTCTGCCATTTTTTATCAACTTTGCCGCTATGGTGACATCGTGAAGGTACTGTGGTTCGATGGAGAAGGCTTATGCCTGCTAGCCGAGCGATTGGATGGGGGCGGTTCGTCTGGCCTCAGGCAACGCTTCCGTGGGATAAAGTGAGGAAACAGCAACACGAGGACAGAATTGAAGGGATTGCCAACTGTTCCGAGCCGATCAGGGCGCGCCGTCTATTTTCTCGGCACGGCCGTCCTGATCGCAATGGTCAATGATGGTTGGTCGGGTCGACCGTTCCCGTTGCTGCACCAGCTTCTCTTACTGCCTTTTGCGTGCCTATTCACCTTTTGCCTCTATCGGTTGCTAGAGGTGGGTGCGGCTGCACCCCAACCTAACATGCAAGTCGCCCCGGATTGGCGCAGCCTTTCGTTGCTGGGCCTTTTTGAGGCCGTTTCATTCGTTGGTTTTGGTTACGAGGCTCTCCATTTCGGCAAATTAGGGTACCGGCCCGATGGTCCCGAAATGGGAGTTGTTGCCTGTGTGGTGTTGGCTTGTGTTCTTGGATGGTTACGTTTTCGCACGAGTAGCTGGATTCTAGGAGGTTCGCTTGCGGCCTACGCTGCGGGTGTGGCGCTGGCTGTTATGTGCTTCCCTCTAAATTACCTTCGTTCAGACATGTTGCCGGTGATCATCTGGGCCGATGAGAGATTGTCTGCTCACCTGAACCCTTACGGCACGATGTATGTAGGCAACCGGGTCTATGATTTTCCTTACTTACCAGGGATGCTACTGGCCTACTTCCCGACGGTCGCGCTTCATGTGGATCCACGCTGGTTCAACCTGCTCTGCCTCATCCTATTGTCGATTCTTCTGTACCGCGCCGCGGAACCCAGGATGCGCAGTGGAGCGGCGGCATTGATCTCCGTGTTTCTGCTGTCGCCGTTTTTGCAGTACCGGCACGATCTTTACCTTGCGCCTCATTGGTTAGCGCTGGCTGGCGCCATTGCCCTGCTCCGATGGAAGCGCGAAAACTGGGCAGCTGTTGTATTTGGAGTAAGTATGGCCATCTATCAACTGAGTTGGGTGCTTTGGCCTTTCCTGCTGCTTTATGCGTTACGACGGCGCGGATGGGCCGGTGCGCTGCGGGCAGGGGTGCTTTCGCTTGCGGCCATGTTGATTCTTGTTGGCCCATTTCTGACCTCAGCAATGCAGCGCATCGAGAATAATACGGTGGGGCAATGGAGTCGTATGCCTCACGCCCTTGCAGACCCTATGAACTTAAGCTACTGGGTGACGTACATGGTTCGGCCGGATCAGTTGAAGTGGGTCCAGTTGGGAGTACTGGCGGGACTTTTTGCTTTCTGTGTCGTTGCCGGACGGTGTCGAACTCTGGAAGACACCCTACGATGGATGAGTGTGGGGCTTGCGGTCTTCATTGCACTGAATGTGCTGGTGGACGGCTACTTTTACCTGACGCTGCTCTTGGTTCTGCTAACCTACACACTTGTAGTGACGGGTATTTGGGTGCCGCAAGATAACGTTTACGTGGATCTCGGGAGCACAGAGCCAAGCGCTGTGTAACGCCTAATCGTCTTCACCCGAGTCTTCATCCGCTTTAGCTCCAGAATGGAAGGTCGCGGAGGTGTCATGACCCCCCGATTCAGTAGATTTCCCCAAATGGTTCACTCGGATGTCCTCGTCGCTTGTCTGGAGATCGATCAACGGTCCTCCACCCAGAACCTTGTCCTTCACCGCTGTCACGCCGTTCAGCTTTTTAATCGCGAGGCCGAAACCAGTCTCAATCTTCCCATTGTCGGTCTGGGCTTTCAGCGTGAAAGCCTGATGGTCGGGAGTCGATACTGCAATCGGGCCGTTGGCATTGCTGATGTGCAGAGATCCCAGGGGCGCCACCAGGGAGGCAGAGACGGAACCGTTGCGGTTCGTAATGGAGGTGGCACCATGGAGCCCATCCAGCGTAAGGTTCCGATCTGTGGTGGCGATGTTCACCGGACCGTCCAGTTGATGCGCGGTCAGGTCGTTTCGGCCTTCAATTGAAAGGCTGCCCGGTACACCTCCGCAACTCAGGTGCGTAAAGCTGCTATCAAAGGTGACCGGCCCCCGAATACGGGCCATTTCCGTAGTTCCAAAGAAGTCTCCATGCAGGGTGACGTTGCCCTGAATATCGCTCAGGTCGATGTCTCCGCTTTGACCCTCCAGAACCAATCCGCCGCCGAGGCTGTGTGCCGTCACCGTGGTATCGTCGTCCGAGGTCTTGAGGTGTACCGGGCCTCGCAGCGCCGTGAGCTTAACGTCACCCGCGAGAGCGGTGATCGTAGCGCCTCCATGCAGCTCTTCGACACTCACATCGCCATGCCTGCTACGAACCTCAAGGGAAGCGTCGTGCGGCAGGGTCACGGTGAGGTCGGCGTCATCGTTGCCCTCTGGCAGGGCGGCCAGTCTGAGGTGGTTCGGGTCGCCGCTGAATCGAGGCCGTTCGTGCAGCTGACGACGGCCCAGGTTGTCCTGGTTCCAGCTGGCGAGGTGCTGGCGAACGGCCACGTGCACCTGCCCGTCCTGGCTTGAACCGGTCACGGTCACGTCGCCGCGCGGGTTATCCACAAACAATTCGCCATGGGGCGCCAGCGGTGCGGAAAGTTCACTGCTGACCTCGCTGCGGGTGCTGAAGAGTTGCTGCCAATTCCCGAAGTCGTGGCCGGCGAGCTGGTCGTGGAAGTTGTTCTGGACCCAGGATGAGCTACGCCGCGCTGCCATCAGGCTGGCTCCGGCCAGGGCGACGAGAAAGAGCAGGGTGGAGGCGGTACCGCCGAGAACCCTGCGTGGCGCCCGCGCACTGTCGCCCCTGTGCAGGCCCGTATCGAGAGCCCACTCCAACACCATCAGCAGGCCCGCGCCGATCAGCACGGCGGGCCACCAGAAACTCAGCCAGGCGAGTCCGGCGGCCCAGGAGAGTCGACCCGTCTCCAAAAGCAGTAGCAAGACGCCCACCGCCACGAGAAGGATCGGGCCGGTAACCGAGCGGCGCTCGGAGGCACGCAGCCGCTTGCGACCTTCCTCGCGTTGCCAACGAGCCTTGGCCTTGGCAGCACGGCGTTGCGCGCGCGCGCTAGCCCGGAGTTCCGAGGCGGACGGAGGGTATCCAAGTGGAGAGGACGATGGAGTGCTCATAGGGACTCTCTGGGAACCTCTGGGAACTTTGTTGAAACGATTTGGAGAGGCGGAGCTATTGGCGGCAGCAAAGATGACTTAGGCCGGCGTAGGAACTCAAAGAAGCGAACCGTCGCTTCGGGATCTGTGGAGGCTTAGCCGGTGGCTGGCGGAAAGGCGTTGGGAGGATCCGATCGGCTGAGAAACAAGAGGGCACCCCAGACGATGAGAAACGCCGGCCAACTGTGCCGCATAGGGATAATGTCCGCCGCCTGCAGGGCCAGCAGGGCCGCAACGGTGAGCAGGAGCGCAGGGCCGAGTAGCCCCTCGGCCAAGGTTGCAACACTTTTAGAAGAGGCGCCCGCCCCCTCGTCTGCAAGGCGCTGCCCACCAATCCACAAAGCGAGCACGGCCAACAGGATAGGTACGAGCCAGCGGCCCTGAAATCGCCAAGCTGGCGCCAAATTTACAAAGAGAAACAGAAGGCCAAGGCCGATCAGCCAAGCCGCACCAGCAGGAAATCGTTGCGCCGCGGTCTGCGGAATGGAGGAAAGCGCAGTGTCTTCGACTGCTCCTTTTCCGGTGTAAATGGGACCAAACTGAGGTGCAGGCGGAACGCCGGTGGGTGGGAACGGAGCCGGGCGGTCAGGAGCGGGAGTCCTAGGCGGCAAAGTATCCGAAAGCGGCGGCAGCGGAGCAGCTGCCGAGGCGACGTACGGGGCAGTGCTCGAAGGAACAGTCGTGCCTGCGTGGGGAGCGGGAACCGGATGGAAGGCAGCGCCCGGGCTGATGGGAGAGTCCGTTGCAGCGTCCCCACCCGGCGACGGTGGCGGAGTGGCTGGCCCGGGTTGAAAGGGCGCAGGAGAGTGCGCGGCGGGTTGCGGTGTCGTGGCGGGGTGGCTCGCGCGAGAGAAGCCCAGCCGATCGCCGAGATCGTTCCAACCGAAGGGGTCTGGCAACGGAAGACCATCGCGGCGGGCCTGCGCCGTGTGATACGCCTCAAATGCCTGATAAAAAATCCAAACCCAGACAAACCACCAGAGAACCCAATTCAGGTTGTCGGCCAGGCTGGTGAGGACCACAAAAACGACCAGATGGATGACGCCTTTCGGGTACTGGCCGTTATACATCGCTCCTACGCCCGGAATGAGCCCGAGAAAGCCAGCCAGAACGGGATTCGGTGCTCCGACCGGCGGCGGAAAGGACCCCGGCCGGCCCGGCCCGGTGTTCACGGACTTGTAGCCGCCGGCAGAAGGGCCGGCAGTTGCCTCGCCGAGGGGTGGACCTTGGTGCAAGGCGGCACAGGGCTCACAAAAGATGCCGGATCCTAGCGGCCGTACGGTTTCCACCGAAAGTGGACGGCCACATTGTTGACAGAACGCTACCGTGGGACTTGCGCCCTCATCAGGAGCCGTGGTGGGCGCGGAGTTCTCTTTGCTATGCATCACGATCTCTCTCCCTTCTGCCTGCCGTACACTGCGGCGAATTTTTTCTTTACTTCGTTCATGCATTGAGCCTGTAACGGATTACTGCCTTTCGGCCCCAGGCGGCCGGCTGTCCTGAGTGGCGCTTGCCGTAAGCCAGTCATTCACACGCGATTCCACGCGATACACCACGCGAATGCCCTCAAGGGAGCGGAGCAGGGAGGCACCCCTGCCCGCAACCGAGCGTTGCAAGGCGGCTGTGTGCAGGTCCTCGGCGTGGAGCTGCGTTACGGAGATGCCGAGCAGATTCAGTGTCAGGCAAACGGAAAGAAACGCCATGGCCGCGGTCATAGTCAATCGGGGCTGCACTGCGGAAAGATACCCGCTGTCGAGCCCCAGCCAGCGTGCAACGCGGCTCCGGAGAGAACTCGGCGCAGGTGCCGTCGTCCTGTCGGCTTGGAAAGACCACGCCGGAGCAATACCGGGCTGCGGCAATGCAGACAGCAGTTCGGCTGCTGGTTCCAGTAACGAAAGGCCCTGCGCCGCGGTGAGCGCCATTGCGATGGGTGCCGTGCCCACGCCGGTAGTCCGGGCAAGAATGCCCGCCACCATGTCTCTGGGCGGCTCCGGGGTGTGTCCTTTCAGCAGTGAGAGCCATGCGGCTCCCTGGCGTGCCTGACTGAGCTCGTAGGCACAGGCCGTGCAGCCGGACACGTGAAGGTCCAGGGCCCGCGCCTCGATCTCACTGAGCAAGTCTTCCGCGGCATCGGGCAGCAGGGCACCCCAGTCGGCACAGGCGGCACAGGCGGCACGCGCCGCGCCAGGAGTAAATTCGTCGTTAAAATCCACGAGTTTCGCCATGCTAGCTTACCTGCCCTTCTACGCCAGCCAGTAGCCTTGCCAGTTCGGCGCGGCCGCGGCTGATGCGGCTTTTGACGGTTCCTTGTGGAATGCCGAGTACGTCAGCGATCTCGCGGTAATCCATGTCCTGGAGATCGCGAAGGATGACGGCCTCGCGGAGCTCAGGAGTCACTCTGGCAAGGGCGGCCTGCACCCGGGCTCGTAGCTCCAAACCGGCAACGTGCTGGTCCTGTCCGGGTCCGTTGTCGGGCAGACGGTCCGCCCGGGTCAGTCCGTCGCTCTCGTCCCCGAAAGGCTCATCCAGTGATTCGCTCGCACGCTCCAGCCGTGAGCGCCGGTAGTGGTCGACCAGCAGGTTGCGAGTAAGCGTTGTGAGCCAGACGCCGAAGCCGGCCTTTGCGGGATCAAAGCTCTGCAGGTTGCGGTAGACCTTGAAAAAGACCTCCTGCGTGAGGTCTTCCGCATGGCTTGCCGAGCCCGTAAAGCGGTAACAGAGCCCATACACCCGGCGCTGCTCGCGACGCACCAGCGACCCCCAGGCATCACTGTCGCCCTGCAGGCATAGCGCAGCCAGAGCGGCGAGGTGCGCCTGTTCCGCTGCTTGGGCAACGCGTGACGGGTCGAACGGCTGGGCGCTTGAAGTCAGAATCGTTGCGGTTGTGCCGGCTTCGCCGGGCATGGAAACAGCGGCGCGTGGCGCGGCGTTCGTGGATGCGGCGGCCTCGAACGGCGGCGCGGCCTGGTTTTCATTTTCAACAAAGGGCGGCTTGCGTAGAAGGCCAGCCACGGGCAAGCCGCGACCCTCGGTTGTCAGGCGTTTCCGTCCGGGCATGATCACTCGTGGCAGGATTGCCGCCGAATTGAAAACCATGGAAGCCATACTCCCTCATACGCAGCCGCCAGTGCGATGGTTCCCCGCGATCCTGCTTTTTGGAAATGCAGGCTCGCCGGCTGCGCGGGAGGGGCGCAACGTCTGCCTACTGCTTGATGACGCCGCAGGCGATCCGGTTCCCCGAGTTGCCGCTCGGGTCGGTCTTCATGTCGTCCGCCTTCTCGTGAACCATGAGGGACGTGCCACCATTCGAGAGCAGGGAGTTGGGCGCGCCAGGCTGCAGCGTGACGGCGGTCAGGGTCCATGTCGCGGACCCGCGATGGTCCTCTCCCACGGAGAGATTGGTGGGCGTGTCGCCGGCGTGGTGGCCCATTGGGTTTTGGAAGCCGTGTTGCTTGGCATCCGGGTTGAAATGCCCGCCGGCTGTTTTGAAGTCAGGCGCCTCGCACACGGGGTTCTGATGGATGTGCACGCCGTGCTGCCCAAACGGAATGTTTTCGACGGAGATCTTTACCTGCACACCGTCTTTTTTCTGCTTCAGCACGGCCGTGCCGGCAGGCTGCCCCTGGCTGTTGATCAGCGAAACCTTAATCTCCTTGACCGGTTTGCCGTCCTGCCCGACGGCAGTCTTGGCCGCGGCTCCCAAGGCCAGCACCAATCCTGCCATCACCCATTGCCTACCGACGATCCACTTGCGCATGTCCTGCTCCTTTTTTCCCGCTGCATCTGTGCCGCGCTGCTTCCGTGTTGCCCGGCAGAGTTGGAAAGACGCGGGGAACCAACGCCAGCATACGCCAGCCGGTGCAGGGCTTCGCTGGTTTGGGAGCGCATTTCCACCGGTTCGAGGAGCTACCATCAATCCCGATGGTTCCCGCAAATGAAAAACCCAGTCCCGGTGTTCTTGAAGTGATCACGGGCCCGATGTTTTCGGGTAAGAGCGAAGAGCTGATCCGCCGTCTCAAGCGCGCCCGCATCGCGCGGCAAAGGGTGCTCTGTTACAAGCCGGACATCGATCTGCGCTATCACCGTAGCCACATCGCTTCGCATTCCGCGCAGACGCATGAGGCCGTTCCCGTAGCGTCCGTGGAGGAACTGCGCTCTTCGCTTGCACCGCAACTGAATCAGGTAGACGTGGTCGGCATTGATGAGGTGCAGTTCCTTTCCCCGGAGGTGATCCCGCTGGCCACCGAGCTGATCGCAGCCGGCAAGCGTGTCCTCCTCGCCGGGCTGGACATGACGTTCGATGCCGAGCCGTTTGGTCCGGTACCTGCGCTGATGGCGATGGCCGACAAGGTTACAAAGCTTTCCGCAGTGTGCATGGTCTGCGGCGGGAGCGCCATCCATACGCAGCGGCTGAGTCCGTCGCAGGAACTGGTGGTTGTCGGTGCTGCCGGCCTCTATGAGGCGCGCTGCCGGGCCCACTTTTACCCGCACACCGATCCTCACGGGCCGCAGCAGATGGAACTGCCCACCGCCCAGGGCTCGATCGATGCAGATTTGGGGCAGTAACATGCTGACGTGATGTGGCAGATGTCCAGGACCGAGAATCATGACTGACAAAGGCCAGGGCCGTTCGCTAGGCTGATTCCCTCCTGCTAGAACTGCTGGCACGCAAGGTTGTAACAAGCCGATCGACAGCTCCGGAACCTACGGTTGCCGCGGCGGAACGGACTCCTTCAGCAAAATCTGGCACGTGACCAGCGGCGACCAGCACTGCCGCTGTATTCAGCAGCACGACATCCCGCCTCGGGCCCATCTCCGGCTCCACGCCGTCCAGGGCGAGCACCCGTCGCAAAATGGCTGCATTGCCCTCTGCATCGTCGGCTCCCTGCAGGGTGGAAAGCGGAGCGCGCTGAAGACCAAGATCCTCCGGAGCGATCCTGAACAAGCGCACCTGCGTGTTTGCGCCGGTGCCGTCCACCTCGGCCACTTCGGTGGGACCGCTGAGGCTCAGCTCATCCAGTCCGCCATCGCCATGCACGACGAATGCATGGCGCATCCCGAGGCTGACCATGGCCTGCGCGACGACCGGAACGAGCCGTGCCGCATACACGCCCATCACCTGCCGCCGCGCGCCCGCCGGATTCAGCAGCGGACCGAGCACATTGAAGACGCTGCGCACGCCGAGTGCGCGGCGCACCGGAAGAACGGCTTGCATCGCCGGATGGTGCGAAGGGGCGAGTAGAAAACAGAAATTGTGCCGCTTGAGTACCTCTGCCGCGGCCTCCGGGGAAAGGGAGATCGGCACGCCCAGAGCCTCGAGCACGTCAGCGGAACCGCAGCGGCTGGTAACGGCTCGATTGCCGTGCTTGGCCACTTTTACGCCCGCCGCTGCCGCGACCAAAGCCGCTGCGGTGGAGATGTTGAAGGTACCCGTACCGTCGCCGCCTGTACCGCACGTGTCGACGAGTCCGTCCTGTTCGCTCGCGGTGAGAGGCAGGGTGGTGGCAGCGCTTCGCATCGCCCGGGCAAAGCCGGCCAGCTCCTCGGCGGTTTCGCCGCGGGCACTCATGCCGCCCAGCAGGGAGGCGAGCTCGAGATCAGAGGCCTCCCCGGCGAGAATGCGCCGTAGCAGCGATTCAGCCTCCGGCCCTGTGAAGAATCGCTGCTCCTCCACCACCAGGCGGAGCTCCTGCCGAATACTCATCGCGCTAAGCCTACCAAAAAGGGAAGGAGTCTTCGGCCGGGCCGCACCGTGGCGTCTTCGGCCATCGCGGCCGGTAATCGCCAGACCCACTTGGCCTCCTCTTGTGGCCATCGGCTAAGATGACCATGTCCGAGCAACCGGCTCACGGAGCGCGCGCGTTGAAAATTCATGAGTATCAGGCCAAAGAGATTCTTCGCCGCTATGGCGTGAGTGTGCCCGATGGGCAGGTTGCCGTCACCTTTGAAGAGGCCGATGCCGCTGCGCAACAGCTGTTCGGTGCAGGTCACGGCGTGGTGGTCGTGAAAGCGCAAATTCATGCCGGCGGCCGTGGCAAGGGCGGCGGCGTAAAGCTCGCGAAAAGCCGCGACGAAGCGCAGGAGCACACAAAGAAGATTCTGGGCATGCAGCTGATTACCCACCAGACCGGACCGCAGGGGCAAAAGGTGCAGCGCCTGCTAATCGAGTCCGGTTCGGCCATTGCGCGCGAGCTTTATTTGGGCATCGTGCTTGATCGCGCTACCAGCAAAATTGTCTTCATGGCTTCGCAGGCCGGCGGCATGGAAATCGAAGAGGTCGCGCAGGAAAACCCGGACGCGATTTTCAAGGAAGTGATCGAACCCACGATCGGCCTCGCGGGTTACCAGGCGCGCCGCCTGGCTTTCAAGCTCGGGCTCGAAGGCCCGCAAATTGCCGAGGCGGTGCGCTTCATGATGGGCATGTATAGAGCTTTCGTCGAGACCGACAGCCTGTTGATGGAGATCAATCCATTCATTACCACGAAGGACGGCAAGCTTGCCGCCCTCGACTGCAAGATCAACTTCGACGACAACGCGATGTTCCGTCACAAAGATCTAAAGGATCTGCGCGATCTTGCTGAAGAAGATCCGCTTGAGGTCGAAGCCTCGAAGTTCGCTTTGAACTACATCAAGCTCGATGGCAGCATTGCCTGCATGGTGAACGGCGCCGGTCTCGCCATGGCGACGATGGACATCATCCAATATGCTGGCGGATCGGCTGCGAACTTTCTCGACGTCGGCGGCGGTGCCAACCAGGAGCAGATCGAAAATGCCTTCGGCATTCTCCTGAGCGACAAAAATGTAAAAGCAATCTTTATCAACATCTTTGGCGGCATCCTGCGCGTGGATGTGTTGGCGACGGCGGTCGTTGCAGCTGCCAAGAAGCTCGATGTCCAGCTGCCGATCATCCTTCGGCTGGAAGGCACGAACGTGGAAGAGGGCCGCAAGATTCTGGCGGATTCCGGGCTGAAATTCGAGGTCGGAGCCACGATGAAGGAAGCGGCGGACCTGGCTGTTGCCGCGGCAAAGGGCTAAGCACAATCATGGGTCTCTTCCGTAAAGCCCCGCTGAAGACGCAGCCAAAGTTGGCCATCAAGGCCCTCCTCTTTGATACGTTTGGAACCACGGTCGACTGGCTGTCAAGCATGACGGCGCATGGCAAACACCTCGGTGCCGAGACGGGTATCGACGCGGACTGGGAAGGCCTGGCGCGTGAATGGCGGGCGCACTACAAGCCCGCAATCAAGCCCGTGCGCGAGGGCAAGCGCCCTTGGGCCGGCTTCGATGCACTGCTCCGTGAGGAACTGGACAAGGTCGTCAAACAGTTTGGAGCTGCGGGCCTGAGCAGCGCTGACCGTGATCGCCTGACCTGCGGCTGGCATCAGCTCAGCGCTTGGCCAGAGGTCCCGGCTGCGCTACATCGCTTGAAGAAGCACTTCATCCTTGCGCCACTGTCGAACGGCACCACGCGGCAGCTCGTGGACATAGCACGATTTGCAAATCTGCCGTGGGATGTTGTCTTCGGAGCGGATCTGTTTCGTACGTACAAGCCCGATCCCGAGGTCTACAGGGGCGCAGTCAGTTACCTGGATTGCAAGCACGAGGAGGTACTGATGGTAGCCGCGCACAATGGGGATCTGCAGGCGGCCCACAAGCAAGGCTTACGTACCTGTTTCGTGCATAGGCCCACCGAGGACCCAACGGTTCAAGGCAGGTTTGATTACGTGGTCAACGATTTCGAGCACCTCGCGCGCGTGCTGGGAGCGGTTTAAGCCAGTCGGCAGCAGAACTTTCAGTCTTCGAGGAGAACGTAAAATGGCAGTGCTGGTGGACAAGAATACGCGGTTGATTGTGCAGGGCATCACGGGCCGGGAAGGCACCTTTCACGCCAAGGGTTGCGCGGAGTATGGCACCCAGGTAGTCGGCGGGGTGACGCCGGGCAAGGGCGGCACCACCCATGAGGGCTGGCCTGTGTTCAATACCGTGGAGGAGGCCGTAAAAGCCACTGGCGCGAATGCCACGGTCATCTTCGTGCCGCCACCGGCCGCCGCGGACGGCATTCTGGAAGCAGCCGATGCCGGCCTTCCGCTCATTATCTGCATCACCGAGGGTATCCCCGTGCTGGACATGGTGAAGACCTGGAATATGGTGAAGAACACGAAGTCAGTGCTGATCGGACCCAACTGTCCGGGGGTGATTTCGCCAGGCAAGGCGAAGATCGGCATCATGCCCGGCCGCATCCATAAGGAAGGCAACGTCGGCATCGTTTCGCGCTCCGGTACGCTGACCTATGAGGCCGTATACCAGCTCACGACGCGCGGTATCGGCCAGTCGACGGCCATCGGTATCGGTGGCGATCCCATCGTCGGCACAACGCACATCAATGCGCTGAAGATGCTGAATGAGGACCCCGAGACCGAGGCGATCATCATGATTGGCGAGATCGGCGGTACCAACGAAGAGAAGGCGGCCGAGTACATCAAGACCCACGTTAAGAAGCCTGTCGTTGGCTTCATCGCCGGGCAGACTGCGCCCCCGGGCCGGCGCATGGGCCATGCCGGGGCGATTATTTCAGGCGGCGAAGGCACGGCGGAAAGCAAGATGGAGGCCATGGCCGAAGCTGGAATTCATGTCGTGAAGTCACCGGCCGAGATCGGCGAGACCATGGCCAGGGTTCTGGGTCGTTAAGTTACGCGGAGAGAACCAGTTACTCAAAAGTAAGCGGCCCTGGTCGGGCCGCTTTTTTGCATCCGGATCCGCATATGTTCATCTCTTCAACAGCAGCCGACAGAAGAAAGTGAAGGAGTGCTTTCGCCTCAGTATGTCCGGTGCGCTCAAAGGAAACTCATGACCCGGAACTTCCGTTCGTCTTTAGCCTCTGTCGCCATCATTGGCATGTTCTCTGTGGCCGGTCTCCAGGCCATAGCCCAGCACGCCACCTATGCCATTGACCCACAGCATTCCCAGGTGGACTTCGGCATCAAGCACATGGGCATCTCCACCGTGCACGGGCGATTTGCGATCTCGGGCGGAACCATCAACCTGGATGAAGCCAATGTGGACGGCTCTTCCGTGATGGCCACTATTAATGTGGCCTCTGTGGATACAGGCGAGGCCGCACGCGATAAGCACCTCAACAGCCCGGACTTCTTTGACACCGCAAAGTACCCCACGGCCACTTTCACCAGCACCAAAGTCGCCAAGGCGGGTGAGGGTTATGACGTGATGGGGAACCTGACGTTGCACGGCGTAACCAGGCCCGTGACGCTGCACATGGAGCCGCCCAGCAAGGAGCAGATTGGTATGGACAAGATGCCGCATAGGGGTTTCAGCGCCACGGCGAGGATCCACCGTGAGGACTTCGGCCTTACCTGGAATGGAACGTTGAAATCCGGCGATAGCATGCTGGGCGACGATGTGAAGATGAGTTTCGATATCGAAGCCGCGGGAAAGTAGTCAATCTGCGAGGGTCCCGTGTTCACCACACGGGCCCGGATTTTCTACCTATCAGCGGGGCTGGTTGCGATAAAAGGCGTAGGCAATGCCGAACAGGATCGCCAGCATCAGAGCCAGTTCGGCATGCTGCACATGACGAAGTACGGCGTTGGCCAGGAAGTCCGCCGACCAGGCAAGACAGCCTGCCAGCCATATCCACGCGAACTTTCGCATGAGCCGTTAGACGCGGGGCGGGCTGTTTTTGGCGGCGCGCTGCATAGACTCTGCGCTATGCCACGAAACTTGCGTGCTCGGGCAGCCTTTGTGGCGGCTCTGCTTGCCTCCTCCCTACCACAAGATGTAGGTGCCCATGATGCTGGATTGAATCGTGGACGGCACCGCCTGGAGCGGACCTGACCAGTTGGAAGCATTCGTCCTGACCACATTGGGGTCATAGGGTTCGGTACACTGGAAAGGCTGCACGCTAAGCAGAACCATAGGAGATTTTGTGTCACAACGTACCTTCAGCATTATTAAGCCAGACGCAGTTCGCAAGGGCCTTGCGGGCGCCATTCTCGCGCAGATCGAGAAAACCGGATTCAAGATTGTCGCCATTAAAAAGATGCACCTCTCCCAGGAGCAGGCCAAGGGGTTTTACCATGTGCACGCCGCACGCTCCTTCTTCGCGTCCCTGACGGAGTTCATGGCTTCGGGCCCCATCTTCCCCATGGTGCTTGAAAAAGAGAACGCCATTGCCGACCTGCGCAAACTGATGGGCGCAACCAACCCCGCCAACGCCGAAGAAGGCACGCTGCGCAAGCTGTTTGCCGATTCCATCGAGGAGAATGCGGTTCATGGTTCCGACGCCGAAGACACCGCAGCGTTTGAGATCGGCTACTTCTTCGCCGGTTACGAACTTAAATAACTCTATTTACGGTTTGCGCTCATCTGCGGCTGAATAGTTTCAGGTCAATGCCGTCGGCCATGGCCTTGTAACCCGCATCGTTTGGGTGCAGGTGGTCGCCGGAATCGTAAGCGGGCAGGAATTGCGTAGGAGCAGTGGGATTGCGCGTGATCTGATCAAAATCGATCACACCATCGAACTGCCTGCTGCCCCGGATCCACTCGTTCACGGTCTGACGCATCGCTTCGCCACTGGGGGAGGCGTAGCCCGCGCCGAGAAAGGGCGTCAGCGTCGCCCCGTAGACCAGGATGCCATGCGCATGGGCTCGCTCGACGATCTGCGTGAGTCCGGCGATGAGGGTCTGCGCCGTGATGGCGTCTTCTCCACCAGGCGACTGGGCGCGTCCGATATCGTTAATGCTTTCCATGACAATCAGGTAGTGGACCCCGTCCTGGCTCAGCACATCGCGATCGAGGCGCGCCAGCGCACTGGGACCGGCACCGTCGTGGAGTACGCGATTGCCACTGATCCCCTCATTCAGCACGCCAAGGCTGCGCAGGGGCGCGTCTGCCTGCAGGCGCTCTGCCAGCAGATCGGGCCAGCGCCGGTTCGTGTCAGTCGTGGAACGGTAGCCATCGGTGATACTGTCGCCCAGGGCCACGACGGCGGCGCCTGAATGGGTATCCTTAGCCAAAACCTCGACACTTTTCAGGAAGTGCCACTGTGCGAGCGCGTGTGCGCCGCTGGGTGGGGAAGGCCGTATCGTGTCATCCTCTGCCTGGTAATTGGTCTGCAATCCGAGAGAGTGTGCCGTGATCGTGTGCTGCCGCTGTGGTGGTAGGCTCAGGCTGATGTTGAGGTCGCCCAGGGCTGGCACATCCATTGCGACGGGGTCACTTACGGCGACGGCTCCGGCAGGAACAACGATCCCGGGCTTGCCAACAAAGGACAGCGCGTGATCTGAACCGGCCAGCGGGTCCCCATTCTTTCCGCGAAGGCTGATCCGGGCTGCGTCAAGGACCAGGGGGTCGGTACCGAACTCGTTGGTGAAGATGACGCGCACCGACCGGCCCCCTCGCGAAAGATGAACGGTCTGGTAGAGCACCTCCTTGACCGCAACGGCGCCGGACTTTTCCGCAATACCTACCTGGGCGGCCGCCCAGGTGCCGATCCAGCGAGAGGTCGAGGAAGTCTGGCTCCCGAGGTCTGCCTGTAGCTGTGCGGCGATCGCCGAGGCTGAAAGGGTTAGAGACAGCGCGATAAAGCGCAGGGAGCGAGACAGAGGAGTGGAAAGCGTGAGGGGCAAGTGGGTACTCCTGGGTGTTTCGGTGCCGGGAGCGGGAAGCAAGGGTGGCTTCCCGCCACGCACAGAAGACACGTTATGCTCCGCATATGGATTTCTCAACTCCTAACGTAACGATCAAGAGCCGAACGGCAGGCGCGTATTCGAATGGTACCCCTGCCAGGATCTTCACACTGTCCAATGGAATGCTGCAGATGGAGGTTCTCACCTATGGGGCGCGCCTGATTTCTCTGCTCGCCCCCGACCGGGATGGCAAAGTCGCGGATGTTGTGTTGGGTTATGCGGACGGGTCGGCATACCTGACGGATGACAAATTCTTGGGCTGCACAGCGGGGCGATTTGCGAACCGTATTGCCGAGGGCCGCTTTGCGCTGGATGGAAAGACCTACTCTCTCGACATCAATAACGGGCCCAACACACTGCATGGCGGCGCGGAAGGATTTCATCGGCGCAACTGGACCGCGGAGCCCACGGAAGACGGTGTGCGGCTCACCTTGGTCAGCCCGGACGGCGACGGTGGCTTTCCGGGAACCCTGACGGCTACGGTGCAGATCCGGCTGGCAGGCGACTCGATCGTCTTGGAATACCTCGCCACGACCGACAAGCCGACAGTAGTGAATCTTACCAACCACGCCTACTTCAACCTTGCCGGCGAGGGTTTTCCAAGCATTCTGGATCACAGGCTCGTGATCCATGCGGACCGCTTCCTCGCCACCGACGCTACGGGTATCCCACTAGGCTCACCGCGCGCGGTTGCCGGCACGCCGTTCGACTTTACCGAGCCACACGCCATGGGAGAGCGCATAGGAGAGGAAAATGAGCAGATCCGTTGCGGCACCGGGTACGACCATACTTTCGTTCTACATGGACCGTCCGGCGAGTTAAAGCTTGCGGCAACCGTAACTCATCCCGCCAGCGGACGCCGTTTGGATATCGCGACAACGGAACCCGGGGTTCAGTTCTACAGCGGAAACTATCTGAATGGCTCCGGCTCTGGACAGTCGGGACGACCTTATGGCCGTCGTAGTGCCTTCTGCCTGGAGACCCAGCATTTCCCGGACTCACCCAACCGACCGGAGTATCCGACGACCGTTTTGCGGCCCGGCGAGGAGTTTCGCAGCATCACAACCCTGAAACTTTCTGCTGCGTAGATCCCGGGTCACAGGGCGAAAGGTCTGGTTCGCTCAGATGTCCAGACCACGAACGCGTTTCGCGATCACCGAGGCCACGTCCACCGGAGGCCCCGCAGCGGCGTCGGCCTCCCAGTGTGCGATCGCCTGATAGAGCGCTAGACGCCTCTCGAAGCGGGTTGCTGCGGCCGCTTCGTCTCCGAGCAACGGACGCGTCGTCGCCTGCGGGTCAAGCGTTTGCAGCCGGCAACGTTCGTATAGGAGCTGAAAGGGCGCTCCGAGGTGGACGACAAAGGTGTGAGGTGCGGCACGAAGCAGTTCCCGGATAGCCGCAGTTCCTGGTGCTCCCCCGCCCAGCGCTATGACCTTGTCCGTCGCGACAAGCAGAGACTCGAACTCATCCACTTCGAGCTGACGGAAGACCTCCTCTCCGAGACTGGCAAAGATTCCCGGAACGGAAAGTCCTACACGTGCCTCAATCGCAGTATCGAGATCAACGAACTGCCAGCCCAGTTGATCCGCCAGGAAGCGGCCTACCGTGGTCTTGCCGGAACCCATAAATCCAGTGAGAACAACTCGCTGGACCCCGGACGAAGTGGCTCGTGCGGTGGAGTCGGGCAGTTCCGAAAAAGGATCAGCCGGCAAGGTCGCTGACACCACCGTCTGACGTGCCTTCTTCCTGCAGCTTGCTGGCAATATTGGACCAGATCGTATCGCTGGGCTCGTGCATCGGCTCAAACAGGCTTTTTGCCGTTTCGGCAATCGTTTCAAGGTCCCGCACCAGAGCCGCGCAATCAGGGTTCCCCGTCAGAAAGCGGGCAAGCCTTGGATCTTCGCTTACCTTGCCACCCGCAAGAAACAGTTCAGGCAGGTACTGCTCAAAATCTGCCGGCGTCATGCTGTCGAAATCGATGTTGGTCAAATCGTTCACTGTACCAACTCCCTTACGGCGGCCAGCGGCGCTGGCGGCAACTGTTCCGGATGACGCAGCAGCTCACGCAGACGCAGACGCGCCTTGTGCAGCTGACTCTTGCTATTGCCTGTGGAGCACTCCAGCATCGTAGCGATCTCGTTGTGCTCGAAGCCTTCCACGTCGTGCAGCACGAAGACCATACGGTAGCCTGGAGGCAGGGAGGCCACGGCACGCTCCAGGGTCACACGATCCACCGAGCCGGAGAGCTGAGGGTCGCGGGAGCCGAAATCGCGCTTGGGAGCATCCTCCTCGGATGGATTGATGGTTTCTTCAAGAGAGACGAGCTGAAGACCCTTCTTACGCAGGTGCATGAGCACGAGATTGACCGTCAGGCGATGCAGCCAGGTGGAAAAGGCGCTCTCCCCGCGAAAACTGCCCAGCTTGCGGAACAGATGGAGAAAGGCCTCCTGGGTCATGTCTTCGGCTTCAGAAACATTGCCGAGCATACGGAGGCAGAGGGTATACACGCGCCGTTTGTGCAGCGCGTAGAGCTTAGAGAAGGCGTCTGGATCGCCCAGTTTGGCCCGCTCGATCGCTTCGGCTTCGCCGGCGATGGGTGGGTTGCGTTTAAACA
>CAXTZL010000039.1:0-17626 GCA_964248555.1 uncultured Bryocella sp.
TGTGCATTTCGCCGCGGTAGGTTTTGCCCGATTCCGGATCGTAGACGCGGCCGTCCACGGCCTTATCTGGGCCCTGGGGCTGGAAGCCGTACCCGATCTGCAGGCCGCAGAGGGGTTCGGTGCGCTTCGCGGGATCGGGATCATGGGTGTTTACATGCGGTGTGTTGGGCCGAAGGGTCATGATGCGCATGCAGACCTCTTGACCACAGGAGAACACCCGAAGCACGGAGCCACCGGGCTCCTGCCAGTCTCCCCGGACGCCAGAAGTTTGGGCCTGCGCCAGCGTTTGCAGGGCGATGAACAAGAGGGGAGTACAAAGGATGCGGCGCATGCCTCCATGCTAGCCGGGAGCATTCCCGGCGTATACTTTGGCGATAACAGCGGGCGTGGCGCAAGGCCTTTTGCGTCGAGACCGAATGGGGGATTGGAAAAAGATGAGCACACTCGAGAACGGTCTGGCAGCAGCGGCGAACGGTAACGGGTCTGATCATCTGATGGGCCAACCAGCCGCGCATGACGTTGAAACACGCTATGGTGTGCCACAGCCGCGTAAGGACTGGATCGTTAAACGCAAGGAAGAAGCAGCGCGTACGGGCGATTGGAACATGAGCCAGATGCACTTCGCGCGCAAGGGCCTGATCACGGAAGAGATGGCGTTTGTGGCGCACAAGGAGAAGCTGGAAGCGGAGCTGGTGCGTGCGGAGATCGCCAAGGGAACCATGATCATCCCGGCGAACATCAACCACCCGGAGCTTGAGCCGATGTGCATCGGCGTTGAGTCCCTGTGTAAGATTAATGCGAATATTGGAAACTCTGCGCTGGTTTCGAATGTGGAAGAGGAGCTTCGCAAGCTGCATACGGCGGTGCACTACGGCGCGGATACGGTGATGGATCTTTCGACGGGCGGGGACATCCCCATGATCCGGGAGGCTATTCTGCGGCACTCGCCGGTGCCGATCGGGACCGTGCCACTGTACGAAGCCCTGGGGCGAGTGAAGCGTGTTGAGGATCTGAATATTGATCTCTATCTCGAGGTCATTGAGGAGCAGGCGCAGCAGGGGGTGGACTACTTCACCATTCACGCAGGTGTCCTGGTTCAGTACATTCCCATGGTGTCCAAGCGGATTACCGGGATCGTGAGTCGCGGCGGCGCCATTATGGCGCAGTGGATGACGGCTCACCACAAGCAGAATTTTCTGTATGAAAATTTCGACCGGATCACGAAGCTGATGGCGAAGTATGACGTGAGCTACTCGCTGGGCGATGGGTTGCGGCCGGGGTCGGTGGCCGATGCCTCCGATGAAGCGCAGTTTGCCGAACTGAAGACGCTGGGGGAGCTTACGCGACAGGCATGGAAGGATGATGTGCAGGTCATGATCGAAGGGCCCGGGCATGTGCCGCTGGACAAGATCAAGGAGCAGGTAGACAAGGAAGTGGAGCTCTGCGACGGGGCACCGTTTTACGTACTTGGACCGCTTGTGACGGACATTGCTCCTGGCTACGACCACATCACGTCGGCCATTGGCGCGGCGATGATTGGTTGGCATGGGGCCGCGATGCTCTGCTATGTCACACCCAAGGAGCACCTTGGCCTTCCGAACGAGAAGGATGTGAAGGACGGCATTATTGCCTACAAGATTTCGGCGCATGCGGCGGATATTGCGCGACACCGTCCGGGTGCGCGTGACCGCGACGATGCGATCTCGCATGCTCGCTACACCTTCGACTGGGACAAGCAGTTTGCCCTTTCGCTCGATCCGGAGACGGCTCGCGGTATGCATGATGAGACCCTTCCGGACGACTATTACAAGGAAGCGGCGTTCTGCTCCATGTGCGGTCCGAAATTCTGCTCCATGAACTGGTCCAGCAAGGTGGATAAGTTCAACGAAGAGGTACACGGCTTGCGGAAACCGGATCTGACCCAGATTGTTACCGAACAGATGGCCTTGCGGACGTAATCTCCGCTAGTCTGGGGCACAGGGCCACCTTTCAGGGGTGGCCTTTTCCGTGTTCGGAGTGTAGGGCGTTCTTCTTCTTGCATGCAGTTTAGTGCAGGCGGGGTGTCATCAGCGTGAGGCCGGCAGCTGTGGGCGCGCCGTGAAGCTGCCGCTGCGGGCGGGTTTCTTTCCAAACGAGAATGGCGTCGAGGAGCAGGGGAGAGAGTGTAAGGGCGAGAATGCAGCCGATGAGAAGAAGCGTGTACATGGGATCCTCCGGCGGGATGGGTTAGCGCTCTGTGCCCGCAAACTCATCATCGGCAGAAAGGGGGATTTCAACACTACCTCTCGCCGGGGATACACGAAGGTAACTACATCGTTACCTTGCTCAGGATGGTGGCGGCTCGATTCAGGGCTGCCGTCAGGGCCTCCAGTTGAGCCTGGGTTCGTGCAGAATCTTCAGCATCTATGCCCTCATTCACGCCGGGGATGACCACGGCGGCGTAGCCGGTGTACTCGCCCGGAGCGTAGATGGTGTGTCTGAACCAGGGACGCTTCGGCAGGCCCTCTTGGTTGAGGAGCGCTGTTTCAGCGTCCCGTAATGAGACATTCAGTTGCGCTACGGTGTGCGCGCCGGGTTTTTTTGCACCGGATGTCAGGGCCGACTGTCTCAAAAAAGTACGGTCGCCGACGGCTTGAAACGCGGAAGCGGCTTTAAGAGCGGGCCCGAAGTCGACTTTCATCCCGGCGGCGGTGGCCCGGGCCTGCGCAGCGTTCACGTAGCTGACCACTTCACGGCCGTAGAGGCGGTAATCGTAGGGGAGAACCTCGGCGTCGGCCATGTGCAGGATTTCCAGACCGAAGACGCGGGCCTGCTGCTGCTCGTAGACGAAGGTGGGGTCCGCATTGCGGACAAACCAGTCGTAGTCGTCGAAGGTGGAGTGATAGACGCCGTAAGGGCCGTCCGAACCCATGTCGGTGGAGGGTACGCCGAGGTGCTGGATGAAGGGGGTGTAATCCGAGCCGGAACCCAGATCGCCGACGCGAACATCTTCGGCATTGACAGAAGAGTTTGACGGCGCGCTGAAGGGGTTTGCCGCAGTACCCCGGCGGCGAGGGTTAGAGGCCTGGTCTTCTTTCCAATGTTCATAGACGGTGCCGCCTTGGGGACTGGGTACCTCGCGGGTGACGTCGCGCATGAACTGCTTAAGAGAGGGGACGGCGGAGGCGTTGAAGTTCGGGCCGGAGACGCCCACATCGGTGTTGAAGTAGGCCACGGCATGGCTTAGCTGGGCGGCATGGCCCTCGGCCCACTCCGTGGAGCCCATCAGGCCTTCCTCTTCAGCGTCCCAGCTGGCGATCACGACGGTGCGCTTCGGCTTCCAACCCGCCTTGAGCAACTCGCCCAAGCCGTGTACGGATTCAAGCATGGCGGCCGTGCCGCTGTTCGGATCGACGGCTCCATACACCCAGCCGTCGCGATGGTTGCCGGCGACGACCCAGGCGTCTTTTTGCGCCGGGTCGGCTCCCTCGATGGTGCCAATGACGTCCCAGATGGTGCGGAGCTTGTAGTCCTGCTCCAGGTGCATGTGGACCTTTACGGCGCCGGTGCCGCCGAGATGGTAGGCGAAGGGCAGACCGCCCTGCCACTCGTGGGGGACGTCGGCGCCGTCCATGGCCTCGAGAATCGGGGCAGCGTCCTTATAGCTGAGCGGGTTGACCGGAATCGAGGGTTGGTTCATTTTTGCCGGGTCGGTGATGCGCGCGGAGTCAGGGAGTTCCGGCGTCGAGGCGACACCAGGCGTTTCGGGGTCGCCGGGGTAAAGCGGCAGAAATTGTACGGAGCCGCGCTGCACGGCGGACTCAGGGCGATAGGGACCGCGAGGGTATATGTCACCGCGGTCGTACCCATCATCGGCAGGGTCGGAGTAGATGATGACGCCCGCGGCGCCGCGCTGCTGCGCGATGTAGGCCTTGACGCCGCGGAAGTTTTGACCGTAGCGCACGAGGACGATTTTGCCCTTGACGTCGATGCCAAGTTTTTCGAGGCGCTTGAAGTCCTCGAGTGTGCCGTAGTTGGCGTAGACCGCCTCGGCGGTGACATCGCCGGAAGCGGAGGAGCCGTTAAATGCAGGCAGGATGCGAGGGTCGTCCTGGAACGAGTCGCCGCCGTACAGATTGGGATCGACGTGCTCCGGGGTGGGTCCCGCCATCAACTGTTTGCCCGTGGCGTCCACGGCGGTGATGTGGATGCCGTTCGGTACGGGCTTGTTCATCCAGACGCGAAAGGGTACGATTTCGGTTTTGAGACCGGCTGCGCGGAATTTTGAGGCGACGTATTCCGCTGTGGTGTAGTCCTCGGGCGAGCTGGCCCAGTGCGGTGCTTTGGTGAGCTCCTTGAGGTGCGCCCCGGCCAGTTTGGCATCGGGGACGGCCATGAAGGCCCGGTCCCAGTGAGCCTGTTCGGAGAAATCACCGTAGCCGAAGACGTGCTGCGGGGTGGCGGGAGCCTGGGCGAGAGCAAAACCGGAAGAGCACAACAGGGCGACCGCAGCCGTCCGAAGACTTGCCATGTGGGACCTCAAAGATTGGTGTCCCTCCAGACTAAACGGAGAAACTGGGGCTGACCAATTGCGTGCAGAACTTGCAACGCACGGCGGCGAGGGGGATCTCTCCGAGGCACTGTGGGCAGGCCTGGGTGGAGGGCGGGACGGCTTTTGGAGGGTTGAATTTTTTGAGCAGGTACTGTGTGGGAACGACGAGGAAGAAGTAAACCACGAAGGCGAGGATGAGGAAGTTGACGATGGCGGTGATAAAGTCGCCGTACTTGACGACGCCGCCGTTGACGTGGGCGACGAGGTAGCCGAAGTCGGGCTTGCCGATAAAGGCGCCGAGCAGGGGCTTGATGATGTCGTCGGTGAGCGCGGTGACGATGGCAGTGAAAGCGGCGCCGATGATAACGGCGACGGCCAGATCCATTACATTGCCGCGCAGGATGAAGTCACGGAAGCCTTTGATCAAGGTCTATCTCCCCGTACAGATCAAGTTCTGATTGTTTGGAACTGCGCCCGAGTATACGTGAGCGCGTTTGTTTGATCTCGTGTGGAGACAAAAGCCAGCACAATTACAACGTCGCGCGGGGTGTGGCATTCCAAGCCATTCGAGAGGAGTGTGGCCATGGCGAAGAAGGCAGCCGGAAAGAGCGGAACAGGAGAGGGAGGAAAGAAGGACGAAAAGGGGCGCGGAACGCAAGAGACGCCGCACTCGATGCCCAAAGGAGGGCGAGATCCGAAGGGTGGACTCACGGCGGAGGGGCGAGCGTATTTCGCCAAAACAGAAGGGGCGCACCTACGGCCCGGTGTGCAGGGACCGGCGGACACGCCGGAAAAGATGGTGCGCAAGGGAAGCTTTTTGCGGCGGCACTTTGCCAATCCGCGAGGGCCAATGAAGGATGACAAGGGGGAGCCGACGCGTTTGGCGCTGAGCGCGCATGCGTGGGGCGAAGACGTGCCGCAGACCATGGGCGATGCCAAGAAACTGGCGGAGGAGGGGCATCAGCTGCTAGAGGAGTACCACACCATCAAGGACGGGGAAGCTCACGCGGGGAGCGGGCAAAAGGGTACCCCGGCCCCTGCCAAGCGTTCGGCTAAAGGTTCGCAGAAAGCCGATTCTGCCAAGAAGGCGTCCGGGCCGAAGCCGAAGGCGAAAGAAGCGGCGGCCAAGAAGGCGGCTCCACGTAAAGCGGCTCCACGTAAGGCGGCTCCACGTAAGGCGGCGAAGAAGGGAGCCACAAGGACTGTGAAGGAGTAGGGGGTAGGTTCCGCGCGGCCATGAAATGCGGTTGGGCGAAGGCAGAAGCAGGAAAGGGCCTCCGCAGTGGCGAAGGCTCTTGCTGTGCTTAGCGCAGGCTAGCGATTCGGGGTGACGGCTGTGGGCGCGACAGATGGGAGAGAGCTGTTGAGGCTGGGCTCGACGTAGCCGGGCAGGGTGACCGGCGAGGCTCGCTGCACCATGTTGAGGACATGGCCGGGAAGAATGCCCAGGGCGAGTGTGGCCAGCGCCGTCGCACCGAGGGCTATAGCCGCGGGTAGGGTAAGCCTACGTGTCGGGGTATAGCCGAGGCTGTCCCCGAGCGGCCGCGCATAGAGTGCGGCCAAGAGGCGGAGGTAGTAGAAGCAGGCTACACCGGAGTTTGCCAGACCGATGATGGCCAGCCACACATGGCCACTCCCGATGGCAGCCGAGAAGGCGTAGAACTTGCCGAAGAAGCCGCCGGTGAAGGGGATGCCGATGAGCGAGAGCAGGAAGAAGCTGAGCAGGGCGGCGAGGCCGGGCTTACGCTGCGCGATGCCGGTAAAGTCGTCCAGCGAACGAGCACCTTCGCCATAACCGGAGAGCTCGGTGATGACCAGAAGGGCGCCTACGTTCATCGCGGCGTAGGCGGCGCTGTAGAAGAGAACCCCAGCGACGGCGCTGCGTTCGGTCGCGGTGAAGGCCACGAGGAGGTAGCCCGCATGCGCGATGGAGGAGTAGGCAAGCAGGCGTTTGACATCGCGCTGCAGCAGAGCCCCGAGATTGCCGATCGTCATGGACGCGACGGCGAGGAGGTAGATCAGAATAAGCCACTGATGGTGCAGGGAAGGCGTCGCGCCAAAGAGGAAGCGCAGCAGAACGGCGAAGGCAGCGGCCTTGGGTGCAGTGGACATCAGGCCCACAACGGGTGCGGGTGCGCCCTGATAGACGTCCGGGGTCCAGACGTGGAACGGAGCCGCCGAGACCTTGAAGCCCAGCCCGATGAGCACCATGGCGACAGCGAGGAACCCAAGCCGGGGTGTCGTGGTGTGAGCCAGGCCGGCGGCAATTGGGCCAATCGCGGTGGAGCCGGTTGCACCGAAGCAGAGCGCGATGCCATACAGAAAGAAGGCTGTGGCAAAGGAGCCAAGCAGGAAGTATTTGATGGCCGCTTCGGATGCGGTGGCCTGACCTTTGCGGAAGCCGGCGAGGATGTAGGTGGAGATGGAGGAGATCTCGAGGCCAATAAAGACCACCAGGAGTTCCACGGAGCAGGTCATCAACATCATGCCCGTGGCGCCGAAGGCGACGAGAGCGAAGTACTCGCCGGCGTGCGTTGTGGGGCCTTCGAAGTAATCAAGCGAGGCGAGCAAAACGCAGACCACGACCGCGGCGATGAGCAGGTGAAAGAAGACGGAAAATTCGTCTACCTGAACCGTGCGATAGAAGCCGGTGATCGGAACGCCACCGAGACCCAGTACGACGTGGTGCTGATACCAGGCGGCAATGCCGGAGGCGATCGTGCCCACAATGGCCAGCCAGCCCAGGCCTTTGCGTGATTGAGTGGGGGGCAGTACGGGCTCGATCAGCATGATGAGCACGCCGGTGATGGTAAGCAGAATTTCAGGCAGCAGGACGAGGAGGTTCGGGGACATTAGCGGGCCTCCTGCGGCGGTGTAGGCGCCGCGACCGCGGCAACGAAACCGTAGCTCTCGCTTTCGGTGTGGCGGATGGAGTTTGGCTCGAAGTGAGCGAATTTATCGGCAGTCGCGGTGCCAAAGCTGTCGATGGCGTGCATCCAGTAGGGCGAGGCGACGCCCATGATGAGAAAGAGTGCGATGAAAGGCCAGAGTTCGAGATGTTCGCGCGGATTCAGATCCCAGCCGTGGACCTCTTCCGAACGCAGGCCGAGATTGCCATAGAAGACGCGTTGAATCATGGTCAACATGTAGGCGGCGGACAGGATGACGCCGGTGGTGCCAACAACGGTCCATAGCAGGTGATGCGCTTCCAGGGACACGCCGGTGCCGGAAAGAATCAGGAACTCGCCGACGAATCCATTGAGCATGGGCAGACCGACCGCGGCGAGGGTGGTGATGACGAACATGGTCACCATCCAGGCGTGCTTCTGCGCGAGTCCGCCGTAGTCGCGCATGTCATAGGTACCGTAGCGCTCATAGAGCAGGCCAAGGAGTGTGAACAGGGCGGCGCCGATCAGTGACTCGTTCAAGAGTTGAAAGATGCCGCCATCGATGCCCGCTACGGAGAAGGCGAAGATGCCGAGGACGATGAAGGAGACGTGGCCGAGGGTGGAGAAGGCGGCGAACTTCTTGAGGTCAGTCTGCACCAACGCCATGAGCGAACCGTAGACGATGCCGATGGCTCCCAGCGCGATCAGGACGGGAGCGATGTGGCGCGACTGGTCTGGAAATAGGCTGAAGGAGAAGCGAAGAATGGAGTAAAGGCCGAGCTTGCCGGCAAGGACCATGACCGCGGCGGTGGGGGCTTCCTGCATGGCCTCGGAGAGCCAGCCGTGCAGTGGAAAGATGGGGACCTTGACCGCGAACGCCACGAGAAAGGCCAGGGAACAAAGCCAGAGCGCGCGGCCGTTCGGCGAGATGCGATGAGCCGCGGCGAGTGCCTGCAGGACAGGCAGATCGAAGGTGCCGGTACGGGCATAGAGCCAGAGGAAGGCCACCAGAAGAATTGCGGACGGGATAAAGCAGTAGAGAAAAAATTTGAGGGCGGCGCGGCGGCGGTTTTCGGTGCGGCCGAAGGTGGCGATCAGCAGCGCCATGGGGACCAGCGAAAGCTCCCAGAAGCCGTAATAGAGGAACAGGTCCAGCGACATAAAGATGCCGAGCATGGCGACCTGCTGCAGCAGGAAGAGAACAAAGAAGAGCTTTGTGCGCGAGGCGATGGCATTCCAGCTGACAAGTACACCGATGGGCGCGAGAAAGCCGGTGAGCACGAGGAGCCACATGGACAGACCGTCCGCGCCGAGGTGGTAACGAATGGCCGGTGAGGCGATCCAGCTGCTATTTTGCTCGAACTGAAAGCCCTGCAGGCCGTAATCGAAGTGCGACGGCAGGTGCAGGGTGAAAAGCAGCGTGAGCAGGGTGATGGCCAGCGCCGCGATGTGGTGGGCCTTGGAGTCCGTTCTCTCGGGGATGAGGGCTACGATCACGGCCCCTACCAGAGGGGTGAGCAGGATCGTGGTCAGGATGATGTTATTTAGGTTCATCGGCTGGGTGAAGCTCCGGTGTGGCTGATTGCTTTATGGCAAAGTGTGACTTGGACGGGCATGGCCATTGTGGACGCCACGGATCAGGAACTCATCGGCTGAATAAAAAGAACGATAGCAATCAGGACTGCCGCACCGAGTGCGAGCCATCCGGCGTAGGCGCGAATGTTCCCGGTCTGCATGCGCCGTGTGAGCCAGCCGAGGCCCTGTGTGCCGGCGGCGAGGCCTTCGCCGGAGCCCTGTACAACGGCACCTTCGATCAGACCTCCGAGGCCGAAGCGCGTGGCCATGAGCAGGCCCATGATGCCGACGCCGTAGACCTCGTCGATCCAGTATTTGTGATCGAGGAGGCGATAGAGGGGCTTCAGTGCGTTTGCATAGCGCGTGGCGCTGCCCAGGTTGCGGAAGTAGAACAGGTAGGCCACAAAGAAGCCAAGCAGGGCTGTGATGGTGGAAACAGCTGCGAGAACGAGTTCTACGGCGTGCGAAGCCTGGTCGGCGTTGAGGGTGTTTTCGGCGTGTGCGGTGATCGCGAAGACGGGGTCGAGAAAATGTTCGAAGTGGTTGGAGCCGCCGAGGGCCGCGGGGATGCCGATCCAGCCGCCGATGACGGCGAGAATCGCGAGCACGACGAGCGGCCCCGTCATGATGGCGGGCGACTCGTGAACGCCATGGGCGTGTTGTGCCTGGGCCTTGTCATGCTCTGCGGCATGGGCTTCATCGTGGGTGGCATGGGTTGCCGTCGCGTTCGGGAGCGGATGGGTGCTTTGGCCCTGCGCGAGGGCATGCTCGTCAAAACGCTCCGCGCCGAAGAAGGTTTTAAACCATAGCCGAAACATGTAGAAGCTGGTGAGGCCGGCGGTAACCAGGCCGATGAACCAAAGGAGCTTGCCGAGGGGATTTGGCGAGGTGAAGGTGCGATAGAGGATTTCGTCCTTGGAGAAGAAGCCGGACAGGGGAGGAATACCCGCAATGGCGACCACGCCCGCGGTCATGGTCCAGAAGGTAATCGGGATGCGCTTGCGCAAGCCGCCCATCACGCGCATATCCTGCTCACCAGAGAGGGCGTGAATGACGGAGCCGGCGGAGAGAAAGAGGAGTGCCTTGAAGAAGGCATGAGTCATCACGTGGAAGACACCTGCCGAGTAGGCAGCCACACCGCAGCCCAGAAACATGTAGCCCAGTTGCGACACCGTGGAGTACGCCAACACGCGCTTGATGTCGTGCTGCACCATGCCGATGGTTGCGGCAAAGAAAGCGGTGAGAGCCCCGATGATGGCCACAACGCCAAGGGAGAAGGGGGAGCGGTCGAAGAGGCTGTGGCAACGAGCGATGAGATAGACGCCGGCTGTCACCATGGTGGCCGCGTGGATCAGTGCTGAAACGGGCGTCGGGCCTTCCATGGCGTCGGGCAGCCAGACATACAAGGGGATTTGTGCGGACTTGCCGGTAGCGCCAAGCACGAGCAGAAGACAGATCGCGGTAAAGAAGCCACCCGTCACAGCGGGGGAGAAGGCGTTGGCCCTGGCGAACACCTGCGCGAAATCGAGCGTTCCGAAATGCGCGATGATCAGGAACATGCCGAGCAGAAAGCCGAAGTCGCCGACGCGGTTGACGACGAAGGCTTTTTTGCCGGCGTTCGCGGCGGAATCGCGCGTGAAATAGAAACCGATGAGGAGGTACGAGGCAAGGCCGACGCCCTCCCAGCCGACGAAGAGCAGAAGAAAGTTCGCTGACAGGACCAAGACCAGCATGAAGAACATGAACAGGTTCAGGTAGGCAAAAAAGCGCCAGTATCCCTCCTCATGCGCCATGTAGCCCACGGAGTAGATGTGGATGAGGAAGCCCACGCCGGTGATGATCGCGAGAAAGATCATCGTAAGGTGGTCGACGGTGAAGGCGAGGTTGACCTGGAAGCCGGAGACGGCGATCCAGGGACGGCTGCTGACGGAGAGTGTCAGCGGCGCGCCGACTGCAAGCATGGTGGACCATAACCAGGCGACGAGAAGAGCGGGAGCGGCCGTGAAGAGAAGTGCTATTGCGGAAACACCCGCACGCGGCAGCCTGCGGCCCAGCGTGCCATTCAGCACGAAGCCGGCGAAGGGGAGCGCGGGGATGAGCCAAAGCAGGGAAGGAGGCATGAAGGGTGGTGGGCTCGCTTTCGCTAGTTCTTCATCAGGTTGATCTGATCGACGTTCAGGGTCTGCCGGGCGCGGAAGAGCGCGATGATGATGGCCAGGCCGACTGCGGCTTCCGCTGCGGCGACGACCATGACGAAGAATACAAAGATTTGACCGTTCACCTGATGCCACATGTGGGCAAAGGCAACGAAGGTCAGGTTGACAGCATTGAGCATGAGCTCAATCGACATGAAGATGGTGATGATGTTGCGCTTGATCAGGAATGCTGCAATCCCGATAGAGAACAGGATCGCGGCAAGGACCAGGTAGTAGGCGATGGGCACCAAGGCTAGAGCTCCTTTCGTGCGAGGACGACGGCGCCGAGAATGGCGACCAGGATCAGGATCGAGGTGACCTCGAAGGGTAGCAGGAGCGTGGTGAACAAAACGTGGGAGATCTCGGCGATGTTGTTTGCGGCGTTAGAAAGATAGCCGCCGACCTCCGTGGTGCCGAGTTGATGGCGTTCGGAAAGAAACACGAAGGCAAGCAGGCACAGAGTGGCCGCGGCGCCGGGGAAGCCGGCAACGGTTGCGATTCTAGAGGCCTTTGTACGGTCCTCCTCGCCTGCGTTCAGCAACATGATTACGAAAACGAAGAGCACCATAATGGCGCCGGAGTACACGATGACTTGAGCGGCGGCCAGGAACTCTGCGCCGAGCGAGAAGTAGAGAACGGCCAGCGACATCATGACCACGATGAGCGACAGGGCCGAATTGATCGGATGACGCTGCAGCAGCAGATTGAGTGCGGCGCCGACGGCCAGAAGCCCGAAGAGAATAAAGAGGAAAAGTTCCATCGTGGCGGGAAATCCCAGGAGTTCGAATCCATGTTGCGTCGCCGTGAACGCCGGAACATGGTGCAGTGGGTTGGTGCGTACCCCATTGTAAACGGCTGGCGGCCGCGCCTTTGTGTTCTAGCTATGAAACGCCAGCACGAGGGAGGTTGCAAGGATGTTGAGCATGGCGACGGGAAGAAGGAATTTCCAACCGAAGCTCATCAACTGGTCGTACCGAAAACGCGGCAGTGTGGCTCGAACCCAGATATAGAGGAGCAGGAACGAAAAGATCTTGAAGACGAACCAGAGAATCGGGATGAAGAAGCGAAAGATCTGGCCATTGAGCACATGATCAAAGAGGTGACCGAAGGGGGAACTCGCGCCACCGAAGAAGAGCAACGTGGCAACGCAGGCGACGGTGATCATGTTGGCGTATTCAGCCATAAAAAACATGGCGAACTTCATGGACGAGTATTCGGTGTGGTAGCCAGCCACCAACTCCGACTCCGCTTCCGGCAGGTCGAAGGGGGAGCGATTGGTCTCGGCGTAGGCGGCCATCAAGTAGATGAAGAAGCCAATGATCTGAAATCCGCCAGCGATGGTCCAGACCATGCCGTGGGCGCCCTGTTCGCGGGCAGGACCGCCCAAGATGTTCCAGCTGAAGATACCGTGCGCGGACTGCGAAGCGACAATGTCGCGCAGACGAAGCGAGCCAGCGCGGAGGACGACACCGACCAGCGAGAGCCCGAGTGCGAGTTCATAGCTAATGACCTGTGCGGTCGCGCGCAAGCTGCCGAAAAGGGCGAATTTGTTATTGGAACTCCAGCCCGAGAGAGCGATGCCATACACGCCGATGGAGGTGACGCCGAGGATGACGAGAAGTCCAACATTTACGTCTGAAATCTCGGTGAGCGTCACACCGTGGTAGCTGACGGGAGCGCCGAAAGGGACAACCGAGATCGAGATCAAGGCACAGGAGAGCGCGATGACAGGCGCAATCACGAAAAGTGGGCGCTCGACCGAAAGAGGCATCAGGTCTTCCTTCAGGAAGAGCTTGATGCCGTCGGCCAGGGGCTGCAGCATGCCAAAGGGGCCGGTACGCGAGGGCCCCCAGCGATTCTGCATGCGGCCCAGCACCTTACGTTCGAGCAGCACGGTGTAGGCCACGGCGCTCAGGGTGATGACGAGCACAATCGCTATCTTGAGCACAGTAATCAGCAGAAAGACTTGGAACTCGGAAAGATGGCTCATCGTTTCAACGGGGTGCAGCTTTATCCTACGCCGTTCTTTCGGCGGCTTTGGTCACTGATTGCGAAAAGAAAGCTCCGGGTGAGGGAATCACCCGGGGTCCAGCAAAGCTAGTCGCCGGCAGCGGCGGCGAAGTGATCGGCAACTTCGCGCTCCTGGTGGCGCTGCACTGAAAGGAGCATCGGGGAGTGAGCGGTGAGTGAACCCGAGGTGTACAGCGTGTCGTCACTGGGCAGGACGAGGTTCTTGCGGTGCTCGATCTGGACCAGCCCGGAGGGAGCCGGTGTCAGGTGCTGATCATTGCCGCTGAGCAACTGCAACCGGAAAAGCTTGTCGTAGCCTGGAACGACACGCTGCATTTCGTCCAGTATGGCGAACGGGTCGAAGGGCGAGAGCTTGGGTTCGAGGCTGTTTGCCGTGAGCCACACGGCATGACGGTCCGCTTCGCCGGCCTGCGCACCACGGCTTTGACCGAGGTCGCCGCGGGTTCCCGTATTTCCTTTGCCGAAAGGCACGAGGGATTTGACGGGGTAACCCATTTTGTCGGCGAGGCGCACGATGAGCTCGAAGTCAGATCTTGTTCCTGCCTTGTCCGCAGCTTTCTGCACAAGCTGCAGATCGCCATAGGAATTGGTGACCGAGCCGGCCTTCTCGTAGAGATTTGCAGCGGGAAGGAGGACGTCGGCCAGCGTGGCAGTCTCAGTCAGGAACATGTCCTGAACCACAAGGAAGGTGTTGGCGAGCGCGGAGGGATCCACGGAGAAGCGCTTTACAGGGTTGGCCCCTACAACATACAAACCGGCAAGCAGGCCTTGCTGCGCCGCACTGAACATGGCCAGCAGGTCCAGGCCGGGCTCCGTGGGTGTGGCGAACTCTGTAGCCAGGGCGGACCCGCTCAGTGGCTGGTAGCCGGGCAGCATGTCCGGCAGCAGACCCATATCCGAGGCGCCGCGCGAGTTGACGTAGTCCGCATTGCAGACGAATTTGGCGTTGGGCAACGCGGTAATCAGCTTGGCGAGCTCGCGATTGCGAAGCTCATTGCCGACGAGCACGACCAGACCTGTCTCATTCCGCACGGCATCGCGAAAAGCCGAGAGCTGGTCCGCCTGTGCGCTGACCGAAGCCGCCGATGCCTCGGCATCGTCACCGGCGAGGTAGGCCACAAAGCTGCTATAGCCGAAGGGCGCGACCTGGATGAACGCTTTCGCCTGGCGGCGTAGCTTGATTTCTTCGCTGTTGGCTACATAGACCCTGGCGCGGTTCAGACGAACGGCGGTCCGGATATTCCATGCAGAAAGAGGCGCCTGCTCCGTGGGATCGCCGCCGAGCAGCAGCAGGGCGGGTGCCTGGACGACGTCGCGCTGGGAGGCGAACCGGCCCGTTGTGCCCTGCAGCGAGGTCGCCAGGGAGACATAATCGGCCGTACGGTGATGGTCGATGTTGTTGGTTCCGAGTACGGTGCGGGCGAACTTTTGCAGAAGGTAATTTTCTTCGTTCGTGGTGCGGTTGGAGCCGATTACCCCGAGTGAGCTGGGACCGTGGGTGTCGCGCAGTTCGCGAAGACGGCTGCCCGCAAAGGCGAGGGCTTCTTCCCAACTGACGGCGGTCAGCGGTGAACCCTTGCCGCCCTTGCGAATCATGGGTTGCGAGAGACGCTCCGGCTGGTTGGCAAAGTCAAAGGCGTAGCGTCCCTTGTTGCAGAGAAAGTCGCCGTTGATGCCGCTCTTGTCGCGGTTATCGCCGCGCATGATCTCGGAACCCTCGTTGGTGGATCGCACTCCCAGGGTGGTTTTGCAACCATCCCCGCAGTGGGTGCAGATCGTGGCCACGTGGTTCATCTCCCAGGGCCGCGTCTTGTAGCGGTAGGTTCCCGAGGTGAGCGCGCCGACGGGGCAGACATCGATGCACATGCCGCACTGCTCACAATCGACGCGCGGCAGATCGTCAGGCGAGAGTTGCGCCGGGACGTTGGGGGCGATGACGGCCGCGGAGCCGCGGTTCTGGATGCCCAGCGCGAAGACATCCATGCCTTCCCCGCACATGCGCACACAGCGGTAGCAAAGAATGCAGCGGGGGCGGTCAAAGAAGACGACCGGGGACCACTGTTGCTCTTCGCGGTGATTTTTGGCTTCGGCGTAGAGGCTCTCACCGGCACCGTATTTGAAGGTCATGTCCTGCAGCTCGCATTGACCGCCTGCGTCACAGACGGGGCAATCGAGGGGGTGATTGCCGAGCAGGAGTTCCAGCGTCGACTTGCGGGCCTGTGCAATCTCCGGCGACTCCGTGATGACGCTCATACCCGCGGCCACCGGGGTGGTGCAGGCGGTCTGGAGCTTCGGCAATTTCTCGATCCGCACCACACACATACGGCAGGCTGCCTGCAGCGAGAGGCCAGGGTAGTAGCAGAATGCGGGGATTTCGATGCCTGCGGCCTTGCAGGCATCGATGAGCAGCGTGCCTGCGGGGGCGGTAAGCGTTTTGCCGTCTACGGTGAAGGATACGTCTGACATGAAGGTGTCCTTGGGAACGATGTTGCTGATCTTATTTGCTGGAGCCCTGCTTGCTGAATCCCTGCGGGATCCCGTTCTGCACAGCGCACAGGGCGTCGGGTGGCGCGGAGCCATCGGTGTTGGCGGCGGCCGCGCGCTGTGGCGGCGTTCCGGCTACGGCCTGACCGCGGTTCAGCACGGGATTCTGGGAGTGATCGAGTTTGGAGGCATCGGGCGGAAGCACGGTGGTAAGCGGCACCGAAAGGTCGGCGTCGCCGTGGTTGCCGCTCAGGGCGCTGTAGGTGGGAAAGGCAGCCCCGAGGTGATGAAGGAGGTTGCTGGCGATGTCCTGGTTAGTGTAGCCGTTGGTGGCGAGTTGCGGCCAGCAACTTTTCGCGGCGTTGATCCAGGTGTTGTCAACAGAACCAGGTTTGTCCGGCGAGGCCATGCTGCCGGCGGCGGTCTGCTTCTGATGATGGCAGCCGCCCAGCAATGGAAGAAAGACCAGCAATCCCGGAAGGAGCAGCTTCAATCGCGCATGGTGCTTCGAAGTAGGCATAGTCAGTGTGCACCTACCAGCTCGTTCTTTATGGCACCGATCGGTTCGATGGAGATGAGGGGGCTGTCGACACGAACACCGGCGAGATACTCCTCAAATTCGCCGCGAAATTTTTTTATGAAACCCAGCGTCGGCATTGCTGCGGCATCGCCCAGTGGGCAAAAGGTGCGGCCCATCATGTTTTCGGCGAGGTACTGAATGTTGTCGATGTCTTTCTTGTTGCCACCGCCGGCGTGGAAGCGCGTCAGCGTCTTTTTGAGCCAGTCCGTGCCTTCACGGCAGGGAATGCACCAGCCACAGCTCTCGTGTTGGTAGAACTTGATGGTTCGCAGGGCAAACTCGACGATGGAGACAGTTTCGTCGAGAACCACGACGCCCGCGGAACCGAGCATGGTGCCAGCTTTGGCCATCTGGTCGAAATCCATGCCGACATCGATCTCGTCGGCTTTCAGCACGGGGCAAGAGCTGCCGCCGGGCACGACGGCCTTCAGCTTTTTGCCGTTGGGAATACCACCGGCCACTTCATAGATGGCCTTGCGCATGGAATAACCCATGGGAAGCTCGTAAACGCCGGGCTTATTGACATGGCCGCTGATCCCGAAGAGGCGTGTGCCGCCGTTGCGCTCGGTGCCGAGCTTGGCATAGGCTTCACCGCCCATCAGCAGAATGTGCGGGGCGTTGGCAATGGTCTCGACGTTGTTGATCACGGTGGGGCCGCCGTAAAGGCCGACAACCGCGGGGAACGGCGGCTTGATGCGGGGAACGCCACGTTTGCCTTCGAGTGATTCCATCAGCGCGGATTCTTCGCCGACCTCATAGGCGCCGGCACCGGTCTGGGTGATGATGTCGAAGTCGATGCCTTCGCGGCCGAAGATGTTCTTGCCGAGAATGCCCTTGGCGTAGGCATCGGCGACGGCCTTTTCCATGATCTTCAGGAGATAGCGGTACTCGCCACGCAGATAAATGAAGCCCATCTTGGCACCGATCGCCAGGCCGGCGATCATCGTGCCTTCGATAATCGCGTGCGGGTCGTTGAGGAAGATGACGTGGTCTTTGCAGGTGCCGGGCTCGGACTCGTCTCCGTTCACCAACACATACTTCGGCTTTTCCGACTGCTTGGGGACGAAGCTCCACTTCATGCCTGTCGGAAAGCCGGCGCCGCCGCGACCACGAAGGCCGGAGGCCTTCATCTCGGTGATGATCCACTCGGGACCCTTGTCGATGGCAAGCTGCGCGGCCTTGTAGCCATCGAGCTCAATGTACTTGTCGATGTTGGTTGCGCCCTGGCCGAAGCGGCGCTTCAGAACGAGAACCTCATCCGGATGCGAGACGACGTTTGGCATTACTTGATGTCCTGTGGAACGGTTGGGTAGCGGCCTTCTGCGTAGTCGGCGAGCACGGC
>CAXTZL010000040.1:0-17549 GCA_964248555.1 uncultured Bryocella sp.
CCGGCGACATCTTCCTTGGCAAGGAAGCACTCTACCACTGAGCTACTCCCGCCCTGCCCTCTCAAGATAACAAACGGAAGGGAAAATGCCAAGGGCTGACTGAGGGTGATGCAAATTGAGCACCGGGGTTTTGGCCGATGCCGAAAGCGAGATCAAGGTGTGCCGCCGAAGCCGGATTTGGAGGCGCCCAGGGGGAGCAGCAGACGACGGCTTTCCACCTCCATGCGGCGGGTGCGGACGATGTGCGGGGTGAGGGTGATGAGGAGCTCGGTGGTGGCGATGTCCGAGCTTTTTTCGGTGCCCTGGAAGCCGGGAAGTTCGCTTAGAAAGGGAAGACCGTTGATGGAGCGCTGCTCACTGGTGGAGACCAGGCTGGCGAGCAGTGCGGTTTGGCCGACCGGAATGGTGATCTGGGAGGTGAGCTGGCGGTTGTTGAGGATGGGAATGGAGTTGACGCTGCCACCACCGAGGGCCTCGATTTTGAAGTCAAGCTTGAGGTTGACCTCATTGGCGCGTGTGACCTGGGGGGTGGCTTTGAGGGTGAGGCCCAGGTCCTCGTACTGGATCTGGGGCACGCTGGTGGAGGTAGCGCTCCCGAGCAGGGAGGCGACGCTGACGCCATTAATGGTGAGGCCTGCGACGGCGGAGGTGAGGGCGCTCGAGGCATTGGAGGTGTAGATGCCGGTTTCGATGGGGTAGCGGCTGCCGGCGCGGAAGCTGGACTCCTGCCCGGAGCCGGCGCGAAGTTGAACCATGTCGAGGATGCGGGCGTCCGTGGTGTTCAAGAGGGCGTTGAAGGTGCTGCCCTGGCCGAGGTAGACGCCCGCGAGGGGCAGGCCGCCATAGTGACCGAGAACGCCGAGCAGATTGGTGAACTCGGAGGAGCTGACGGTGCCGCTGGCGATGAGGAACTCGAGTTCGGTGAGGGCGTCGGTGTAGGGGTTGCCGGTGAGGGTGATGAGGTTGTTGGCAACGGCCTGGGAGATGAGGGACTGGTTGGCATTGATGAGGTTTTCTGCCGTGGCGGCGACGGGGAAGACGCCGACGGAGGCCGGGGTGGAAGCGCCGAGGTTTTGCAGGCGGGACTTGTCGACCTCGTAGAGGGTGAGATCGAGGAGGACCTCCGCGCCGCCATCGACGAGATCGGCGAAGGTAGCGTTGGCGCTTTGGATGGTGGCGGCGTCGCCGCGCAGGACGAGACCGCCGGAGGAGCCGACGGCGTTGACGGTGCGGAGGTTGAAGACATTGCGCGCGAGGTTGGCGTATTCGGTAAGCGATTCGGGGGTAACGCCGGGCAGGAAGAGGGTTTCTTCCACGAGAGGTTCCAGGTTGGCGCGGTTTTCGGGGTTGTCCTTGGCGAAGAAGACGACCTTTGGCTGCTGCGGGACGGAGAAGGTGCCGGTGAGGGCTTCGGCGGTGCGGAGAGCTTCGGGAAAGGTGACGTTGTCGAGGTCGAGCCGGAGCGGCTGGCCGGAGGTGACGGAGGCGTCGAAGCCGGCCTGGAGGCCGAAGGCGCTGCAGATGGCGCGCAGGATCTCCTGGGGGCCGCCGCGGGCGTGCACGCCGCGCCGGCCGGGAGCGGGGGTAAGTTCGACCGGGCCAGCGAGAGACTGGGCCTGTTCGGCGCGCTGCGCGGCGCGGGGATTGGTTTCCAGGTCCCCGGCTAGGGAGACGGGCGGGAGGGGATTTCCATCCGGCTTAAAGTGCTGACGGACGACGGCGTTGTCGGGGTCGAGGGCGCGGGCCTCGAGCAGGAGCGTTTCCGCCTCCTCCGTGCGCCCGCTGTGCTGTGCGACGGCGGCGCGCTGGATGAGATCGGTGAGCCGGTGCTCGCGGGTGACGAGGAGGGCGAGAGCGTAGTCGCGGTTTCGAGGGTTCAGTTCGGAGGCGTGCCGGAACTCACCCTCGGCTATGGCGAGATGGTCATGTTCGAGCGCCCTGGCGCCGCGGAGATAGGCGGCTTCGGCTTCGTGCAGGACTTTAGCTGAGAGCGGTGCGGAAAAGGCCGCGCGGGCGACCGGGACCGGAGCGGGGGCGTCAGTGCCTGCGGGCGATTGGGCCGGCGATTGGGCCGGGACGTTGGCGGGGCTGGACTGGGTGACGGGGCTGGTCGTCGTTTGGGCGGGCAGTGCAAGCGGACTGAGCAAGAGCCAGCAGAGGAGGGCAGGCGGCCGCGCCAGAGCCCTGCGGGCTGGAGTCTTTCTTGCGGCTGCGGCTGAGTCATTCCTGCGGCGCATGGTGAAGGTTGGACGGAGGAGCCGGGCTAATGTCCGCCGGTGACGATGCGAAGTTCGGGCCGGGTGGCAGGGACGGGCCGCACGGAGTTGGGTGGGCGACGCATGCCCTGGCGAATTTGTGCGGAGTCCATGCCGAGCTCGGTGAGGGTGCGGCTGAGGGTGTTTCGATGCATGCCGAGCTCTTCGGCGGCCTTGCACTGGTTGCCGCGGTGGCGTGCCATGACCTCGAGGATAAAGCGCTTCTTGAACTCACGCACGGCGTCCGCGTAGGGAATTCCGGCGGCCTGCATTCCCAGAACAAGATGATCGAGCTCGCGCTTCACGGTTTCCTCTTTTTTTTGCTGAACTGCTACGGCTGAATCCGGGTACCATTTTGCGACGAAAGCCAGCCCTTGATCCAGGAGGGAAAGCTGTGCTTGGCAACGCGCTTGCCTGTGCTTACGGAGCTTTTCCGAGGACCCCGAGTTGGCCGAGGCCATCCCGTAACCGCTGACGAAGGTCCGAAGGCATGCTGAAGGATAGCGCATGCGCGGTGCCGAGGAAATAGGGAGCCAGTTGGGAGGTTTGTACCCAGGGGGCGGCCGGCAGGAAAGCCGTGAGGGCGAGCAAAAGAGCGGCGCCGATGAGAGAGCCGCGTACAAAGCCGAAGGCGGCGCCGCCGAGCCGGTCCGCGAAGCCGAGGCCGACCGTGCGGGCACCGCGGCGAAAGAGCCGGCCCAGAAGCGAGGCAATGAGAGCGACGGCGGACAGGATGAGGACAAAGGAGACGACCCGGGCGAGGGCGGGCGCGGTGATGAGGTTGCGGAGGTCGTGGGCGAGATCGGCGTAGCCCCAGAAGGCCAGCGGAAGGCCGATGATGAGCCCGGCGAGGTTGAACGCCGCACGGAAGAAGCCGTTGAGGGCGGCGCGCACGACGCTGTAGGCCAGCAGGGCGGCCAGGAACCAGTCGAGCGGGTTGAGGTGAGTGACCAGGAGTGGGACCGGTTTCTGTGGAGGTGTAGGAGCGATCAGGCGGCGGAGCGGGCTTCCTTGCCGCGGGAGCGTCCGGAGAGCGAGACGCTGACGATCTTGGAGACGCCGGGTTCCTGCATGGTGACGCCGTACATGATGTCGGCCTGCTCCATGGTGCGTTTGGAGTGGGTGATGACGACAAACTGCGTGGTATCGCTCATTTCGGAGATAAGACGGGCGAAGCGGCCCATGTTGGTTTCGTCGAGCGGGGCATCGACCTCGTCTAGGACGCAAAAGGGCGCGGGCTGGAACTGAAAGGTGCCGACGAGAAGGGCCAGTGCGGTAAGGGCCTTTTCGCCGCCGGAGAGCAGGAGGATATTTTGCAGCTTTTTGCCCGGCGGCGAGGCGATGATGTCAATGCCGACGAGGTCACGATCGCGGTCGCTGCCCTCCTTGCCCTCAATTTCGGTGAGGCGCATGAAGGCCTGTCCGCCGCCGAAGAGCTTTGTAAAGGTACTCGAAAAGTTCTCGTTAATGAGGCGGAAGGCTTCGTCGAACTTGATGCGGGAGACGTCGTCGATTTCACGGATGGAGGCGGCGGTGTTTTCGATGGAGCTGAGCAGATCGGCGCGCTGGGTGGTGAGGAAGGTGTGACGTTCGGTGATCTCGCGGAGTTCGTCGAGGGCCATCATGTTGACCGGGCCCATGGCTTCCATTTTCCGGCGCAGATTGCGGGCGGCTTCGTCTTCGGCGGTGAGGGCTTCGGCTTCGAGGCGGGGGATGGAGGCGTCATCGCGCAGAGCCTGCGGCTCGAGGGAGAGATCGTTGACGCAGGTGGCCTCGAGGTGTTCGAGGTCGGAGCTGAGCCGGGCCTGACGGGCGGTGTGCGCCCCCCGCTGCTCCCGCAGGGAGTCGGTGTGCGCGCGCAGGGTGCGCAGCCGGGTGTCGAGGGTGGCGAGGCGGGTGCGTAGGGTGTGGGCCTCCGCGGTGAGGGTGGCCGCCGTAGCAAGGGCTTCGGTGCGGGTGGCGGTGCGTTCGGCGACTTCGGCTTTGAGGGTGGCCGTTTCTTCCGCTCGGCGAAGACGCTCGGCGGTGGCGGTGGCGATGGCGGATTCGATGCCCGCCAGGCGCTGCCCCTGCGCGACATAGAGCCGCTCGGTGCGTTCGGCATTGGCATCCGCGTTGCGGCGGCGTTCTTCCAGGCCGGCCAGAGCGGTGTTGGCGGCGCCCGCGGTGGCCTGAAGCTGCTCGCGTTCGGTGCGCAGGGCGTTGAGGCGACCGGCGAGATCGGCAACGGACTGTTCGAGACCGGTGCGTTCGGCATCGAGGCGGTCGGCTTCGGCGCGTTTGCGGGCGAGGTGCTCTTCGCGGCCGGTACGGCCGTCGGCGTTACGTTTCAGGGCGATGCCGGCGTCCGCGGCGCGACGCTGCAGGCGGCCGGCTTCGTTTTCCATGGAGCGCAGGGAGGCCGAAGCATTGGCGGCTTCGCGCTCGGTGTCGCGGCGCTCGTGGTTGCGAGCATCGAGGGCGGCGGTGGACTCGCCGATCTCGCGGCCGAGGGCAGCGGTGGCCTCCTCGCCCTGTGCGAGTGAGGCCTTGAGGGAGTCGACTTTTGCCTGCACGGCGGCGAGTTCGCGCTTGAGGGCCAGGGGACCCTGGGTGCTGGGTTTGCCGCCGGAAACGGTGAGGCCGCGGAAGGTTTCGCCGGTCGGGGACAAAAAGTAGGCCTGCGGGTGCTCGAGCGCGAGGCTGCGGGCGGTGCCGGAGTCGGGCGCGATGAAGCCGTCGCGGAGACGGGGCAGCAGGGAAAGCAGGGTGGGGCCGAGATTGCCATTTATTTTTACGCAGTCGCGGAGGGCAACCAGATCTGGGCGACTCGGGTTCGCGGGGGGCTCCTCGCGCTGAGCAGGCGGCGAGATTTCGTCGGAACGGACGAGAAACGTTGCCCGGCCGGCGACTTCGCCGTGCAGCAGACGCACGTTATCGTCGGCGGCCTCCCAGCTTTTGACGATGATGTAGTTCAGCTCCTCACGGAGGAACTCGTCGACGAGGTTTTCATAGCGGCCGTCGACTTCGAGGAAGTCGGCCAAGGTGCCTACGGGGGAGAGCTCGGGGTTGGGATCGAGGGTCCCTTTGCTGTTGTTGGGCTGGGAGCGGCGGGCGTTGGCGCGGAAGAGGTTGCGGACGGTGTCGGTGGAGTAGCTGTGTTCGCGAATGAGGGCTTCGAGGGAGCTTCTGCGGCCGTTCTGGGTGGCGAGTTCGGCGCGCAGGCCATCGCCGGCGCGGCGGGATTGGGCTTCTTCGGCGCGGCGGCCCTCGATACGCTTGCGAAGCTCGGCGATCTCGGTTTCGAGATCTTTCAGCCGCGCATAGATGGCTTCCGCTGCGGATTTCGCCTGTTCGCGTTGCAATTGCAGGGTGTTCAGCTCTGCAGTTGTGGCTTCGGCCTCGGCGTGCAGGCGGTCGTTTTCGCGATCAAAGCCGGCGAGGGCGGCCTCGGCCTGGACGATTTCAGTGCGTGTCGTGTTGGCTCGCTGCATCGCAGAAAGTGCGTTTCGGCGGCTGGCCTCGGCCTGCGCTTCGGCAGCCTGGACCGACCGCATGGCCTCGGCGGCCCGGGCACCCTGGGCCTGAGCTTCAGTGCGATGGGTGTTGGTTTCGGCCGTGGCGGTTTCGAGGAAGCGGCGATGCTGTTCCCGCTCGGCGGTGAGGGCGGCGAGGGCTTCGCGGGCCTCGGCGACTTCGTTTGCAGCCGTTTGCAGGCGTTGGGTGAGTTCGGTACCGCGGTCGGTGTTGGCGGCGATGCGGGTTTCGGCGCGCTCGAGGTCCACGCCGGCGGCGTTGGCGCGGGCGGTGATTTCGCGAAGCTCGCGTTCGAGCTCGTAGCCACGGGCCGTGCCGGCAGTATGTTCCGCGTCGAGGGTGGAGATTTCAGCGGCACCGGCTTCGATGGCGGTGCCGAGCCGCTCGATCTTCGTGGCGAGCCCGGCCGATTCGGCGTCCATCTGGGTCAGCCGGCTGGCGAGCACGAGGCGCAATTTGCCGACGAACTCGGTGCGGAGCTCGCCATAGCGCTCGGCCTTGGCGGCCTGACGCTTGAGAACGGCCATTTGGCGGGTGACCTCGTCGAAGATGTCGTCGACGCGGGCAAGATTGGTGCGGGCGGACTCGAGGCGGAGCTCGGCGAGGCGTTTTTTGGCTTTGAAACGAGTGATGCCGGCGGCTTCTTCGATGATGGAGCGGCGGTCGAGGGGACGGGCGCTGAGGAGTTGGCCGATCCGCTCCTGGCCGATGATGGCGTAGCTGTCGCCGCCAAGGCCGGTGCCGAGGAAGATGTCCTGGATGTCGCGGAGACGGCAGATTTTGCCGTTGAGCAGATATTCGCTCTCGCCCGAGCGGAAGAGCCGGCGCGTGACGACGATCTCACCGGTGCGGATGGGCATGCGGCCGAACTTGCGGCGGCGCACCTTGAGCACGACCTCGCGGGTGTCTTCCGCTGCGGCTTCGCCGTTCTGCGGCTCCACTCCGGTTGCGGCGGGTTCGGTAGCGGCTGCAATGCGGGGGTCTCCCTGAGAGTCTTCGCGGGGCTGCGTAGCGGGTGCGGCCGGCACCATCTCGGTTTCGTACGTTTGGCCGGGCTGGGCCTCCACGGTGGCGTCCTCGGTTTCCTGGGCACTCTGGGCGCGGAGGGCGGCCTCATCCCAGTCGCCGGCAAGGGAAGCGGTACCGGTGGGCTCGCTGCCGGCGGGTTCGGGTTCGAAGACGGCGGGGTCGACGAGGGTGAGCGAGACTTCGGCCATGCCGGTGGGCCGGCGTTCGCGAGTGCCGGCGAAGATGACGTCTTCCATTTTGAGCCCGCGAAGACTTTTTGCGGACTGTTCGCCGAGAACCCAGGTGATGGCGTCGGAGATGTTGGATTTGCCGCAGCCGTTGGGACCGACGATGGCGGCGATGCCGTGACCTTCGAGTGAGACCTCTGTCCGGTCGCAGAAGGATTTGAAGCCGAGGATCTGAACCTTGCGTAGCTGCAGCACGCTTTCATGCTAAGGAGGAGAGGCGTGCGGGAGCAAATCGATTGGGGTGTTCACCGTCAAGATGTTGTGGATAAGACGGCACGGAATCTAGCGGTTGGGGTTGTTGGCCGGAGTTGCCGGAGCGAGATCGGGTATGGAGGGCGCGTGAGCCCAGGGTAACCAGAGCCTTGGGTACCATTGATCCGGGAGAAAAGGCTGTTCGAGTTGCACTAGGGCAACAATGCTTCCTATAATCCGCATCATTCGGCCTAGGGCGCGTGAAGCTCACACCAAAGGGTTGATGTCACCTCGATGCCCTCGCATAATCAGGGCAGATCCCAGGAGTTCGTATGAAAATGTTTGTTTCAGGTCTGCTGCTGGCTGCTGCCAGCGCAGCAACACTGGCTCCAGCGGCGATGGCACAGGATGCAACGGCGGCCGCGGCTCCCGCGCAGGGTCAGGTGCAGATGTCGCAGGACGAGTACAACGCCTACCAGGCAGGTGTGACGGCGACGACTCCGGCCGCCAAGGCTGCTGCGTTTGAGGCGTACCTGCAGAAGTACCCGAACTCTTCGGTGAAGACCGAGGCGTTGAACCAGATCCTGTTTGCGGACAGCCAGACGGGCGACAAGGCAAAAACGCTGGCGGCGGCAGATAGTCTGCTGGCGGTGGATCCGAACAATCTACGGGCGCTGACCTTTGAGGTGTACTACCGGCGTGCGGATGCGGATCAGCTTACGGATTCGGCGGCCAAGCAGGCGGCACTCGATACCGTCGCCGGCTACGCGCAAAAGGGCCTGAACGCGACGGCCCCCAAGGGCATGAGCGACGCCGATTTCACGGCCCTAAAGGCCAAGACGACGCAGGTGTTCGACTCAGCCATTGCGGATGACGACCAGGCCAAGAAGGATTATGCGGCCGAGATTACGGTACTGAAGTCGGAGCTGGCGGCGGTGGACCCGGCGCAGACCCAGGCGGTCGGACCGGTGTTGCAGGATGAGTTTTCCTTGGCGAATGCCTATTACCAGTCTGATCCGAAAGACTTCCTGGACTGCGCCTACTACGCAGCCAGGACGGGAGCTTTCGCCCCTGCGGCGCAACAGGCAAACATTAATCAACTCGGCAACTACTGCTATTCCAAGTATCACGGCAGCGCGGACGGCTATGACAAGCTGCAGGCAATCGCGAAAACAAACCTGACCCCGCCTGCTGACCTGGCCACCACGATCACGCCGGCGCCGAAGCCGGAGGACATTGTCAAGAACCTGATTGCGACGACCCCGGACCTGGCCAAGCTTGCTTTGAGCGACAAGGAGTTCGTGTTGCAGTATGGCCAGCCGGCTGACGCAGACAAGGTTTTCGACACGATCAAGGGCAAGTCGGTGACGATTCCGGGTACGGTGGTAACCGCCACGGCGGACCAGCTGACGATGTCCGTTTCGCCGGATGCCCTTCAGGCCGGCACCCCGGACTTCACCTTTGCGATGAAGACCCCGCTGACGACACCTCCTGCTGTTGGAACGAAGCTGAATGTTGAGGGTACCTATGCTTCGTACACACAGTCGCCCCTGATGATCACGATGTCGGACGGCGGGATTGTGGAGCCCAAGAAGGAAGCGCCGAGGCGGGCACCGGTTCGGCGCCGGTAAATCGGATTGAGCGTTCGCAGGAGCTGCCTTCGCAGGCAAGGCAGCTCCTGTTCGGCAATCCGTTCTCAGACGCGGATCGTAGTAACCCACAGACCCTGTGTGCGTCCAACAGGGGTTGGTCCGCGATCTCTGGAGTTTATTGCAATGATTTTACGCACTGGTAAAGAAATACCTTCTTCCGAGATCACCCCCCAAGAGACCTTTCGCCATTTTCAGGCCGAGCGGCGGCGGGTGTTGACGGGGATGGGTGCCTTGGGTGCGGCTGCGGCCGTGGGCGCGGTTTTTCCGGGCGTTGCCGAGGCCATGACCAAGCTGAGCACCGTGAGCACGCCCTACACGGTGCCGGACCGGGCGACTACGCCGGAGTCGAAGGCGCAGAGCTACAACAATTTTTATGAGTTTGGGGAAGACAAGAGCGACCCTGCGGCGAACGCGCACACGCTGAGGACGCGGCCGTGGTCTGTGAAGGTGGAAGGGTTATGCAAGAAGCCGCAGACAATCGATATCGACCAGATACTTGCTTTCAAGCCGATTCAGCAGCGTGTGTACCGGTTTCGCTGTGTGGAGGCATGGTCGATGGTGATTCCGTGGGACGGTTACCCGCTTTCTGACTTCATCGCCGCCATGGAGCCCTTGCCGAGTGCAAAGTACGTGCAGTTTCTGTCACTCGATGACCCGAAGACGGAGTTGTTGCCCAGCGGAATCTCCTGGCCGTATACCGAGGGGCTTCGGATGGACGAGGCGATGAATCCCTTGACTTTGTTGACTTTCGGTTCTTACGGCGAGACGTTGGCCAACCAGCAGGGTGCGCCGATCCGTGTGATTGTGCCGTGGAAGTATGGGTTCAAGTCGGCGAAATCGATCGTGAAGGTGCGCTTTACGGACAAACAGCCGCCCACTACCTGGAACGAACTGGCACCGAACGAGTATGGGTTCTATTCGAATGTGAACCCGGCTGTTGATCATCCGCGGTGGTCGCAGGCGCACGAACGGCTTTTGAACTCAAGCAGTATTTTTCCGAAGACCGTGGCGACACTGCCGTTTAACGGCTATGCCGATCAGGTTGAGAGCATGTACGCCGGCATGGACCTTCGCAAGAATTTCTAGATGTCCCTTCCGACCTCGGTGCGACAGGGGGTAGGACCGGAGAGGATGCCCCGAGCACGCAGGCGCATGGCTTGATGCACGGCGGCTGTTGTTTTGGATCCGTTGCTGTCAACACGAACTGACCCAAGCGCCAACGAGTCCTACAACGACGCAACTTGTGCTGTACTGCCCGTGGGATTGCATCTATCCGCCGGGAGGCCCACTCTAAATTGCTGATGCCGTCCCGCGCCATCCCGTACGTGAAGATCGTGGTGCACTGCCTGCTCCTTCTGCCGGCTGCGTACCTGCTGCTGGCGTATCGGAGTGGAGCGCTGGCCAACGAGTCGGATCCCGTCAACTACATTACGCATTTCACCGGGAACTGGGCCCTTTGGATTCTGCTGGGAGATCTGGCCATTACGCCGGTGCGGCGGATCAGTTCATCGCTTGGATTTCTGGTGCGATTTCGCCGGATGGCCGGGCTTTATGCCTTTTTCTATGCGTCGCTTCACCTGCTGACGTACGTTTTCCTCTTTTCCGGCTATGACGTGCCCACGGCGTTGGCGGGGCTGCAGGCGGGACACTGGGGCGAGCCCTGGAGGCAGTTGAAGGTGGTGTGGCCCTCCATGCTGGACGATCTGAAGAAGCGGCCGTTCATTCAGGTGGGATTGGCAGCCTGGGTGATTCTGCTGCTGCTGGCAGCCAGCAGCCCGCAACGGGTGCTGCGCTGGATGGGTGGAAAGAACTGGCAGCGATTGCACCGGCTGATTTACCTGGCTGCGATTTTGACCGTGGTGCATTACTGGTGGCTGGTGAAGACGGGGGTGCGTTCGCCGTGGAAGGATACGGCCGTGCTTGGCATTTTGCTTGCGGTGCGGTTGGTTTTTGCGGCGCAGAAGCGGATGCGTCAGCCGCGCCGGGTGGTTGCGGCGAGAGTCTAGTCGCGCATTCTGTCCCCAGCGCGCAACTCCTCTGCTCATCGCAGGTTTCAGGTAAATGACGGAGTGAGGCGACCAATGCGCAGACTGTGGAAAAGCGGGGGAGCAGTAGGTTTGGTGCTGGCGCTTGCGGCACCGTGGGTAGGCGCGCAGCCTCGGCGGCCGGAGCATGCCGCCACACAGAAGCATGAGAAAGCGGCGGCCCCCCTGACGTCGCGTGAACGGGTGGAGCAGCTGCTGGACCGCTTTACGTATGGGCCCCGGCCTGGTGAGATCGACCGGGTGGTGGTGGAGGGTGGGGATCGCTGGCTGGCGCAGCAGCTTGATCCGGCATCGGTGCCGGACGCTGCATTGAGCCGTCGCCTCGCCGCGTATCCGGTGATCGCGATGTCGCCCGAGCAGGCATTGCAGATTTTTCCCGACCGGCAGCAGGTTTCAGCCGTAGCGGATGGACGGCTGCCTATGCCTAGCGATCCTCTCCAACGTTCGGTGATGGAGGTGCAGGTTGCGAGGTTCGACGCGGACCGGGGAACCAAATTGAAGGAACAGGTGACTGCACCCGGCGCGATGCGCGCCACGGAGAGTTTGCCGCAAGGGGCCGGGAAGGGTAAGAAGGCCCAGGTGTTCGCGGCAGAGAACGGCAGGGCGGGTAACGGCTTGGCAGAGGACGGGGACGCAGCCCGCGCGCGAGCCGTGGCGCTTGGGAACCAGCTGCTGGCGCTGCCCAAAGAGCAGCGGATGGCGGCGGTGATTGCCATGCCGGTAACGGATCGCATCGCGCTGACGCACAACGGCAACCTGCCGCAGGCGCAACGAGCGGCCCTGTTGAAGGACGCCACGGCGCGGGAACGGGAGGCGTTTCAGGCCATGGGTGGACGGGTGAACACCGCCGGGGCAATCGGCACAGAACTGGAGCAGGCGCACGTTTTACGTGACATTTTGTCCGAGCGGCAGCTTGAGACCGTGATGACAGACTTCTGGTTTAATCACTTCAACGTGCAGATCGGCAAGGGGGCCGACCGCTGGTATACGGCGAGCTATGAGCGCGAGGCGATCCGGCCGCATGCGCTGGGCAAGTTCGGCGATCTACTGCTGGCGACGGCGACTTCGCCGGCCATGATGGAATACCTGGACAATCTGCAGTCGGTGGGGCCGGACTCGCAGGCTGGGGGAGGCTTTCGGGTGAGAGCCGATGGAAAGAGGAAAGCCCAGGGGCTGAATGAGAACTACGGCCGCGAGGTGATGGAACTGCACACGGTGGGGGTGGATGCGGGGTATACGCAGGCGGATGTGACTGCGCTCGCCGCGATCCTGACGGGTTGGGGCGTGGAACGGCCACAGGAGGGCGGACCCTTCGCCTTTACGCCGCGCCGGCATGAACCGGGTGCGAAGGCGTGGTTCGGCTACTGCATCCAGGAGGACGGAACGGCGACCCGGCTGCCGAGCGGACCGGCGGCGGCGGCAGCCTGTCCGGCGGGCGATGCGCCAGTGACTGCCGGCAGCATGCAGCAGGGTGTAGCGGCGCTGAAGCTGCTCGCTTCCAGTCCGCATACGGCTCACTTTATTTCGTATCGGCTGGCGCAGTATTTTATCGCTGACCAGCCCCCGGCTGCGCTGGTGGATCGGCTGACGGCGGTGTACCTGCGTTCTGGCGGCGACATCAAGGAATTGTTGCGGACGATTGCGGATTCGCCGGAGTTCAATTCGCGGCGGTATTTCCGCACAAAGGTAAAGACGCCGGTCGAGTTTCTGGCCTCGGCTTACCGGAGCACGGCCACGGACCCACAGAATCCCGGAGCGATCGTCAACCAGGCTCGGACGATGGGTATGCCGCTGTATGGGGCGGTGCCACCGACGGGGTACCTGCTGACCGCGGACACGTGGATGAATTCGAATGCGCTGGTGGACCGGCTGAACTTTGCCTACCAGCTGAGCAGCGGAAGGATTCCGAACCAGAGTTTTTCGGGAGCGCAGGTGCTGGCGATCGGGTTGTTGGGAGCGGACCGGCTGCCGTCTGCTCCACTCGAGGCTGTTCCGGTAAAAAGTTCCATGCCCAGACCGGTGATTGATGGAGGTGCGAGGGTGGAGATGCATGCGACAGCCGCTCTGCTGAAACCGACGGTGGAGGGAAGCGGTATGAGTTCTGTTCCTGTAGGTACGGCCTTTGCGACGCGCCTGCTGGGACAGGTAGTGACGGGGGGACCGATTTCGCCGAAGACGAGCCAGCTGATTGAGGCGCAGGTGACCTCGCAGGCGGCGGGTGAAACGCCCGGCGACTCGCCGATGGCAGGAGCGAACCTGCTGGTGGGTCTGCTGCTGGGTTCGCCGGAGTTTCAGCTGCGGTAGTGCGGCAGCCGAGATCTCTTGCCGGCTGTCACTCCACCCAGGATTTCACGTCGTAGATCTGCCTTCGCAGGTTGCGGACCTCGGCGTAGAGACGCCAAACGACCTGGCCCAGCGCCAGTGTGGTGAAGGTAAGGAGCAGAAGAAGCGCCCAGGTTAGATACAACTCGAATGGTCGCATGCGGTCCATTTTAGGGCAGGGTTTGCCTTCATGCGTGGAGTGCTGGCGCGTGTGCGAGGGAACCGCGGAGCCGGGAGCCTTCCCGGGTGCAGCTAGGTGTCGTTCTTCAATCCGGCGAAGAGATCCGTGGTCTGGGTGGCAGGCTGCGGGGTCTTTGTGTAGGCGAGGGTGTAGCGTTCCGAGTTGCCGTGCTCCTCAAAGACGCTCCGGGTGCGCTCCATGAGGGGCGCCTGGGAGACGTGTTGCTCGAAGGCGTGGCGCTTGCGATCAAGGACCGAGCGGATGTCGAGGACACAGGTCCAGGGGGCGACGAGCGGGGCAGGGCGGTCTGGGAGAAAGTAGTCGGTGGTGAGATAAAAGAGGCGCTCCGGCTGCCAGGGATCGCCGGCGTTGGGGAATCGTTTGGCGTTGCCGGACCAGTGGAAGGCGGCCGTGGTGGCGGCGGAGACGGAAGTGTGGTCGGGGTGACCGTTCAGCGCGCCTTCGCCGCCGAAGGTGAGGACGACGTGCGGGCGGAAACTGCGCATATGTTGCACAAGGCGGCCGCCGAGCTCGTGGAGGGTGCGGAACTCGAGTTGGGCGTCGCCGTATTCCCACTGTTCCTGGTGTTTTACGCCGAGTACACGGCAGGAATCGATGAACTCGCGTCTGCGCATGGCAACCAGCTCTTCAGCGGACTGGGCGTTGCCGCGGTGGGTAGCTGCCTGGCCATCGGTGAGGCAGAGAACGCTGGTTTCGACGCCCGCATCGGCGGCGCGTGCGAGGGCGCCGCCAAAGGCGAAGCACTCGTCATCCGGGTGAGCGACGACACAGAAAAGGCGAAGGCTCAAACGGCATCTCCAGTGCGCTGGTGGGGGGTGAGGGAGAGCTCACCATCCTCTAGAAGGGTGTCTTCCGGAAGGCTCTCCTCGAGCAAGGCGTCAGGGTCGGAGAGAGCCACGGCGTTGAAGGAGCGGCGGTGGAGCGGCGTGGGACCGTGTACCCCGAGGGCGCGGCGATGCGCGGCCGTGGCGTAGCCCTTGTGTTGGGCGAGACCGTATTGCGGGTGGTGGAGGTCCAGCTCGCGCATAAGAGCGTCGCGATGCACCTTGGCGATGACCGAGGCGGCCGCAATCGAGAGGCAAAGCGCGTCGCCGTAGAAAAGCTTGGTCTGCTTGCAGGGGTGGTCGATGAGCATGGCGTCCAGAATGATGTGATCCGGGGCGATGTGCAGGGCTTCGACGGCGCGGAGCATGGCCAGCCGGGTGGCGTGATAGATGTTGATGTGGTCTATGGTTTCGGCGTCGATCTCGGCTACGCCGATGGAGACGGCGTTACGGCGAATGCGGCGGTCCAAGGTTTCGCGTTCCTCGCGGGTCAGCTGCTTGGAGTCTTTCAGGCCCATGCGCTGGAGCGCGACATTGCGTTGCGGCAGCACGACGGCGGCGGCCACAACGGGACCGAACAGGGCTCCACGTCCGACCTCGTCGACACCTGCGATGAGTTTGTGACCGCGGTAGCGCAGCGCCTGTTCGGGGGCGTCCGTGCATTGCAGGGCTTTCAGCATCTGCTGTTTGGCAGTGGCTTTGGTGACGCCTGCGACGGGAGGGATCTGGAAGAGTTTCGCCATCTCTACGCCCTTAGTCATCTCTACGCCCTTAGTGTAGAGCAAGCGGGCCGTGTCTGGAGACCCGCAACGTCCATGAAAAAGCGGGTGACCGAAGCCACCCACTTTCTCGGAAGCGTAAGCTGGTTATGAGGCTATTTGGCGCGCTCGACTTCGCGCAGGCGGGCAGCCTTGCCGCGCAGACCGCGCAGGTAGAAGAGCTTGGCACGGCGAACCTGGTAGGAGCGCACCTTTTCTATCTTGTCGACGATTTTGGAGTTGTAGGGGAAGATGCGCTCGACGCCCTGACCGAAGCTCATCTTGCGTACGGTGAAACTGCCTTGCGGGCCTTTGCGGCACGCGATGACCATGCCCTCAAACGCCTGGAGGCGCTCCTTTTCACCTTCTTTGATCTTGACCTGAACGCGGACGGTGTCGCCCGCGGCGAACTCCGGAAGATCGGTCCGCTCCAGTTTGTCGGCCAGCTTCTGCATGATGGGATGAATCGACATGATTGAACAAATCCTTGAGGAAAAAACTCGAATCTTTAGCTTACAACAAGAAGACTGATTTGGTGAACAATTCAGGGCCTCTGCGTGGGTTCAGGCGGCTCCTGCTGCGGCTCCGGTTGAACCTCCGCGAGGAGCACCCGATCGGCTGCATTGAGGGCCGCCGCGGACAGGAGATCGGGACGCTGGGCGAGGGTGCGGGCGAGGGCGGCGCCGCGACGCCAGCGGCGGATGGCGGCGTGATCGCCACCGCCAAGCACGGGTGGGATCCCAACGCCGCGAAACTCTGCCGGACGGGTGTATTGCGGGTAGTCGAGCATGCCACCGGCCCCGTGGGTGCTGCGGGGGGAGCCGTCCGGTGCGGCGGCGTCTGCCGGGTCGTCGCCTTCACCGAAGCTTTCAAAGCGGGAGGAGTCGGCGTGGCCCAGGACGCCTGGGAGGAGGCGTGTGACGGCGTCAACGACGACCGCGGCACCGAGTTCGCCACCTGAGAGGACATAGTCGCCGATGCTGAGCTCGGCGTCGCAGAGCAGGTCGGCGACGCGCTGGTCGACCCCTTCATAACGGCCGCAGACCAGGACGAGGCGCTCCAGGCCGGCGAGGGTTCGGGCGTGGCTCTGCCGGAAGGGGTGACCACCGGCAGAGAGCAGGACGACGGACTCGCGCGCGGTATTACGCCGGGGCTTCGGGGCGATGCCGAGCGATTCCACGCAGGCAAAGAGCGGTTCCGGCTTGAGGACCATACCTTCGCCGCCGCCAAAGGGGCGGTCGTCGACCGTGCGATGGCGGTCCAGGGTAAAGCTGCGAAGGTCGTGCAGGTGGACCGACACCCTGGCCTCGCGGACGGCGCGGCTGAGGATGCCGTACTCAAATGGGCCGCGGAAGAAGTCGGGAAACAGCGTAACAATATCGAAGCGCATGGAGGTAATAGATCGAAGTTACTCTTCCGCGTTTTCAAACAGACCGGGCGGCAGTTGCATGCGGACGCGGCGAGCGGAAAGGTCGACTTCGAGCAGCCAGGCGAGAACGAAAGGAACCAGAACGGGCTCGGCAGGCTGTTCGGCGGCAAGTTCGGCGGGGTGAGTCGCGGTGTCAGGAGATGCGAGTGGCTGAACGACCAGCAGGTCCGGAGCGTCGACCAGGCGCCGGCCGTCGGAGGAGATGGGAAATTGCAGATCGGTCACGGTGCCGACCGGCTGATCGTGGTCGAGGAGTGTGCAGCCGATGAGGTCCCGAACACGGTAGGCACCTTCCTCCAGGGTGGGAAGATCGGCGGCGCGTAGAAGAAGAAATTTGCCCTGGAGGGCCTCTGCCTCCGCGATGGAGCCGATGCCTCCGAGATGGAGAACGATGCGTCCTGCGTTGCGGCCGGTCGGCTGCCAAGCGGCTTCCAGGGTCATGGTGCGAAGGGGCAGGACCGGTGTGATGGCGGAGGTGCCGAGGACGAAATGGCGGCCCGGCGTGAAGAGAGCCATATCGAGGGCGGCGTCGGAGAGCAGTTCGCCACGACGACCCTGGGGTCTTAGCAGCTGAGCGGCTTCGATCCAATCTTCGGGGACCTGTGGAGGGTGTTGCGGGGGAGGCGCGGGCATAGGCGGAGGGACTGCGATGCGGAGAAGGGCTTTACTCTCTGGGGAGCCCAGCCTCCGGTAGGTCCAATTATTCGATGCGATCTGACTCATCGAAGTCATCGGAGCGAGGGAGTGCCGAAAGCTCGCCGAGGCCGGAGGTGGCTCCATCCACCTCGACGATGTCCAGGGAGAAGCGTTGTTTCAGCTTCATACTGGCAGCGCCGAGGATGGTGCGGAGAGAACGAGCCGTACGGCCCTGCTTTCCGATGACCTTGCCGAGGTCTTTAGGGGAGACCTGCAGCCGTAGGACAGCCATACCACCATCCGAATGGATGTCCAGACGGACAGCCTCCGGTTCATCGACCAGCGCCCTGGCGATTTCCAGGACCAGAGTGCGCATCGCGGAGACCGCACTGTCCTGCGCCATGGTTTCTTGGGTTTCAGTCACTCGTTCTACCTCAGGGGAGATTGCAGAGAAGCTCGCCC
>CAXTZL010000041.1:0-17427 GCA_964248555.1 uncultured Bryocella sp.
TGGTGATTGAAAGATATTTAACACTGGAATAGTTAGTCAGGCGACACCGGAAAGCCCTGGTCAATGGTGGCGTAGCAGCTTTCGTATGCTGAGCCAATCGGGACAACCTGAGACGGCAGCGGCGAAGTGCAGTGATTGGCCGCTGTGGGCAGGTTGTACGGCTGATTGCCTTGAGTCACGGCGGCGAACTGCGCTTGCGGTGCGTTGATGGCCAGGATGTTGCCCGAACCCGCGCGGTTGTAGTGCACATAGCTCGTGCCGAAGCCGCCGCGGAAGGCAACCGTCGGTGTCACTGCGTAGGCAAAGCCGAAACGCGGGGCGAAGTCGTTTAGGTCCGGGTCCTGCAGCGTGCGGCCGTAGACGCCGGACCCGCTGGTCGGCGTGATACCGTTTCCGGCGACTGCTCCGGGCGAGAGCGTCAGCACGGTTTGCGTTATTGGATCGAAGTTGGAGATGTAATTGTTCTGTTCGGAGTAGGGAGAACCGTACTCCCAGCGCAGGCCAAGGCTCAGCGTCAGGCTCGGCGTGACCTTCCAATCATCCTGCGCATAGGCGCTCTGCAGGGTCTGCCGCAGATGCGCCTCAAAGTAGTTGCCCAGCGAATAGGTGCTGCTGGTGCCGAACAGGAAGTCGGCCCAATAGGTGTCGGCGACCTTGGTCGTGGAGAGTCTTGTTGGAGTGCCGGCAGCAGAGGAGCAGGTGCCGACGCCGGCAATCGCCGTTCCGGCGAGACAGCTGCTATACCCGCCGCCGACAGCAAACGAGCCATAGAGCGGGCCGTTATCCAGCACGCCCATCCAGACCTTTTCCCACTCATAGCCGAACTTCAGGGAATGGTTTCCCTTCACATAGGTGTAGTTGATCTTGGGATCAAGCAGGGAGGGGTTCTGAAACTGAGGATTGGTGGTCTGCCGCCCAAACGCGGTAAATCCACCGGAGATGCTGACCGCAGGCAGGCCGCCGGACAGGTTCGCTGCCGCCGGCAGGCCGGGAATGCCGAACGGTGCCGTCCCGACACTCAACGGCGTCTTGCCGGCCTTGGTCCTGGACACGCCAAGGCGAAGGTCCAGAATCCGGTTCGAGCCGAAGGTGCCCGTATAGCCCAGCGCGACCTGCTGGTCCAGAATGCGCTGCGTCCCGGAGCTCTGTCCTTCCAGCGGCAGCGGGATCAGCGCGAAATTGATGCCGGTCTCCTTGCGGTCGCTGATTCGCAGAAAGAAAGTGGAGCTGGCATTGGGCGTGTAGTCCAGCCGCAGGTCGCCCTTGTCGAAGTAGTCGCGAAAGGGCACCTGCTCGGAATAATCGCTGCTGGCCAAGCCCGTACTCGGCAGGCCGCTCACAGGCAGCCCGGGAACGTTCTGCTTAAAGGCATTCACGATCTGCAGCGCCAGCGGGTTGAAGGCCGCGGTCGGAATCGCCGTGTTCGCCGCATACGTTGTACCGGTCAGCGGATTGCGTACCGGAACCACAAGAATCCCGTTTAGCTCGTTTTGCGTGGGCAACGACAGCACATACAGCGGCTTGGTGATGCTGCGCAGTCCCTCATAATCCAGAAAGAAGAAGAATTTATTGTGCAGCAGTGGCCCGCCGAAGTTGCCGCCGAACTGGTTGCGGTTGCTGGTGGGCTTGCGGAACGGAACCACACCACCGGTGTTGACCACAGTGTTCGGTTTGAAGAAGCCTGCGGCGTTCAGGTCCGTGTTGCGCAAAAATCATACAGCGTGGCGTGAAAGGTATTGCCGCCGCTCTGCGAAGCCACGTTGATTGTGGCACCCGAGCTGCGGCCATACTCCGCGCCCTCGTTGTTGGTCACCACGCTGAACTGCGCGACGGAATCGGGTGGAATGGAGATGATCTGGTTATCGAAGCCCTGGTTCGACTCGCCATAGGAGTTATTGTCCATGCCGTCGAGCAGGAAGTTGTTGAACACCGAGCGCTGCCCGTTCACGTTATAAGCACCCGTGCGCACAAGCGCATTCAGATTGCTCGACGTTGTTGCCGCGCTGGGTGCCTGGCGCACCCCGGTCACCAGCCCCAGCAGGTCTTCATAGTTCCGGTTCACAAGCGGCAGGGCTTCAGTCTGGGTATTCGTGAAGGTCTGATCGCGTTGCGTCTGCTCGGTTTCAAGCTGCAGCGTCACATCGCTTACCTCCACGGAAGTCTCCGCCGTGCCGACTGGCAAGACGAGATCGATACGCTGCCGATTCCCGACGGAGACGGTGATGTTGCGTGCGACAGCGCCTGCAAACCCCGGCGCGGTCGCCGAAACCGTGTACACACCGACCCGCAACTGTGGCACGTCGTACTCTCCGGCGTCGCCGCTCTGGGCACTGGTGACGACACCGGTCGCGTTATTGGTCACCGTCACCGCTGCGTGCGCAACCGTTGCCCCGCTTGCGTCTTTAATGGTGCCCAGCACACTGCCGTTCTCATATTGCGCGCGCAGCGACGGGGACAGCAGCGCGGCACTTACTGCCAAAACCGCCGGAGCAGTCTGGACAGACAACCAAGATTTCTTCTGCATAGCGAAACGGTACACGGCTAAACATCGTCCGCCGGTAAACCTCACGTGAATGCTGCGTTACAGAATTGCTGAAAACTCACAACTCCCAGCATAGGATCGACTCCGGTAGAAGCTCTTCCTTTGGAAGTACCTGATGCTGCGGCGTCATGCGTACCGGATTCCGTTGTCAGCGCGGAAGAGCTTCACCTCCACAGACAAAGACTGCGACAAGAAGCACGATTCTACTGCCCCCGAATCAAGCTAGGCACAGATCCGATAAGCCGCTCTGCCTGTGTCAGGATGGCTCCTTGGACGTCAGAGGCGTCTTGATCTGGCCTCAACAGTTCGACTTGGAAATGTATCCTTGGCGTTGTTCAGGCGGCGGCCTTCTCGACAGGAGAGGAAGGCTCTTCAGAAAGCTCTTCGAGGCTTTTGCCCTTGGTCTCGGGAAGCATAAGAATCGTAACGATCAATCCGAGTCCGCTGACGATGGCGGCCGCCCCTTCAGCAGCAGGAAGGCCATGCCAATGCAGGAAAAAAGGGAAAGTGAAAACGCCGACGAAGCCGCCAATCTTCCCCGTGGCTGCGGCGATGCCATGAGCGGTGGTGCGTACCTTTACCGGAAAGATCTCTGAGGGGTAAACAAAGGTCGTGGCATTGGGACCGAACTCTGTGAAGAAGTAGCTGAATCCATAGATCAGGAGAAATGGCCAGACAAGCTTTTCGATGTGAGGAATAAGCGCAAGCAAGCCGAAGGTCAGGGCCATCATGGCAAAGCCGAACGCCTGAATCGTTTTGCGCCCGAGCTTATCCATTGTGAGGGCGGCGACGGCATAGCCGGGCGCAGCAAAGGCAGCAAAGATTCCAAGCTGCGTGAGGGTTTTTTGCAGAAGCGTGTGGTCGCTTCCCAAGGCTGAAAGCACAAGGGGGCTCGAAACAGTGTTGCCGTAATAGGCAAAGTCCATCAGAAACCAGGCACCGCTGGCACCAAGAAGACGTACGAGGATCAACTTGTTATCAATCAGGCGATGGTAGCCATCCCAGAAGGAGACAGAATGAGTTTTCGAATTGTAGTGGTCTGCCTTTTTCAGCTTGCCGGATTGGTCCTCTTCCTGACCGACTGCTTTCAGGAAGCGGGGTGACTCCTTCAAATGGCGGCGCGCACCGAAGACGGCGAGGGCAGGGATGGCTCCAAACGAAACCAGAATGCGCCAGATGATGTTCTGTGAAATATGAGTCGAAAGCATTGCGGCCGCCAGCAGAGGACCCACGATCAGCCCGGCCGCCTGCATGGCAAAAACCAGGGTCACCAACAAGCCGCGATTGGCCTTGCCGGCGTATTCGCTCATGATGGTGGCCGAAACGGGGTAGTCGCCGCCGATACCGATTCCCAGGATGAAGCGAAAGCCAATCAGCCACCAGATGTTCGGTGAAAACGCAGAGGCAATCGCTCCCGCGGCGAGTACGAGCACCTCCACACCGTAGATGCGCTTGCGGCCGAGCATGTCGGCAACGCGGCCAAACAGCAGCGCTCCCAGCGCGGCAGCGAGTAGAGCCGTTGACTCCACGAGGCCCTCTTCGACCTTGCCGACGTGCCACATCGGCTTGAGCAAGGACATCACAACACCAATGATGAAGAGGTCGTAAGCATCGGTGAAGAAGCCCATGCCTGAGATGAACATGATCTTCCAGTGCTCTTTCGAGATGCCTGCGTTATCCATCTCCGAAAAATCGCTGCGCGTATCCATCGCGGTGGCCATTCGACACCTCAGAAATTAGATGCTTACGAAAAGTAGAAGCAATTTGCAAGCCGAAATTCTGCCGCAAGAAACACGATCTTGATCAGGTTGTGCGGTTTGCCCTTTCGAGGCAGCACAAGCGTGATCTATCTCGCGAAGCGCCGCCGTGCGACTCCCACTAGTCCGATCAGTCCTGTTCCCAGCAGGGCGACGGAAGCAGGTTCCGGGGTTACGCTGGTCGCCGTCTGTGCAAGGAGATTTCCTTCGAAGGTGGCTACGGGTGCATTTGCCAGCGTGGGGACTCCCTGATAAACGTTGGCGAGGTAATCACAGGTGAAGGCCAATACGGAGCAGAAGGAGTTGTCGGACGGAGAGTAGTTTACGAGGCTTGGCGCGTTCGGAAGATTGAGTTGAAATTCATCCCCTGAATTCAAGAATATGGCTTGATACTGGTTCAGGGCGGTGTTGTAGGACTGTGACGCTGCAACTCCAGCGAATTGAACCGAAACGCCGTTGATGGTCTGCGTGGCGTTCAGGCCGGTGATCATGCCGGTAGTGGAGTTGATTGTCACGGTGCCAACGCTTGCGCTTCCTGCCTGATTGTCCAGCTGGTACAAGGTGTCGGCGTGGGCATGAACGCAAGGGCTCAGCAGAACGGCGGCAAGGGCGACAAGGGCAATGCGCATGGGGAAAGATCTCCTTCGAGGATTCCTGGACCGTACCCCACCTTTATGTAAATGAGGTTACAGCCCCGGATTTCCCCGATGAAGCCTTCGTGGGCTTGACGGTGGTTATGTTTTTTTTGTTTTCATGGGGTATTCACGGACTTACGTTGGAATTCAAGCTACAGTCCCGATTCAGCACAGCAGCAGTGTCGGCTGTCACCTTAGGAGCTTCCTCATGAACCGAAATTCAAGTGCGGCGATTGCGCTTGCCCTGTGTACCCTTGCCCGGCCGCAGTCAGGCGGCGCGCAGAGCACATCTCCTGTTACGATTGCGCCGCCCTCCAGCAGCGCCGTGCAGGCGTACACCATTCCGCTCTCGCAGGAAGCGTCGCTGACCGACGCGCAGAAACTGGCCCTGATCAAGCAAAAGATCAAATACGTCTTTGTGCTTTTTCAGGAAAACCGTTCCTTTGATTTCTACTTTGGCACCTATCCTGGAGCAAATGGCCTGTTTTCTCAACCATCCACCCAGACGCCAGGCTTCACCCAGACCCTTGTGAACACTGACGGCACGCTGGGCACCATTACGCCTTTTCGGATTCCGATCACCGTCACCGCGACAGGCACCGGCGCCGCCGTGCCGATCTATCCGGCGGACACCGATTCGGTGAATCATTCACACACGGCGTACCAGACCAAAATCGATCTGCAGAATGGCGTCACCCTCAATGATGGTTACGCCACCACGGAGGAGGGCGTATCGGTCACCAACGGCAAACCCAGCGCTATACCCACGCTTGCCAAGAAACAAATGGGCGAACTCGTGATGGGCTATGTCGACTGCAACACCGCGCCTGTGCTTTGGAATTATGCGGATCGCGGCACGCTGTTTGATAATTTTCACCAGACCGTGCTTTCAGCCTCCACGCCTAACGCCATTGCGATGGTGGCCGGGCAGTCCGGCGAAACTCAGTGGGTCAAACATCCGCAACAGAGCACGATGGCGTACGGCAAATCGGTGGGTGGCAATGGCGTTCCGGTCGTCTCGGACGGCGACCCGTACTGGGGCTCGCAGCTGGATGTGTATGGCAGTGGCCAGCCGGCCAATCCGCCCGCGTCCAATCCGATGGTCAATCTGACGTTTGCGACACTGCCGCTCTCGTTCATGGGCAACAATATTTTTTCCACGGTGTCTACCGACAAGCAGCCGCAGACGGACCTGACCGATGTGGAAAAGGACATTATGGAGATCGCCGGTGACGGGGTGAAACCTACAAACTGGGGCTGGTACCAGCAGGGCTACGATCTCGAAAACACCGACACCGCCGGCACCGCCACACACGCCGACTATATTCCCCACCACAACGCGCCGCAGTATTTCGGTTACATCTCCAACAACCCGCAGGTGAGCTCACACCTGCATGGCCTGGGTGATTTCTTCACGGCCATGGGCAACAATGCCCTGCCCTCAACGGGTGGCGTCTTCTATCTGCGTGGTGGCTACAACAACATCCAGGGCCTCAGTCCGGTTGATCCCAACCCGAAGCTGCGTACCGTCTTTTATGGCAGCGATGATCACCCTGGCTACTCCGACCTGCAGATCGCCAGTGCCCTCGTAGCGAAGGAAGTGAACGCCATCACCAGCAGCCCGTACTGGTCGCAGAGCGCCATCATCATCACCTATGACGAAACGGATGGCCTGTACGACCATGCTCCGGAGATCGTTCGTTCCTATGATCCTTATGGCGATGCACTCGACCAGGGACCGCGCATTCCCACGATCGTGATGTCGCCTTATGGTGAGGTGCATGCCGTAGCCCACGAGGCCGATGAACACAGCTCCATCATCAAGCTCATCGACATGCTGTACGGCCTGAAGCCCCTGGCCGATCTGCCGGACGAAGCAGCGGCTCGTGCTCAGGGCCAAACGAATATGAATCAACCCTACCTGGGACCGGCCGACGACGGGGTGCCGAACGTGGGGAACATGCTGGCGGCCTTTGACAACAATCGCCTCCTGGATAGTGCCGCGCCCATTCCTGCCAGTTTTTATACACTTCCGACCTCGTTCTATATAAATCTTCCGCAGCTCAACAATAACGGCTGTTCGGCCCTGCAGATCACTCCTACGGATACGGGTCTGCCCAACCCCGTGCCGGTTGACTTCAATCCAAGGCCCGGATCATCACCCGGAACTCCCACCTCGGGTACATGGACGCCCTAATCAGAAGTTCCTTTGACGTACGAACTTCATTTCCATCGATGAATCATGGCGGGGTGAGCCCAACCAGCTCTCCCGCCATCGTCGTTACGCCTCCTTGATCTTTCAGTCTTCACCGGAGTTTTTCGCTCGCATGTTGCGCTCATCCAAATCGCTATCCTCTTTCCTTTTCATTCTGATCGCTGTGTTCGCATCCAGCCTCGAGCTTAAGGCACAAATCTCGGGAGCGCCGCCAAGTACAAAGACGCGTTCAAAGCCTCCGCAGACCGTTTCGGCTTCTGCTTCGCCGTCACTGCCACACCCGGTGCTGGACCGCATCCGCGCGGCACACAGCATTTCATGCGGAGTTTCCAAGGAGGAGGAGGACTATTCCCGCGCGGAGGATCACGGGAACCGGGCCGCCTTTGACATCGACCTTTGCAAAGCTGTGACCGTCGCCATACTGGGCACTGGATCGCCTCTGCTGATTAAGACCTACCCGGATGAGCCGGCCGCCCTCGCCGCCTTGAAGAGCGGGCAGGTGGACCTTGTCGCCTCAGCAAGCCCCTCAGTCAGAAACACGGTGCAAGGGCTACTCTTCAGCCAACCCTCGTTCTATGATGGCCAGGGTTTCCTGCTTCCCGCGAATCCCCGCGTGCGTTCGCCTCTCGATCTTGCGGGCAAGAAGGTCTGTTTTCTTACTGGATCCAAGGCAGAAGACGGCCTGCACAGTTATGCCGCGCAGCACGGCATCCGCTACATCTGGTATCCCTTCTCCGAGGCCGGCGAGATGGAGGCGGCTTTCTTTACAGGCAATTGCGATGCGATTACCAGTGATGTCAGTCAACTGGCGAACATCCGCGGCATTGAGCCCCGGCGCAAGCGGGACTTCACCATTCTCCCGCAGCTGATTCGACAGGATCCGCTGGCTGCAGCCAGCCTCGCTGAGGATGTGAGCTTCAACAATATCGTGCACTGGACCCTGGAAACGATCGTTGAAGCAGAGGAACTGGGCGTAACCAAAGACAATGTGGAACAGATGGAGCAGAGTTCGCGCCCCGAAATAGAGCAGCTTCTTGGACAGCGCTACGGTACCGGCGAAGCCCTTGGACTCGACCCACACTGGGGAGCCCAGGTTATAAAGTCTGTGGGCAATTATGGCGAAATCTTCGCCCGTGATTTGGGCGAAGGTTCACCGCTGGGACTGGACCGCGGAGAGAATCGGTTGTGGAGCCAGGGTGGGGTCATGCTGGCCACTCCGCTTGGCTCTCAATAGGCACGAGGAACGCTTGCAGGTTCATGTGGCTGTGAAGCTCTGTTCATCATGGCTTGTTTGTCTTCTGGAACCATCAGCGTCGATCCTCAGGAGACTTCCATGCTCAACCAGTCCCTCAAGGCACTGACCACCCGTTGCCTCGGGCCGGCGCTCGCCGCCCTGACCGTCCTTCCCGCCCTGCCCGCGCAGACCACCACGACGCCCGACACCACGACGCTGCAATTCGCCCTGGTCTTCAGCCGCCACGGCGTCCGCCCACCCACAAAGACCAACGATAGCTACAACCTGTATGCCACCCAGGGCTTCCCTGACTGGTCCGTCGCTCCTGGCTATCTCACCGTGCACGGTGCCCAGCTCATGACCATCATGGGCAGCTATTACCGCCAGTACTTTACCCAGCAAGGCATTCTCACCGGCAACGATACCGCCGGCGCCAAGAACGTCTATTTCTATGCCGACAATTCCGAGCGCACCTACGCCACCGGCCAAGCGCTCGCTGCTGGCCTGCTACCCTCCGCCGTTTCTACGGTGAACGAATTGGCCAACGGCGCCACCGACTCCCTGTTCTATCCGGTCAAGGCCAACCTCGGCAACCCGGACACCTCCCTCGCCGCCACCGCGCTCAGCGGCCGCATTGGCAACAACCCTAACGCGCTCGTGCAGGCCTACGGAGCCCAGCTCACCGAACTTGAAGATGTACTCCAAAATCAGGACATTCCTTACCTCACCTACGCTCCCAGCTGGATGACCTCCGTCGCTGCCATGCCGCTTACCGTCACCCCCGGCGCTGCTGGCAGCATCGTGACATTTAACGGGTCAGTGGATACCGCCTCCACCCTCGCCGAAATTTTCATCCTTGAATACTGCGACGGCAAGGATCCCGGCCAGATCGGCTGGGGACGTCTTTCTGAGCAACAGATCATCGATATAGCGAAGCTGCACACCCTCGACTTCGATCTTGCCGACCGCACTCCTTACATTGCACAGGCACTCGGCTCCAATCTGCTTTTGCACATCGCCGACACCATCAACCAAGCTGCTACCGGCACCGCGGTCGGTCACTCCCTCGGTGCACCGGGGCAGAAGCTCGTCATGCTCGTAGGCCACGACAATCAGCTCGCGGCGGTTGGCGGCCTGCTCCGCGCCGACTGGTCTCTGCCCACCTTCGCGAGCGACGATACTCCTCCCGGCGGTGCCATGAGCTTTGAACTGCGCCAGACCTCTGCCGGAGCCGAAATTGTCCGCATCTACTACACCGCGGCCACCATGGATCAGCAGCATGACGCGGTGCCACTCTCGCTGCAGACACCTCCAGGTATTGCGCCCCTCTTCATCCCCAACGCCAGCACCAACACGCCTTACTACGACATCCCGCTAGCCACTTTCAACAGCATGGTCGCTTCCGCGATCAACGCCAACTTCACGAACTAGCCACGACCTTTATCGTTCAGTTGAGAATCAGAGCAGGCCGCAGTCGCGGCCAGCTTTTTTATGAGGCCCTTGTCAAACGTCTGTTTTAATCGTACGTTTGATTGAGGCGTGAGGGAGCCGGCCCGGATGCTCAATGCGACGCAACACGAGACTCGCCACAAACTGATCGAAGCCGCTGGGGAGGTTTTTGGCGAAGTGGGGTACGAGGCTGCCACGGTGCGCGACATCAGCACCCGCGCGGGAGCGAACATCGCGGCCATCAATTACCACTTCCGCGACAAGCTCGGGTTGTACACGGAGACTTTGAAGACCGCTGTCGCTGCCAGATCGATATACGAGACGTTGACGCAGTTCACGTCGCTTCCGCCGGAAGAAGGCCTCCGCCTGTTTATAGCGGATATTTTCCGTCAGATGTTTCATCCTGAACATCCTGGCTGGTATTCGAAGGTGATGGCCCACGAAATGGCCCGGCCCACACCCGGCATGGCTGTTGTTGTGGAAGAGGTCATCCGGCCGATGACGATGATTCTGTGCGAACTGGTTAGTCGCGTTTTGGAGATTCCTCCAACACATCCCCAAACACGCCTTTGCGTTCACAGCATTGTCGGGCAGATTGTTCACTACGTGCACGGCCGCCCTGTCCTCTGCCGCCTCTGGCCAGAGTGGGAGTTCACACCGGCTGAATTAGACAACATTGCAGAACACATTACGCAGTTCACTCTGGAGGCGGTAAAGGGGATGAAGCGAATAAATGCGCGCCTAAAGAAATAGGCGAAAACAACACGCGGGAGCCAACGTTATCCAATCACAGACCCTGTCGGAGACACCTGCAACGCGCTCCTACGAGCGGATTGCAGAATGAGGTTTCAGGTTGAGCTAAGGCTCCATGTCGTTCAAATCTTTCAAGCACACAGCAGTGCGAGCGGCACTGGCAGCAGACTGCTCAGGAGTAAAAAAGGCTATGCAGATTATCTGTCTTGAGGAACACACCATCGACACCGAAATTTCCAAGGCCACGATGGCTCGCATGAAGGCCGAGCAGCCTTACTTCTTCGATGTGGGCTCGATTTATCAGGATGACCCATCGCGGCACCCGTCCGGTCTGCCTAGCCTGGTGAATACGAAAACGTTCATGAAGATCGCGACCGAGCCCATGGGCGACCGTCTTGCGGCGATGGATCGCGAGGGGATCAACATGCAGGTTCTTTCCTACACAAACAGTACGCAGGCAGTGCCGCCCGAGGAAGCAGCCAAGCTTGCGGCTGCTGCGAATGATCGGTTGGCTGAAGGGATCGCCAAGCACCCGGATCGCTTTCGCGGTTTCTCGACGTTGCCCTGGCAGGATACGGACGCTGCCTGTCGAGAGACGGAGCGCTGTGTGAAGGAGTTGGGGCTGCGTGCAAGTCTGATCTTCGGTCGTCCGGGAGAAACGGCTTTCCTCGACGATGCGCGTTACGCGCCTATTCTGGCGACCCTTGCGGAGCTGAATACTCCACTGTTCGTCCACCCTGGACCACCTTTGCGTGCGGTGCAGGAGCCATATTACGGCGGCTTTAACAAGGATCTGACCCGCCGGTTGTCGCTCTTTGGTTGGGGATGGCATAACGAGGCAGGCATCCAGGTCCTCCGGCTCATTCTGTCTGGAGCGTTTGATCGCTATCCAAACCTCAAGATCATCAGCGGTCACTGGGGAGAGATGGTTCCGTTCTTCCTGCAGCGGCTGGACGATGCGATTCCTATGGAGGTCACTGGACTGCGGCGGACGATCACACAGACATACCGAGATCAAGTATGGGTGACTCCGAGTGGGATGTTGAACCTGCCGCACTTCGAATTCATTCGTACGACGCTTGGTTGCGAGCGCATCCTTTACTCTGTGGACTACCCCTACCTGACCATGACCGGAGCGAGGTCGTGGCTGGAGAACCTGCCCATCTCCGACGGGGAGCGCCTTGCGATTGCAAACGGCAATGCGAAGCAGCTTCTCGGAATTTGACAGTCCACGGAGGGCGGGAGCGCCACACCTGGGATTACGGAACTGAACATGTGTGCTTTCGAGTTCATGTCATCTTGTTCCGTTTCCCCAGGTCTCCGGCCAAGGTGCTTATGAGCCCCGGGGAGAAGTACACTCCACAAACAGCCACACTTGCTGAAGTGAACCTAGCGAAGAATAAGGAATCGTTATGTGGTTTTGCGCTCACAGCCTGAATGCACAAAGGCAGCTCCTGCGGTCATGAGGTCGTCACTGGCAGATCGCATGCAAACGGATCTCCGCTTCGAACTCCTTCCGGCAGAACCCTTTGTTTGGGTAGAAGCGCACACCGCCGATTGCCTGGATCACTGCGGGATGCAGGTTGACCTCTCTTTCCTGCCCTTCGATCGGGCTCGTCCAGCCCTGAATTGCATAGCCACGTGTACATTCCATGAGCAGATGGAAGGCGAGAGTGCGGCCACAAATGGATTCCTGTTCCACTTCCTCTTTGTAGAACGCCCAGAACTGGCGGAAAACGGCGTACAACGAAGCCTTTGTGGTGAAGCTCTCGCTCGAACCCGGCGTGATGCTAGAGCCGGTCAGACCCGAATAGAGCTTGTGACAGGACACCTCTTCTTCAGGGCTCAACCCCGAGTAGCCGGGCAGCTGCCCCTTGGCGGCCGCCATAAAAAGAGCAGCCGCATAGGCAATCTCTTCAGGTGAGATAAGAGCTGAGGAAGACTTCATGGATAGATCCTTACTGTAACCATGCAGCGGCTAAGTCGAGCAGATCGCCCGGCGGAATGGGTTTGGGTAAAGCTGTCCCTGCGTGGGAAGCCTCCTCTGCCTCCAGCAGATCGTTGGCTGCGGACTGTCTGAAGATGAGCAGGATGTGACACTCCGGGGAAGATCTCTCTGGGCCTGTGCGCAAGCTCCATTCTGTTCCTTCCGGGTAGAAAGACATCGAGATTCGCCAAAGGAGGAGTCCATTGCTCGACTGAGTCGAGCACCGCTTCCGCTGAATAAGCAGCCTTGCTGCGATAACCTGCGTTTCGGAAAATAGTTGCGAGAGCGTCAGCGATGCGGCGTTGATCATCGACGATCAGCACTTTGCCCTGCATTTGGGAACCATTCTCCATCCATAGCTTGCCTTCACCCTCTAAAGGAATGTGGGGCAAGCTGGTTGCTGCTTCGATACGTATACAGGGGTCTGCCGGCCTCAGAGCAGAGCGCGCGAACGGCTTCCGTGCAGTTTTTGCGAGGGCCGGTCGTGCGACCCTTAACGGCATTGCGGTCGTGACCTCAGGTGTATAGCTGTTGAGAGGCGTGCGTTCTCAACAACTCCTTTTACTTACGCGTTTAGGCCGTCGTTCGGATTGGAAGCGTTCGGTTGGTGACGGTACGAGCAACAAGGGAGGGCCGTTGCTCGGATGCGGTGAACGCCTCACACCAAAGCCATACGAAGCGTAGTCGTCGTTCGATGACGGCCGGAAAAGCGGCTCACAAGCCGCCGCTCACAGCTGGATAGACCGACTGGGCCCAGTACACGCAAGACCGCCTTGTGGAGGCCGGGCTTGATCTCGTCTGACGGCTTGGCCGCTTCGGGGAGTGGACATGCGTATTGCCCGGCCGGTGCTGCATCGCCAAGCTACGCTTTGCTTTCCTCACAAATGTCGAGGTGCTGATGGTGCCCGCGTAGACTTCGGCACCATTTACTATAAGGACGAGGTCGGCCCCTTCGAGTAGCTTAAGCTACCGTTCAACCTCTTCAATCTCGCCAACAACACCCTGCAGGGAGGCTTTCCGCGCGCCTTTACCGGCACACTTTTCTGCACGATGCTGATCGCGGGTTTCACGCCAGCATGGATACATATTAGTTTGCTGATCAGCACGGGAGTACTTCAATGCTCGATACAAGCAGCCCCGGTTTTTCCCGGGCGGATCATGATCATCTCTTCGAGGTCAGCCCTTCTGTCACCGCCGCCCAACAGACAGCCATCTACCCGCAGTCGGTTGCATCGGGCGATCCGCGTTCGAATGGTATCGTGCTTTGGACCCGTGTGGACCCCACCCAGCAGGCTAGTCCCTCCGCCGACGCAGTGGCGTGGCAAATTGGCACGGACCCGGGCTTTACGCCAGCAACCGTTCTTCTCGAAGGGGTAGCGGCGATTGCCAACGACAAGGATGGGACCGTAAAGATTGCGATAGCCGATGCCGCTCTGGGCGCCTTTACGCAGTTTTACTACCGCTTTCTCTATAACCAGGTGCCTTCGCGGGTTGGCCGCTTCAAAACACTTCCGTTGCCGACGGACTCGCTCGCGGAGCTCAGATTCGGCTACGTTGTTTGCCAGGATTACGGCAACGGCTACTACAACGCGTTGACCTACCTGGCAGAAGAGCAGGTCGATTATGTCATTCATCTGGGTGACTACATCTACGAGACCATCGATTCTGGGTCCTTTCAGAACAACCCGGTGCGCACCGTGCCGCCCTTCCCTTCCGGCGGTCAGGTTCGCAGAACGTCGACGACTACCGGCATCTTTACAAGGTCTATCGTTCCGACCCAAGCCAACAGGCTGTGCACGAAAACTTTGCCTATATCCTGCTCTGGGATGATCACGAGTTTGCAAATGATTGCCATCAGGACTTCCGTCCCGATAACAACATTGCGCCCGCTATTGCAACGACGCCGCAATCGGCACTTCGCCTCGCCGCCAATCAGGCCTGGAGCGAGTACGGGTTAGCGAATACACCCTTTAACGCCAGCCAAGGATGGGAAAACTCCATACAGGTTTACCGCACCTTCTCTTTTGGCACCCTTGCTGAGCTTGTGGTGACAGACGAGCGCCTGTACCGGGACGCTCCGCCCTGCGGCTCAAAGGAGATTGGTCAACGCTATTTCTCTCTTGGCTGTTCCGAGATGAGGGATCCGTCCCGGTCAATGCTCGGCTCCACGCAACGTGCCTGGTTCACAAATAAGCTGGAGACCACGCAGGCTACCTGGAAGCTTTGGGCAAATGAGGTCATGCTCATGCAGCTCAAGTTTGGTCCCCTTTTTATTGATTTGGATCAGTGGGACGGCTACCAACAAGAGCGCAACGCTATTTTGAATTCGGTGAAGCACTCAAACCTTAAGAATTTTGTGGCTCTGACCGGCGACCTGCATAGTTTCATCGCCGGCTATCTCAAGACCGACTTCGATAACCCATTCGAATCGCACATCGGTGTTGAGTTGATGGTCGGGTCCATCACTTCAGCCAACTTCGCCGAGGAGATCGAAGCCACGGTCAAACTACCGAGCCGCCCCGTACCGGCAAAGCATATGGGGATTTCCCCGGCGCTGCTTTCTGACACGATTCGAGCCGCTAACCCGTGGATTGAGTTCTTTAATTCATCCACGCATGGCTATGGCATTCTTACGCTCACTCCTCAGCAGCTTGTCTGTGAGTTCAAAGCGGTCAGCACCATTGCGGAACCTGCGGCTACGCTGCTTCCGCTTGCAACTTTCACGATTCCGGTAGATCAAGTGAAGTTGCAGCGCAGTTAAGAAGCGCGTCCGTTTTTCTTCCCGTTCTGGAGAACTGTGATGTGAGTCTGACCTGACTGCCGCGTGAGTGGTCCCGTTACCGAGGACTATTCCTCCCATGTCACGATGTCCGGTGCTCGAACCTGGCAAACGTTCGTGAGTTGGTCCGGTTTTTCCGTTCATGCTCGTCGACGTACCGCTTGAACCTGGTATGGCGAAGTTGCGGGTCATTCCGGTGCGGTCGAGGCGGGTGACCGGATTGCCGAGAGAGCGGGCAAAGCGGAGGAAGGCGGCGGGCCGGCGGCGGGATCACTGGCGGCGCCACGAAGGTTGGCGAGCAGCAGATCGGCGGCGGACGCGCCATAATAGAGGGGAGTGGAACCGACTTGACGACTTCTTCAAACTCTCCAGTAATGTCTTCTTTCCCCGACGCTTCCGGTGTGGCGCTTACTGTTTCGGCGCCGGCGCGTGTGAACCTGATCGGCGAACATACCGATTACACCGGCGGCCTGGTGCTGCCTGTGGCAATTCCCTTCTACACTGTGGCAAGCGTGAGCGCAGCACCTGAAGGGTATCGCTTCACCAGTGAGGGATTCCCTGAGGAGCTGCGGCTTGCTGCCGACGACCGTTCGGGGCGCACGGGCAAGTGGAGCGACTACCCGGTGGGCGTGCTGCGCGAGCTGCAGGCGATGGGCATCCAGCCGCCGCCGTTTGCGTTGCAGCTGAAAAGCAATGTGCCCCTGGGCGCGGGGCTGAGCTCTTCGGCCTCTGTCGAGGTGGCCACGGCGATGGCGCTGCTGCGGCACAGCGGACGCACGCTGCCGGGAGCAGAAATTGCGCTGCTGTGCCAAAGGGCGGAGAACCGGTTTGTGGGCTCGCCGTGCGGCATTATGGACCAGTTTGTGGTCACGGCCGCGGAAGAAGGCCACGCGCTGCTGATCCATACTCGAAACCTGGAGTCCGAGCAGCTGCCGATGAATGCAGGCGGGCTGGCGGACTGCCGGATTGCCATTGTGAATTCGGATGTGAAACATTCGGTAGCCGAAGGGGAGTACAGGACGCGGCGCCGGGAGCTCGAAGAGGGGCAGGCGGTGCTGCGGGTGCGCTTTCCGGAGCTTAGGGACCTGGGCGACGCAAGCGTCGCGCAGCTGGAGGCCTGCGAGGCGGAGATTGCGCCCGAGGCTTACAAGCGCTGCCGTCACGTGGTGACGGAGAATGCCCGTGTGCGCGAAGCGCGTGCGGCCATGCTGGCCGGTGATCCGGTGGCGCTGGGACGGGCAATCCATGCGGCGCATGCCAGCTATCGCGATGACTTCGCTGCCAGCATTGAGGAGATCGATTTTCTGGTGGATACGGCGATGACGCTGCCGGGCTGCTATGGCGCACGGCTGACGGGTGGGGGATTCGGTGGATGCACGGTGAACCTGCTGGCGGCGGAGCATGCCGAAAGGTTTGGTGAAGCGATGCGTGGGGCGTATCGCGCACGTTATGGCATCGAGGCGCCGGTGTATGTTTGCGCGGCGGTGGATGGGGCAGTGCGCCGCAACGGTTTCGATGCCGGACAGACAAAGGTGCAGGCATGATGGATCCGAAGCTGCTTGAGAATCCGCATCGCCGCTGGAATCCGTTGCGCCGTGAGTGGGTGCTGGTTTCGCCGCACCGCACACAGCGTCCGTGGCAGGGTCAGACGGAGTCCACGACGGCGGCGGCCACTGTTTCCTACGATCCGCAATGCTATCTTTGCCCGGGCAATACCCGCGCTGGCGGGCATGTGACGCCCCCTTACACGGAAACGTTTGTCTTTGAGAATGACTTTGCCGCGCTGAAGCCCGACGTGCAGGACGCCACGATGGATGAGAGCGGCGCCGGCCTGCTGCGGGCCTCCACGGAGCGTGGTGTGTGCCGTGTGGTCTGCTTTGATCCGCGCCATGACCTCACGCTGGCGACGATGCCGATCGACGGCATACGCCGTGTGGTGGAGGTGTGGGCGGCGCAGGAGGCGGAGCTGGGTGCGCGGCCCGGGATCGCGTATGTGCAGATTTTTGAGAACCGCGGCGCCATGATGGGTGCGAGCAATCCGCATCCGCATGGGCAGATCTGGGCGACGGAACACAT
>CAXTZL010000042.1:0-17420 GCA_964248555.1 uncultured Bryocella sp.
TTTGACCGAACATTCTATGGGGGCGCTCCTTATCTGTCTGGTACAGGAACGTCGGGATACTTTCCAACGCCTGCAGCTATTCAACAGTTGGCAAGTGTGTACCCAAATAGCCCTGGCGTGCAGTCGCTGGTTCTTTATAACCCCTATACCATCCCAGCTGGCAATCCAGTTCCTGTAGGAACCCCACAAACAGTTACCGTCACTGACGGTGTCACGCCGCAAACGATTCAAGTTTCTCAGTACAGTCGATTCCTTTCTCAATTCACTACAGATGAGGAGGTGCTCGGGCGGTTGGATTACCAGGCGACTCCGAAGGATCGATTCTTTCTCCGTTATTTTTACCAGCTAAATCCAACGATTCCAGGTTCGGGTACATTTGCAACTGGTGGCTACGTTAATGTTACGAACCGGACCCATTCGGTCGGCGGCGACTGGACGCACATCTTTTCCTCGCGTATCACCAATCAGGCTCGTTACAGCTTTCAGCAGTCCGCGCTTGTCTTTGATGGAGGCGGATACGCGAGCTGTACTGTGAGCAATCTATCAGGCTGTCCGTCCGCGTTCACAATTTCCAACGGTACACGGACGACAGTTACCGGAGGAACGATAAGTATCGGCAGTTTTGGTTTGGCGACGAATCTTCCCCAGGGTCGCACCGTAAAGGACACGCAAGTTCAGGATAATGCGACCTTCGTCGCCGGTAAGCACACGCTTTTGTTCGGCGGGGCATTCGAGTATCAGAATTCGCCCAATGTCTTTTTGCCTACAATCAGCGGTGGCTATAACTTTGGGTCCACTGGGCTCGGTACCTCTGTTCCAGGTCTGAACGGTTTAATCCAAGGTGTCACAACGCTCTCTCTTGCTGCTGGTAGCCCGGCAATTCATTTCACCGAACCGGATTGGGCCGTGTATCTGCAGGATGATTGGAAGGTCAATCCTTCTTTCACGGCCAACCTTGGCATTCGATGGGAGTACTTCACCTCTAGCATCAACCTTCTGCATAACATCAGCGTCGCAAACCAGACAGGTCCCAATCCGCTATTCAACACGGCGCTTCCTTTATCCGCTACAACTTTTCCCTCCGTGGCAGAAGATTACAGACACTTCGAGCCGCGTGTAGGCTTTGCTTACAATCCGAGTCAAATGAAGGCACTGGTTGTGCGGGGTGGCTATTCAGTAAACATTTCACCGGCCTTCTACAATATTTTTCTGAATTCTTATGGCTCCGCGCCCGTGGTACTAGCGACAACAATTAACAACTGCAGCAACACGGGACTTTCCTGCGTTCCAACAGGTGGTTCTAATTCGACATCGGTCCGCGCCCAGGATACCAAGTACCTGCCCAGGGGACTTAATCCTGGTCTCTTCAATCAGACCTTGGTGCCCAGCAATTTCCGCCAGCCCTATACACAAACTTACTCTTTGGGTATCCAGTACCAAGTGGGTGCCGCTGCAGTGGTAGAGGTGCGCTATGTTGGTGCACACACCACGGGTGACTTCCAAAGCCTTAATGCCAATCCGTATCTCGCCCCAGTAGCGGCCGCTTTTCCCAACATCGTGGCGCCAAGCAGTCTCTGCACGGCAGCTAATAGCACATTAACCGGAGGGGCCGACATTGGCCGTCTACACTGCGGTCAAACCAACGTAAGGACCCGCGCCAACACGTCCTTCAACGTCTATAACGGTATCCAGACACAGGTAACAACCCGGGCCTACCATGGCCTTGCCGCCAACGTCGGTTACACTTTCAGTCGTACCGTCGATAACGCTAGTGAAGTTTTCGGCAGTGGTACCGGTGCCGGATCTACCATTGCCTTCTCCCAAAATCCACTTGACACTAACATCGGTGAACGGGCTGTGAGTGGCAACTCCTTTCCAAACGTTACGTCTATCGGCTTGACGTATGTGGATCCGCATTTTAAGCAAACGCACACTTTGGTGGGGAGAGCTCTCGGAGGCTTCCAGTTCAACACTATCTACCTTTTCAACAGTGGTCAGCCGTTCACGCCATATCAGGCGCTTGGAGATTCAGGCGGGAGTTTCTGTGATTCGCGCTTCAATTCGGCATTCATTGGATTGGATTCTTGCCGTCCAATTCTTGTGAATGCTAACGCTCCCATCGGCAACGTCGGTTATAACTCCGGTAATGGTGTGTATAAGGATCGAGCTACCGGAGCCATCGTTGCTCGAAGCGCCGAGCATTTCCTCATCAACAACACGGCAGAGGCGATTGCTCTGGGCAATCCTTTTCCTGGCGTCGGCCGCAACACGCTGCGCGGAGACAGCTACAACAATGTTGACGCGAGTATCTACAAAAACAATCAGGTGACTGAGCGGATCAACGTCCAGCTACAATTCCAGTTATACAACGTTCTCAATCGCGGCTATTACGGCATTCCCGATCCCAACATCGACGATGTTGGAGCTAATGGAACTTTCGGTAATTTCCGAGGTAACGCTGGCACTAGCGATAACCGGCACGCAACCATTGGCGCCCGACTCATATTCTAAAAAACACTGCAAAAAAAGGGCCGATGCTCATCAAGCACCGGCCCTTTCATTCGGAGTTGTTGTTATCGGTCGCATAGACCGGAATAGAGTCGTTCCAATGTACCGCCGAGTTGCTGCTGCTGCGCCTGTTGATGCTGCCGTCGTGCGGGGGCTGGCTGCTCGGGTAGGGCTTGTGCTTTCTCCACCAGGATCGACCAGTCTTCCGGGACTGGCAGTTCGAAGTCCAGTGACGGCGTGCCTTCGCTGGGCGTGACGCGGACAGCAACGGTTAGTTCGCTCGGTGTGCGGCCACGGAAGATGCCATGGGTTGGGGGCACGTCGGCGTAGTCGCGGCCGATGGCGGTGCGTACGTGGCGCTCGCCGGTGCTCAGGTTGTTGGTTGGGTCGAAGCCCACCCAGCCGAATTCGGGCAGAAACGCTTCTACCCAGGCATGCGTGGCCGTGTCGTCGGAACGGTCCGTGGAACCGTTGGGTCCTTTTTCCCCATGGTAGAGATAGCCGCTCACATAGCGGCAGGGAATCTGCAACTGGCTCCGCACGAGCGTGGTCATGATGTGGGCAAAGTCCTGGCAGACGCCGGCCCTCGTCGTCAGTGCAACGTCGATCGGTGAATCGGCCTGCGTTGTGTGCGGCTTGTAGTCGAAGTACTCGAAGATCTGGCGGTTCAGCCGGTGCAGCACGCTCAGCGGGTCATCACGGCGGCGCAGATCGAACGTAGAGGCGAGCTCCTGCAACGCTTCCGTGGGTGTAGCAAACTCGCTGGGCAGCAGCATCTCCCAGTAGTCGTCCGCATGCACCGCACGATCCAGTTCAGCCCATGCCGCGGTGGGCAGGCTGTCAGGCAGAGGGGACTGCGGCTGCACCTCCACAAGCGATTCTGCGACGATCACCAGTTGCCCATGCCCGCCGGGAATATCGAAATGATGGACGTGATTGGCCAGGTGATCGCGGTAGCTGAAGACACGACAACGCGGGGTTACCGAAAGCTGAAACGTAAGGCAGCGCTGGTTGGCATCGGAGCGCGGATGCATGCGCGTTTCCATGATGCTTTCCGAAACGGCCTTTTCATAGCGAAACTTCGTCAAATGGCGGATGGAGTAATACATAGGCCCTTTCGTCGCAACTTCGGTGGCCGCCGCAGGCGTGCAAGCGGCGATCAGCCTGCCAACGCCATCTGGATGGGATAGTTCACATAGAGCTGGTAGATGCTCTCGTGAATGGCCTGACACTGCTGCTGGATCGATTGCAGGTAGTCCACGATGTTGCCGTTTAGCACCTCCTCGATGCCGGAAAAGCTGAGCTGCGCGCTCAGCCGGCCGGCGATGCGGTGCAGTTCTTCGCTCTGGCTCCTGGGTCCCTTGAGTCCACTCTTGGCATTGATTTTGCCCAGTGCACTTTCGACGGCTTCGATCGAGAAGCGCAGCGAATGCGGGAACTCGGGGTCGAGCAGCAGAAATTCCAGAATGCGTTCCGGGGTAAGGTCCGCGGTATAGACCTTGCAGTAGGCTTCGAAGGCGGTCGCGCTACGCAGCAGACCCATCCACTCCAGGTAGAGATTATTTTCGCCGGCGCGTTCCGGCTGCGCCCAGAGATCCTCCTGGTAGGCTTCCAGCAGCCTGGCGGTGGCACTGGCACGTTCAAGGAACCGGCCTACCTGGATAAATTGCCAGCCTTCCCCATGACTCATCGTGGAGTCGGTAACACCCTGAAACTGGTGAACGGCCTCAAGCACCTGCCCAAGAAATGCGGAGGGCACCTCGCTGGAGGCCTGCGGTGATTCGATCTGCATGACGCTGCGATGCTGTGGCCGTGTTACGTCCAAATAGAGGGAATTCAGGCGGTGCCATTGCTCCGTGGAGATCTGTTCCCGCACATGTCTGGAGTTCTCGCGGGCCTCCACGATGCAGGAAAGCACGGACGATTTCAGTTCCATGTCGAAGGTGAGTGTGTCCGCCAGTGCATAGGGATTGCCCTGCCACCTGGCCTGGGCCGGATCGCCGAGCGCGGCCAGCAGGCGTGGCCAGCGGTGGTCTGCACTGGAGGCAGTCTCATCCAGCATGAGGTTCAGATTCACATCCAGCAGTCGTGTTGTGTGTTCCGCACGCTCCAGATAACGCGACATCCAATAGAGTGAGTCGGCGACGCGGGAAAGCATAGGAACCTCCGGAAGGCAGCTGGATTGTACCCAATTTACACGCTTGACCGGCTAGGGCCTACGTGGCGGCGCCTGCATCAGCTGCGCGAACAATTTGTAGAATCGAGTTTCGTCGAGCTCCTGTTGCACGTGCACTGCGCGCAGGTCCGAACGCTGCGGCTTGCCTGCCTCATCCCACGTCAGGGTGTCGCCGTAGTCAGGACCGCGCTCGAAATCGATATCAACGTAGAGCGTTTCTTCTTTCGTGATGATGGACGGATCGAGCCAGGCGCATGCCGCAAGCTCATCCCACATGTAATAGAACTCGTTGCCGGTGTAGCGGGCCAGGTATTGCGCGGCCGGTTGTTTCGAGGTCGCAATCTCCGCCAGCAGCTTCGCGGTAAAGTGCGTTTTGAGTGAGATATCTACCGGCGTGAGTTCGATACGGGGCCACGGGGCGCGCAGCGTGATGTGCGCCGCTTCCGGATCGAACCAGAAGTTGAATTCGTGGCGAGGATGGTCGGCATACTCCGGGTCTGCCGTTTGCGGGTTCAGGCTGCCTCCCATGATCACGATGCCCTGCGTGAACTCCGCCAGGTGTGGATCGATCGCCAGCGCGAGGGCAATGTTGGTCAGCGGCCCGGCGGCATAGATTGTCACCGCGTGCGGATGTGCGTGCACCTGCCGCACGATGAAGTGGGCTGCGTCCTCGTTTGCCGGCTTCGTTGCCGGCTCGCCTTCGATCAAAGAGGGAACCGTCTCCGGGGCATGATAAGGCTCGTTGCTGGTGTGATCGGTCAGTGAACCCCAGGCGCCGTACCAGGCGAAGCGCCCGTCGCGGGCCCGATCGGCGAGGGCTTCCTCGCGCGTGCGCAGCAGCGGAAAGATGGCACCGGGTACCACAGGCACATCGGGCCGGCCGATGAGTTCCAGCATGCGTAGGGTGTGCGCGGCCTCCTCCGGCTCCCAGGCATTGCCGGAGACCATCGTGATCCCGAGCACACGCACTGCGGGTGCCTGCAAAAGCGCCATCATGGCCATCTGATTCGAACCAGCGGGACCAGAGCCGTCCTGATCGATCAGCACGAGCCGCGTTGCCTTTAAACTCTGGGCAGCATGGCTTGGTGTCTGCGCCGTTCCTGCCAGTAACGCCCCGAATAGCCAGGCCAGGATGCCGGGCATGACCAGCCGATGGCAGCCTGATCCACGCCAGGAAAAAGCAGTTTCACGTCGTAGCTTGTTGTCGGAGAACATTCCACTCAGCTTAGATGTCGGCCTTTGACGATGTTGGCCTTTGACGTTCGGTCCCTTGTGCGGCAGGGGGAGTGATCGTATCGCATACAGCGTCTGTGCACAAAGAGCGGGCAAGGGAAGATTTGTGCGTAAATTCCTGCCCGCCCAGCCTTGCTCGGACATCTCAAGTACACGGAACGGGAAGCGGGGTACATCCGTAATCCCGCATCACTCGTTCTACAGAGTGATGTTGAACATTTCGGGAGAGTCCCCTTGAAGAAAGCGTTCTTCACCTACTTCACGTGGGTCCTGTACGCGTGTGCAACGCTCCAGTTTGTTCGCTATTACGTCGTAAGCACCACCTTTTACCTGAATATGCCCCGGTACCTTGCCGGGAAAGAACGGTTGCCCTTTCAGGAGCGGATCCTTCCCATCGTCCTGATGTGGCCAATTAACCACTCGTCGTTTGTGATGCGGCATTTGGCGCATCCCCGCGGCGGCTTTGACGCGCCCTCGGCAGCGACGCCCGAAACGCTCGCCTTTTACCTGATTTCCTTGCTTTCGTTCTCGCTGGCGTCCTACTTCACCGTCCGGCTCTACCGTGCGGTGACGTTAACCGGCACACTGGAAGCGCTCGTCTTCCCAGCCTTCATGGTTCTCACGTTGTGGACCTATGTTGTGCACATCGACGCGAACTTCAGCTACCCGTACGACATGCCGTCCCTCGCGTTTTTTACCGGCGGCCTTTTGGCCATCTATACCCGCCGGTTTTGGCCGTTGGTGGCGGTGATGTTCTTCGGAACCTTGAATCGCGAAACGACGCTGTTCCTGATCGGTATTTATCTGCTGGACGTCGCGTCCCGCAAAGTGTCTTTGCACAAGATGCGATCGGGCTCGAGCCTGTCGCTGGGCGAGAGGTTTTCTCTTCGCCAGGTGTCCTGGCCGCGCGTCCTTCTACTGTGTGGCATCTGGTTGGCTGTGAAGCTGCCCCTTGCCTACCATTTCCGGCACAACGACAATTCCGAGAACTTCGTCCGTCTCTGGGGCAATATCGGTCGGCTTCGTCCAAGACTTTGGCCCATTCTTCTCAATATTTGTGGCTATATCCTGCCTGTCGTCGTGATTTTGCGGGCGCAGCTTCGTCCTCAGCGATTTGCGAATTATCTTTACATCCTTCCGTTCTGGTTAGCCGTAATGTTCTATACCGGGGTCATTCTTGAGACCCGTATTTATGGGGAGCTCTGCTCCTTTACTGCCGTTGCTGCGGTCCTGCTTTTGGAAAGTCATGTAGCGCGACGCCAACGCGACCCTGATACGAAAGAGGTCGTCGTCGAGCGAGAACAGAAAGATTTGCACACTGTCGCCAGCGAGTCGCCCCTCGCTACCTAGTTCTGTCCCGGTTCTGCGTGCACGCCTTCGCTGCCGTTTCCCAAGCGCCTGAACGCTGAATCTCAGGAGGCAATGTGTCCAGTATCGCTACGCCACCGCGGAGTGACGTCAAAAAGGATTTGAACAGGCGGTCATCAAGTCTTGTCCAACGAACTCCTTTCATTTACGCCACTCTGGTCCTTGTTTCGGCGTCTGCCCTCGTCTTCCTGATCCCGTTGATCGTTCCGATGAAGCCGGTCGCCATAGTCTCTGACTCCTACCTGGCAGGCTTCAATAACAGCGTTGCCGTGCTCTTTGCCGTGGCTCTCAGCTTCCTGGTCCTGACGCTCACCTTATGGCAGCGCCGGTCTGCACCTTCCCTTGTCCCAACGGTATACGATCCCCTTCGATGGCCCTTTGTGGCCGTGGTCCTGCTCGCCTCCTCTGCGGTCATCGCGGTTGAAGGCTGGTTGGTCACGGCCTCTCATCAGCGTTATCTCGGGGATGTTGGATACTTTCTGGAACAGGCCACGGTGCGCCGCAACACCGGTTTCCCTCTGTACACAAATCTTGAATTTGCGTATGGCCCCCTCTTGCTGTTGCCGGAGGTGTGGCTCAGCCGGTTGTTCCATGGCTCGATCCCGCTCGCGTACTACATAACCCTCATCGTTGAAAGCGTGCTGGGCCTTCTGTTTCTTGTTTACCTGCTCAACGTCCTGCCCATTCGGCCCGGCCTGCGCAAGGCCGCTTTTGTCTTGTTCGCGGCAGGGGCCCTGGTGCCGCATGTGGGACTGAACTATACCTATTTCCGCTTTTTAACACCCTTTGCTCTGCTGATGTTAGCCACCCGTAGCCGCTCCGTGCTGCCCACCGCGGTATGGCTTTCCGTGTCGCAGGTTGCTGTGCTGCTGATCTCTCCGGAACTCGGCCTGGCCATGGCTTTCGGCGTCTGTGCCTTCGGTCTTCTTCGTGCATGGCAATCCGGTTGGCGATGGCTGGCAGTGGCCATCCTGCCCCTGGCGGTGACGCTCACGTTGCTGCTTACCCTGGGCCGGACGTTTCTCGCCACGACTTCCTCTTTCGGTCGTGGTGCGCTCAACCTTCCCGTAGGACCCTACCCGCACACCATCATCTTTCTTTTCGCGCTTGTGTGGCTGGTTCCGTTCGGGATGGGACGCCTGCTCAACCTGCATGACGTTTCCGGAGCCCGGTTTGTCGCTCTTTACGCGATTGCCATTGCGTTCACGCCCGCGGCACTCGGCCGCTCCGACCCGCTGCATGTCTTTTTCAACGGCGCGGGTTTGCTGGTGCTTTCCCTGGTAGTCATCAGCGCATTTCCCCCAAAGGCCCGTCTTGCCTGGATCGGTGCACTGGTCCTGCTGGTTTTCTGGTCGCAATACGTGAACCAGCGCTTCTTTCAACGCCGCACCACGGTCACCTTGGCGAACACCGTCGTACCCCGCCTGCCTTTGCCGCTGCAGCGGGACTTCGTCGCGGTCATACGCCATCGCGGGCCGGACTTTGCCACACTGCTGCAGCCGCAGCCGGAGGTCAACTATCGGCTTGACGTCCGCACCTTGAACGAGATGGCTGCCAAAGGCTGTGTGTCGACCCCGATGGAGATCAGTCCGTCCATTGAAACGCAGCTGGATGGGAGGCATCTGACCCGTCCCGGCTTTTACGCGTACTGGGTCAACATGGTGGATTTGAAAGGCGAGGCGCGCTCTATCAGGGACACGGACCGTTGCCCCTGGGCGCTGGTGCCGTACCCCGTCCTCCAGCCGCCGCCGCCGTTGATCGCGCAGCTCGCGGCCCTGCAGGGCTACAGACTTCCTTACCGGATCCGCAACCAGCCCCTGTACTCTCGCGGAGAAGCATTTGCGGCACACCTGGCGCAGAGCTGGGTTCCCGTCCGGCACCTCGGCCCCTACCTGCTGTACCGGCAGAAAGCAGCACCGGCTCCGGAAACGCCCTGAATCCTGAGCCGAGCTGAGCCGAGTTCAGGCTAGCTGAGCACCCAGGTGTCCTTTGAGCCTCCGCCCTGCGAGCTGTTCACCACAAGCGAACCTCGCTGCAGCGCGACGCGCGTCAGACCACCCGGCACAATGGTCACCTTGTCGCCATATAGCACGTAAGGCCGCAGGTCCACGTGCCGCGGTTCCATTTCGTCGCCGATCAGGCAGGGTGCGCGGGAAAAGCTGATCGTGGGTTGCGCAATGTAGTTCCTTGGGTTGGCGCGAATCTTGTCTGCAAACTCTTCGCGTTCCTTCGCCGAGGACTGCGGGCCGATCAGCATGCCGTAGCCGCCCGATTCACCGACAGCCTTCACCACCAGCTTGTCCAGGTTGGCCAGCACGTGTTGCCGTTCCTTGTCGTTGGCGCAAAGGTACGTTTTCACGTTGTTCAGGATCTGATCTTCACCGAGGTAGTACTTGATGATGGAAGGCACATAGGCATACACGGCCTTGTCATCGGCCACACCCGTGCCAAAGGCGTTGGACAGCGTGACGTTGCCCGCACGGTATGCGTTGAACAGCCCCGCCACGCCCAGGATCGAGTCCGGCCGGAACGAAAGCGGATCGATAAAGTCGTCATCCACGCGGCGGTAGATCACATCCACACGGCGCAGGCCGCTGGTTGTGCGCATGTAGCAGATATTGTCGTGCACCACGAGGTCGCGGCCTTCCACGAGTTCAATGCCCATCTGCCGCGCCAGGTAGGCGTGCTCGAAGTAGGCGGAGTTGAAGACCCCCGGCGTGAGCAGCACGATGTTCGGCTCCGGCCGGCCCTCCGGCGCGAGCGAACGCAACGTGCTGAGCAGGACCTGGGTGTAATGCTCGATCGGGCGGACGTTGTAATTGCGAAACAGCTGCGGAAAGATGCGCTTCATCACGCGCCGGTTGGTAAGCATGTAGCTTACGCCGCTGGGTACCCGCAGATTGTCTTCGAGCACCACGAACTCGCCACTTTCCAGGCGAATCAGGTCCGTTCCGCAAATGGCGACATACACATTGCGTGGAACGGCCAGACCCTTCATCTGGCGGCGGAACTGCGGGCAGCTGTAGATCAGCTCACGTGGCACGATGCCGTCCTTCAGGATGCGGCCCTCGTTATAGATGTCCTTCAGGAACAGGTTCAGCGCCGTGATCCGCTGGGTAAGGCCCTTCTCCACGTGCGCCCACTCGGCCGCCGTGATGATGCGCGGCAGCAGATCATAGGGAAAGATGCGCTCCGTGCCTTCGTCTTTGCCGTACACCGTAAAGGTGATGCCCTGGTTCAGGAAGGCAAGGTCCGCGGCCTGCTTGCGGCGCTGCACCTCGGCTGCGGGCAGGGCGGAAAAGTGCTCCAGCAGCGGTGCGTAGTGCTCCCGCAGCACTCCCTCGCTCGCGAACATTTCATCAAAGGCGTTATCCAGCCTGTATTCTCCAAGGGATTGGAGCCTAAAGCCTTCTGGCGAGGTAGCCTGCATGGGTTATTTTGGCATACGTTTCACGCAACCGGCGGCAGCGAAGGAAGAGCGCGCACAGCACAGGGAAGCCCGCATAAAGGTTGACGTGCGCCTCTCGATAGGGTTACATGGGGCCAACCCGTAAACCCTCGAAGACACCTTATGCTCGCTTCTGTTCCGGTTCGTACGCCTCAAGACTCGACCCTGCGCCGCCGCTGGCATCAGGCCGCGGCGTTTACCGCGGCGCACGGTGGTGCGTTGGGAGTTCTGCTCCTTTGCCTCTATGTCTTGGTCTCCCTGGGCGAAGCGAGCGAAAAATTGCTTTGGTACGACGAACTGGTGACCGTTAAAGCGGCATCGCTGCCCACGGTGCATGCCATTCTGGACTTCTTTAACCAGGGCAAGGACACTACCAGCGCCACCTGCGCCCTGATCGTTCACCTCGCCCTGAAGATGCCTTTCAGTCCGGAGCTCTCGGCTCGTCTTCCGTTCATCTTCGCCTTTGCCTGCATGTTGAGCCTGGTCTTCCTTTTTGTGCGCAGGCGCTACCCTTCCAGCTTCGCCCTGTCCACGGGCATTCTGCTGTTTGCGCCCTGGTGGATGCGCGATTTCGGTATCGAAGCCCGCGGCTATGTGCTGATGATTGCGGGCACAGCCCTGGCGCTGTTCTGCTGGCAGACTGCCGTGGGTAAGGCAAAAAACCGCATTCCAAGCCTGATCGGACTATGGTTCGGCCTGGCTTTCGCCTTGAATGCGCACACCTTCGCCATTCTGCTCTTTCTTCCCTTTGCGCTGGCGGAGTTGGTCCGGGACTACCGCCGGAGGCACATCGATTTCCCCATCTGGGTCGCGATTCTGCTGTTTCCCCTGGGACTGGTTCCGGTCATCCACGGGCAGCGGCTCGCCCGGCAATACTACGGTGGACATTTCTGGTCGCAGCCCCATCTGTCCATGTTGTTTACGCCCTACAAGCTGCTGCTTTTTCCTCCCAGCATTTTTCTTTATGCCATGCTGGTGCTCTACCTGGTGTGGCTGGCCTACTCCCGGCGCGGTCAACTGGCCGCTGAACCCGTAGTCGCAGCCAGCAACACAGGTTTCAGTACGCCGGAGTGGGTCCTGGTCGTTGCCCTGGCTTTGCTCCCGATCTACGCGCTCCCGATCTCTTTCCTGATCCACGTGTACCGGCCCTTCTATGTGATCGAATTTGCCGTTGGAATGCAGATCGCCCTCGTGGCCCTTTTGGCGGAGTTAGGCGATCGTTCCCGGCAGGCTGGTTTTGTTTTGTTCGCGGGCTTGCTGGTGTACACGCTGGGCACGGCAGTCAGCCCGCTACGCCGTGGCCTGTGGGCAGCAACCCATCCGCGTCGCGTTCACGTCGAGTTGACTGCGGCTTTCAACAACGCACCCCCAGTCAACCTGTTACGGGGTACCAACCTTCCCATCGTGGCCAGCGAACACTCCACCTACACACAGCTGAACTTTTACGGAACGCCCGATATTACCGGCCGCCTCACGGCTCTGACCAACCTGCCTGAACTGGCCGAGCAGCCGGAATCTGAGACCGGTCAGCAAAATCTCATCCTGTTTGGCCCCGCCCTTGGCTTTCGCACGGACACGGCCCAGCATTATTTCGCGACGCATCCTCATTTTCTGCTGACAGGCAGGGTGGATTCGGGCGATTGGATCACGGGCCACCTGATCAGAATGCAGGCGCACGGGCAAGCGACCATCGACTTTCTCGGCCCCCGGAATATCGATCCCGACTCGGCGATGCTTTGGACCAGCGATTACGATGTGCATATTGACACCACCCCTTCCCACCCCGGAGGAGAGTAATCGTAAGCAAAATTATCGAGTAAACCAATAAGTTTGCTCCGGAACGGATAGGCTGCGCTAATCTGATCGCTCAGACCTTTCCACGCAGATGATTGTGAACGCGGGCTGCAGCGCTGTCGGCTGCCTTACGGACGTGCCTCCGATTCGATGAATCTCCACGAGGTGAATTTCATGGACGCTCCCATTATGGGTCCGGACCTTTCGACCGAGCACCCAAGGGAAAACCGGGCGCCTGTGCCAGGTATGGCCTCGGCCAAAGTTGCGCAGCAGGCTGAACGTGTTCGCCCTTACGAGCTTGCCGTGGTGATCCCTACCCTCAACGAACGCGAAAACATCGTTTTGTTGCTGGCAAAGCTGCGGGACGTGCTCCGCGGCATCTCGTATGAAGTGATCGTGGTCGATGACGATTCTCCGGATGGCACGGCTGCCGTCGTACGCCGGCTTGCGCAATCACAGGACAATCTCCACGTGTTGCATCGCATCGGCCGGCGTGGACTTTCCTCGGCCTGCATCGAGGGCATGCTGGCTACCTCTGCCCCGTTTGTTGCGGTGATGGATGCCGATCTGCAGCATGATGAAACCATCCTTCCGCAGATGTACCGTCTCATCGCCGGCCAGCAACTTGACGTCGTGGTCGGTTCGCGCAACATAGCCGGCGGCAGCATGGGCGAGTTCGCCGACTGGCGCGTAAAGCTGAGCCGAGCCGGCCGCAAGCTCAGCGGCCTGGGCGCGCAGAGCTCCTTTACGGATCCGATGAGCGGCTTCTTCGTGGTACGCCGTCCCTTTTTCGATAGCATTGCCCATCACCTGACCGGCAAAGGCTTCAAAATTCTGCTCGACATCGTGCTCTCCTCAAAGGGCAAAGCAAAGATCGGCGAGGTTCCGTACCGTTTCCGCCTGCGCCAGCACGGGCAGAGCAAGCTGGATATTATGGTGGGGCTGGAATACCTGGAGCTGCTGGTCGACAAGGTCGTCGGAGCGTATGTTTCCGTGCGTTTTGTCCTGTTCTGCCTGATCGGGGCTGCGGGTCTGGCGCTCGACGTGCTGCTGCTGTGGCTGCTCCTGACCACGCACCGAACCAGCTTTCTCGAGGCACAGGGCATTGCGACGGCCGTCGTGATGGTGTGCAACTATGTTCTGAACAACACCATTACCTATCGTGACCGGCGCCGCCACGGCCTTGGTTTCTGGTATGGGCTGCTGAAGTTTCTGGTTGCCTGTTCGCTCGGCGCGGTGTCCAACCTCGCCATCGCGTCGGAGGCCTACCAGCACGGGATTCCGTGGGTGCTGGCGGGGATCATCGGCCTGCTGTTCAGTGCGGTGTGGAACTTCGGCGTGACCTCAGCCCTGATCTGGCGGCATGGCAAACAGTCGGTTGCGAGCCGGGCGAGCCGGCGTGCGGCGGCGGAGGAGATCCTGGTCGGGGAGATGTTGACCTCGTCCGAGGACGAGGCCATCGCCGTAAACGGCCAGGAAGCGGCTGTCCAGGGTCAGCGCTAACGCAACAGTCTGCCCCGTCGGCAAGCCGCTTCGCACCGTCTGCGATAAGCTAGAGTCATTGCGCATTTTGTGCCGTGGGAAGGATTTCACCCCACGGCCGCCCCGCGCCAGACAGGATCTTATTTAAGTGCCCACAGCCATCGCCACGCAGCCCATCCGCAACATCGCCATCATCGCACACGTTGACCACGGCAAGACCACGCTGGTCGACGCCATGTTGCGTCAATCGGGCACCTTCCGCTCCAATGAGGCCGTGGTCGAGCGCGTCATGGACTCGAACGATCTCGAAAAAGAGCGCGGCATTACCATTCTTGCCAAAAACACCGCAATTCACTACAAGGACTCCAAGATCAACATCGTCGACACTCCGGGCCACGCCGACTTCGGTGGCGAGGTGGAGCGCGCGTTGAAGATGGTCGATGGTGTGGTGCTTTTGGTCGACGCCTCCGAGGGGCCGCTGCCGCAGACCCGCTACGTTCTGAGCAAGGCGCTTGAGGCAAAGCTGACGCCGATCGTGGTCGTAAACAAGATCGATCGCCCCGATGCGCGTCCGCAGGAGGTGCTGAATGAGGTCTACGATCTGTTCATCGATCTCGACGCCGACGAGTCCGTACTCGAGTTCCCGGTCATTTACACCAACGGCAAGGCGGGCACGGCGACGATGGATCTCGATACGCCCGGCACCGATTTGCAGCCGTTGTTTGAGCTGATCTTCAAGACAATTCCTGAAGCGCCGGGCACACCCGACGGCGATCTGCAGGTGCTGGTCACCAATCTCGACTATTCCGATTACCTCGGCCGCCTGGCTATCGCGCGCGTCTTCAATGGAACGCTGAAAAGCGGGCAGGAGATCAGCCTTTCGCGTATCGACGGCAAGCTGGAAACCGTGAAGGTCACCAAGCTCTTCACCTTCGACGGCCTGAAGCGTGTCGACACGGACGAGACCACCGTCGGCGACATCATTGCCGTTGCCGGTATCCCCGGCATCACCATTGGCGAAAGCTTCTGCGCTCTGGAAAATCCCAAGCCGCTGCCCCCGATCACCATTGACGAGCCGACCATCGCGATCATCTTCGCCGTCAACAACGGTCCGTTCGCAGGACGCGAAGGCAAGCTCGTCACCTCGCGCAACATCAAGGAGCGCCTGGAACGCGAGTTGTTGACCAACGTCTCCATCCGTGTCGAGGACACAGGCTCCCCTGACACCTTCAAGGTGCTCGGCCGTGGTGAGTTGCAGCTTTCCGTGCTCATCGAAATGATGCGTCGCGAAGGCTTCGAGATGATGGTCTCGCGTCCGCAGATCGTCACCAAGCGCATTGATGACAAGCTGATGGAACCGTCCGAGATCCTCACCATCGACGTTCCCGAAAACTTTGTTGGCACCGTGATCGAGCGTCTTGGACCGAGAAAAGGCGAGATGGCGAAGATGTCTAACCATGGCTCAGGCCGTGTGCGCATGGAGTTCAAGGTGCCCTCGCGCGGCCTGATCGGGCTGCGTAACGAGATGCTCACCGAGACCCGGGGGACAATCGTGATGAACTCGATCGCCGGCGACTACATCCCCTACACTGGCGAGATCCCGCAACGTCCTTCGGGCGCGCTCATCTCAGACCGTCAGGGCGTCACCACGATGTATGCGCTCGACGGCATTCAGGAGCGGGGCATTCTGTTTCTCGGCGACGGTGTTGAGGTCTACGAGGGCATGCTTGTTGGCGAGCATTCGCGCGACAACGATCTTGACGTCAATGCGGTACGTGAAAAGAAGCTGACGAACATGCGTGCTTCGGGCTCTGATGACGCCGTTCGTCTTGTTCCATTCAAGGTGCTTACGCTGGAGCAGTCCATCGAGTTCATCGCCGACGACGAACTCGTCGAGGTGACACCGAAGAGCCTACGCATGCGGAAGAAGGTGCTGCAGGCGAATCGGCGGCCTAAGAAGAACCAGCCCGTCGAGTAGAGAGGCTTCGCCTGCCGACCGTGGTGTTGCCCGCGGTCGGCAGGCTTACGGTAGATGTCCTTTCACGGCGTCCTCTAGCGCGATACCGTTCTTTTCCAGCAGATCTCCCAGCGCGTGATCGAGTTCGATCCGCGCCTTCATGTAATTTGACCGCGCAGCAATCTCCGTGGAACGCGCCTGCGCCAGGTACGCCTCATCCTGCAACACGGCCAGGTCTGTTGATTGTCCAACGGACAACTTGTCACGTTCTGCATCCAGCAATTGTGTCTGGTAATCACGGCTTGACGATGCCGCGCGATACGCCGCATCCGCTGTTTGAACCGCGACCACGGCGGTTTCCACGTCCTGTCGGACACCCTGGGCCAGTTTCTCAGTACGGCTCTGCACCTGCCGTACCTGCACCGCATCCCGCGCCGCGTCGGACTCGGCGATGCGGTTGCGCAGCGGCAGCGTGAGCTGGATCCCGGCCTGGTAAATGGTTGAAACACGCAGGCCACCCAGCGAAAGCTCGGCCGGCGGGTTCACGATGCCCGTTCCCGTGGAGCCCTGCACCTCGTAGGGCTGCTCGCTGGAGCCGCGCTTTTCGTAGTTCGCGTACACATTCAACTGCGGCAGCGCTTGGTTGCGGCTGGCGGCTGCCTGGATCTGCCCGGTCTGCACCTGCAGCTGCGCCTGTGCCAGGTCCGGCCGCCGCGCCAGCGCCGCCTGCACCAGCGTCGGCAGGTTCAGCGGTTCCAACTCAGGGGGAACAGTGATTCTATCTGTAGGAACGATCTCGTCGAACTGTGCCGTGAAGGCGGGCGAAGCCGTTCGCAGCAACTGGTTCCGCAGGATGATCTCCTCCTGTTTATACAGCCCCTGCGCCTGGGTCAGATCGAAGTGGCTCGAGCTCTCCAGCGCTTGCGCCCGCGTCAGTTCAATGGGCGCCAGCGTGCCCTCGGTGACCTGATCCTGGTCATCCTGGCGCTGCTTGGTGGAGGCGCGTAGCGAGTCGGCCTTTACGAGCACATTTTCACCGAGCGACACCAGATCATAGTAGAGCCGGGAGACACCGTACACCGTCTCCAGGACCTGCTGCTCAAACAGCAGCCGCGAGATCTTCTGGTCGGTACGCGCGATGCGCAGGTAGCGCAGGTTTACCTCTTTGCCTCGCCCGCGCAACAGCGGTTGCGTCAGCGTGATCGAGGCGCTGGGAGTCGACAGCGGGTTGATCTGTCCGGCGGTGCCGTAGATCACCGCAGGGTCGTTGTTCACAATGGCCTCCAGCTGCGCACCGCTGGAAAACCCTTGCAGGTAGGCTACATTCAGTGCAACGAAGTTCAAGGCTCCTGGTGTGGTCACCGTGCTTCCCGCAGTATCGCCGGTGCCGGTGGTGTCGGTAGTGCTGCCCAGCGTCACAGTACCGGACCGGCGAAAATAGCCGGCCGTCCCGA
>CAXTZL010000043.1:0-17418 GCA_964248555.1 uncultured Bryocella sp.
CCGTCATCGGCTCCTGAAAGATCATGCCCAGCGAACGTCCGCGATGCGCCCGCATAGCGGCTTCGGGAAGCTGCAGCAGGTCCGTCAAGCCCCCACCGGACCCGGCAACCTCCTCACGCAGCAGCACCTCACCTCGCACCCGGGCCGCCGGGGGCAGCAGCCGCATCAGTGCGTAGGAAGTTGCCGACTTGCCGGACCCCGACTCCCCCACAAGCCCGAGCGTCTCCCCCGGCCCGACCGCAAACGAGATCCCACATACCGCCTCCTGCGCCCCGAACCCGATGCGCAGGTCCCCAACAGTGAGAAGCGGCCCAGGTTGGCTATCGGTCATCCCCAAAGCATACCCAACGAGCTCCTGTAAGACCTATAGCGCGGCACACAGTCCAAACGCGCACTTCTACTCCACCATGGCCATCCGCTACTGCCATCCACGAGATCACCGGCACCAACGTAGCCCACCTCGGCTCACCCCTCACGATCAGTACCTCGCTCCAGTTTTTGTTCTGGTCTTCCGCGGAAGACAGCCCAGGGAAGCTTTGCCGTAATGTCGTGAAGGGATCTGCTTCTGGACTCGGCTAACTGGGCGTAAAGCAAACCTTGGCTGCTTTGAGGATCCTTCTCGCGGACAGCAAGTTGTGCCGAACGTCAGCCAACTCGTGCTGAAGGTTATGCGTCCAGTGAACCCGGTTTGCTTCTGCAGCATCCGACTTAGTACGTACTGGAGCTCTTTTGTGAAGACAACCACCCTGCTTTTGACCCTCGCCGCCGCCCTGCCCAGCTGTTTGCTGGCGCAAACCGCGCAGCCTATCACCGGCCAGGATGCCTTCGCCGGCTACGCACAGCAAAAGCCCGGCACCCTGCGCAAGATCACGGTCGCCGATCTCCCCGCCCCCGCCCAGGACCAATCGGTCGATAACGGCCCCCAGGTGATCGACCGCCCGCAAAATGCCTGGCCCACCGCGCCCGCCGGCTTCAAGGTCACCCTTTACGCTGGCGGCGACAACGGCCGCGACGAATTTTCCAATAACAAGGAGATTGCCGGACCCGCAACGGTGGGCACCTTCCGTGAGCCGCGTCTGATCCGCACCGCACCCGATGGCGATCTGTTTGTCGCCGACTCCGCAGCCGGCACAGTCTTCGTCCTGCGCGGCACGGGCTCTGACGGCCGCGCGAAGACCGTCTCGCGCTATGCTACCGGGCTCGACCACCCCTTCGGCATTGCCTTCTATCCCGCGACGAATCCGCAATACGTCTACATAGGGGATACCACGCAAGTCGTCCGCTTCCCTTACCACAGCGGAGATTTGAAGGCGAAGACCGCGCCCGAAGTGGTGGTTGCATCGTTGCCCGGGTACGCCCAACTGCGTGGCGGCGGCCATTGGACCCGCGATGTTGTATTCACGCAGGACGGCCAGCACATGCTCGTTTCGGTCGGTTCCGGTTCCAATATCGACAATCCGGACACCCACCCCGGCGAATTCCACCGCGCGGACGTGCTTGAATACACCCCGGCGGGCAAGTTCGTGAAGGTTTACGCCTCCGGCATCCGCAACTGCGTGGGCGAGGCGATCAATCCCGTCACGGGCCAACTCTGGTGCTCGGTCAACGAGCGGGACAAACTCGGCAACAACTTGGTTCCGGATTACATCACCTCTGTCAAAGAGGGTGGCTTCTACGGATGGCCCTGGTACTACATGGGGGAGCATCGTGATCCACGGCTCGACCTTCCCTGCGTAGACGGCACGGGCCCGAACGCGCAGGCATCCGCACTCTCCCCCTCAGAAGCTACCTCCTGTAAGAAGGTGGACATCAGCAGCAAAGTGATCACCCCGGATATTCTTGTGCAACCGCACATGGCTTCGCTGGAGATGGTCTTCTATCCGGAGCATGCACACTCGGGACCGCACGAAGAGGCGTTCCCCTCCAGCTTTGACGGCGATGTCTTCGCCGCCGAACACGGCTCCTGGAACCGCGCCGCCCGTGGCGGCTATGAAGTCATCGCGGCTCCTGTGGAGAGCGGCCACGCTACAGGCGCGTACATGGATTTCCTTACCGGCTTCGTCACCCCTGACGGCCAGGTTTGGGGCCGGCCCGTTGGCGTTACTGTGGGCGCGGACGGAAGCCTCTATGTTACGGACGACGGCAGCCGTTCGGTCTGGCGCGTGACCTACACCGGCTCGGCACGTACGGTGGCCTCGCGCTAGGTTTTCCGCTACGTCATAAGCAACACATACAGGCTGTGGAAGGTACCGAACAGCACCTTCCACAGCCTTCTGTCTTCTGGGTTATCGGCAGCTACAAGACCTAAGCGCCCGCGCTCTGGTGCGATCCGGGTCACCCCTAGTGACGCCAACGAGTTCAAAAGCTGCACCGGTGTCTTGGTGAATGCATGGAAGCTTGTTCAGCTCAGCCTCAACGAGCGACGTCGCCCGTTTCTGCGGTGCCCCCTCCTTCTTCTGCCCGAGATCCATGCTATACAGGTTTCCATTCGCGATCTCAGCGTGCACCAGCGGAACGTCATTGGCGGAAAGGCCGGCAAAGAATGCGTGCCGACTCCTAGGCTTATCAATCAGAGTACGGCGGATATCAGCGAACTGGTCGATGAGAAATCGATCAAGCAGCTTCCATTCAACGGCAGAGATCCTTCCAGCCTGGTCCTGCTAGCCCCTGGAACCACCAATGTCCTGAATCCCGGCGGCAAGCTGCAGGCCGTGAACTCCATCCCAACTGAGACCGGTGCCTCTGCCAACGACGGCCGGCAGGGGAGCACCGACTACCTGCTGGACGGCGTGCAGAGTGTGGACACGTACCTCCTTTTAGAGGCACCGTTTCCGAATGCAGACGCAATGCAGGAGTTTCGGGTCATTACGAATCATTGGAGTCGCGTACCAGCCTAAGTCGCTACCAAACACGGCAAACTGTGGAGCATTCGATACTTACTGGAACGCAAGCGTCTCGTTCGCTCCGGCACCGCTGCCAAACCCGTTCAACCTGCGGTACAACCGCGGCATATCGGACCTGAATACACCCCTGATTTCCGTCACGAACTTTGTTTATACGACGCCCAGCCTCAGCAATCGCAACTTCCTGGTGCGAGAGGTCTTGGGAGCTTATGAGGTCACGGGCATTTATACGCTGGAGTCGGGCGTCGCGTTTGGGATTGCGGGAGGAAATGGAAACAACAACTCCGAACCTTTGCAAAACGCTGACCGGGCTGACTTTGCACCGGGCTTCGACAAAACGCGTACTATCAGCTCGCTTCGGCAAGGGTCCAAGGCGCAGCAACTGAATAGATACTTCAACACCGCGGCCTTTGTGCAGAACGCCGTAGGGACGTTCGGCAACACCCCACGCAACATCTTTCAGGGGCCAGGCATCAATACGGATGACCTCGGGTTAATGAAGAACTTTAGTTTCCGTTACCGGTACGACCTGCAGTTTCGCTGGGAGATGTTCAATGCCTTCAATCATCCCAACTTCGCGAACCCAAACAACACGCCGACAAGCAGCAGCTTCGGGCAGATTACCGAGATCGGGTCGGTACCACCGCGAGTGCAGCAAGCGGCTTTGAAGCTAACGTTCTGACCGGGAAGCGCTTTGCGAGAACGTTTCAGCAACTATTCAACCTTGTGCTGTGGTGGTGTGCCTCTCGGTTCTGTGATGGTGTACCGCTCGGCTAAAACAAGTAAAGTTTTGCTCTTCGGGAGGCATCAAACAGCACGAATGGTCCCGGTCTTTGCTTGTGGCAATTGATTCGGTATTACGAACCCATTTACGATGGTCACGCCAAAGCTCCGGGTCCGGAGAAGAGCGCAGTGTTGGAAGCGAAGCGCAGGCTCCAGAAGCGCTGGTGGAAGGTATGGAAATGCAACATGCAATCCGAAAGCTGAATGCAGGAGAAGCGATGCAGACGAGGTACCGAAGTGTGGGACGAGTCACTGTTTGCCATGGCATTTTCGCTCCCGCGCTGCTGTTGTTGTGCACGATTGGGACAGGGGCCAAGGCGCAGGGTCCGGGGAAGCAGAATGAGATCACGGTTAATGGTTCGACCACCATCCTGGTGCTTGACAGCCAACCGGGCCCGGTGAAGCGCGCGGCGCAGGATCTCGCTTCCGACATGCAGAAGGTCTTCGGCACAGCGCCGCGCATCATTAGCAGTGCGGCTGAAGCCGGTCCAGTCACAATCGTCCTCGGTGACGAAGAGAGCGCCAAAGCACCGGCGCACTTTGACTCTGCTCCCGAAGCCTTCTCTATCACAAGCGCCAGCGGCGGCTCACAGGTCATTCGTCTTGCCGGCTCTGACATGCGTGGCACGCTGTTTGCGATCTATCAGTTCTCGAAGGAGTTCTTGGGCGTTGATCCGATGTATTACTGGACCGATCATGAGCCGATGAAGCGCTCTGCTGTGCAAGTGCCGGCGAACTTCGATGAGCGGGTCCCCGCGCCGGTGTTTCGCTATCGTGGCTTCTTCATTAATGATGAAGACCTGTTGACCGCATGGGCGCCGGGTGAGGCCAAGGACCATACCGGTATCTCGCTTGCGGTCTGGGACAAGATCTGTGAAACCATTCTGCGGCTGCGGGGAGACATGGTCGTCGCGGGTACGTGGCCATTTGCCAACGAGCCGCAGGACCATGTTGTGCAGGAGCGCGGTCTGCTGCTGAATCAGCACCACGCCGAGCCGCTTGGCGTGAACTTTTCGCGCTGGCCGCGTAACGTTCCATACAACTTCACCAGCAATCCGCAGTACATCGAAAATGCCTGGAAAAACGCGGTGAATTCGTACCCTGCGGATCAACCGATCCTCTGGGAAATCGGACTTCGTGGGTTATCCGACCAACCCTACTCCGCACTCGATCCTTCGGTGGCCGGCAACGATCAGGCGCAGGGCGAGCTTATCAGCAAGGCGCTTGCCGAGCAGGTCGAGATTGTCCGAGCCAAGTACCCGAAAGCCGTCTTCATCACGGACCTCTGGATGGAGGGCAACAACCTGATGCGTAAGGGATACCTCAAGATCCCAGAAGGTGTGACTACGGTCTGGGCGGACGCAGGCTACGGCTTCATTCGCGACAATAACCAGGCCGCTCCCGGACAGGGCGCCTATGTCCACGTGGCCATGTATAACAGCCGAGCCAATCAACTTTCCGAGCTTACTCCTGTCGACCGGCTTTTTTCCTCGCTCGGCCGGTTTGAGAAGGCCGGTGCTACGTCGTTCCTGCTCGTCAATACCAGTGATATTCGCCCGGTTACCATGGGCGCGAGTGCTGTACTCGACTTCGGCTGGAAGGGTACCGCCCTGGGGTCAAGCGATACCTTCTACGACACATGGTCCAAGGAAGAGTTTGGCGCCAAAGCCGCGCCGCAGGTCGCCGCTGTCTACAAGGCATACTTCAAGGCTCCGGCCACGATCCCCGGAGACCCTGCTTTGCCTTATGGGGACAACTACTACCACACAGTGGCTAGTCAGATTGTGCGCGGCGTTCTGATCCAGTATCCCGATTATCATCTGCCGGGCCAGGCGCCTTTCTGGACGCAGCCTCGTGTGGAGCCGCTTCCCTACAAACCAGAAGAGGCCTTTGAACAGGCCGAGCATGAAGTGAAAAGCTGCGGCGACGCGCAGCCTCGCTGGGATGCGCTGTGGAAGCAGGCGCAAACGGCCGAGCCGCTTGTATTGCCGGACCGCAGGCTCTTCTACCAAGCCGGCGTGCTCACAATGATTGCCATCAACAGCGAAAGCAATCGCATGCTGCTTTCGCTTTCCCAGGCCGTGGTTGCCCTGCATAACGGGGACCACGCAACAGCCGTGACGAAGACAAACGACGCCCTTGCGGCCATTCACGCCATCAAGGATTCAGAGGCGAAGGCGGAGTACGGCAAGTGGAAGGACTGGTATGGCGGCGACTTGCTCACAGGTGTCGATCGCACGCAACAGGTTATCGCGGCGTTTGCGGCCATTCTGAAAGATCCTAAAGCACCCATACCTCCTCCGATCGACTGGCGTAACTGGGAGGCGTACTACTACATTCAGCATTACCAAGGCACACGCACCGTGGACACACATTGAGTCGCATGGTGAACCGGACACCGGCGTACTGCTCTTTTCTGCCAGAACCCTATTTGCTTTGCATTCGCCCCCGATCAACCGTCCGCCTTTCTTCCGTTCGGTTACATAACCCTTGCTGTTGACTTGCCCTGGCTCGAAACGAAGTGAGCCGTCTACTGCAGCATCGTTCCACTCAACTACGGAGATCCATCATGCTTGTTACCTGCGGAAGGCGAAAGTTTTTCGGAAAGTCGGGAATGGTCGTGGCAGGCGTTGCTGCGACCGCTCTGATGTGTTTGCCTGGGCCTGTGAGCCGGGCCCAAAGCCGACCTCCGACCGCCTCAGCCGGGCAGGGCCTGTCGGGCACCTGGGCCGGCCTGTGGGAGGTTCTGGCAAGTGGCGAACAGAACAAGGTCTACCTTGAGCTTCATCAAGACGGGACCAAGCTTACCGGAACTATGTCGACTCTTGGTCACCTGACGAAGATCGAGGGGACTCTGACGGGCTCCCATTTCGCGCTGTTTGACTTGAACCGTCATGGCACCCCTCAGATCTCCGGCGAGGTACGTGGCCAGGACCTGTACCTTACGCGCCACGACCAAAGCTTCCTCGCGGTACCGGTGGCAGCCGGGGAGCGCTACCCGGCATATAAGTACATTGATCCTCCTGCCCTCCACCCAGTGGCTTCGAATGGACTCGCCCGGACGCCGCCAATGGGATGGAATGCCTGGAACTTCTTTCAGGAGCGAGGGGACGATGCCATCGTACGCGCGGCCGCCGATGCGATGGTGTCCAGCGGCATGCGCGACGCCGGCTATGTCTACGTCAACATCGATGACGCTTGGGAGGGGACCCGGGATGCGCAGGGCAATCTGCAGGGTAATAAGAAATTCCCGGACATGAAGGCGCTTGCCGATTATGTGCACTCGAAGGGACTGAAGCTTGGTATCTACTCCTCGCCTGGCCCGCGTACCTGCCAAGACTACCCCGGCAGCTACGGTTATGAACAGCAGGATGCAAAGCAGTACGCTGCCTGGGGCATTGACTTCCTCAAGTACGACTGGTGCGGCGCACGCATGATTTACAAGAATGACCAAATGCAGGCCGTGTATCAGAAGATGGGAGAGGCTCTGCTCCAGAGCGGAAGGCCCATCGTCTACAGCCTTTGTCAGTATGGGACTGACAACGTGCAGGATTGGGGTGCGCAGGTGGGCGGAAACATGTGGCGCACCACGGGCGACATCAGGAATACGTGGACCAGCATGGTGGCGAACGTCGAGAAACAGGTGCCGGATGCGCCCCATGCGGGCCCGGAGCATTGGAATGATCCCGACATGCTCGAGCTTGGGAACGGCGAACTGACAAATGATGAGGGCAAAACGCAGATGAGCCTTTGGGCTCTGGCCTCTGCTCCTTTGCTGGCTGGCAATGATCTTTCCAAGATGACGCCCGAGACCAGGCAGATTCTGATGAACGAAGACGTGATCGCTGTGGATCAGGATTCGCTGGGCAAGCAGGGCTCTCCGCTGAATCAGGGAGATTTGCAGACCTGGATCAAGCCACTTTCGGATAGATCAGTGGCTGTCGGTGTCGTCAACCGAAGTGCGGCTGCGATGAAAGCCGAGGTGAGATTGAGCGATCTTGGCCTTAGCGGCAAGGTACAGGCGCGGAACCTGTGGAGTCATGAGCCTGTCTCCTTTCAGGACGGTGTTTACTCTGCGTCGGTGCCTTCGCATGGGGTGCTGATGCTTCGCGTGCGCTCGGCCAACTGATCCGGACGGCACAGGCGGCGGTGAGGGATCGGCAGGAACACAAAGGATGTCCTGCCACCTGAACGGTTTCACGAGGGGGGAGGAGGATGGCGGATGGCCGATGATTCCAAGGATTCATTGGATGGCGCGGTCGCCATCATAACCGGTGCTAGTGCCGGTGTCGGCTGGCAGACCGCCAAGCTCCTGGCAAAACATCGCATCAAGGTCGTGGCGGTGGCACGCCGTGAAGAGCGGCTCCAAAGCCTTTGTGCGGAAATTGCCGAGGCTGGCGGACAGGCTGTTTACTTCGCGGGCGATGCCGCACTTGAACAGACGGCAGAGGCTGCAACCAGTATGGCTTTAGAGCAATTCGGCGCTGTCAACCTGGTCATCTGCAACGCTGGTTCCGGGAATTACAAAAAGCTCGTTGATACCTCGGCGAGCGAGTACGACGAACTGATGAACAACAACATGCGCAGCTCGTTTGTGTTCGCGCGCTCGACCGTGCCGCATCTAATCGCGCAACGAAGTGGAACGTTGCTCTTCATTTCCTCCGTAGCCGGGCTTGCCGGCGCTGCAAACGAAAGCGTGTACTGCGCCACCAAGTTCGCTCAAGTGGGCTTTGCGCAAGCCCTTGATGCCGAGCTGCGGCCTTTCGGTATCAAGGTAGGGGTTATCTGCCCGGGAGGCATCAAGACGGAGTTCGCGCTTGGGAAAGGCAGGACAGAAGCTTCGGTTCGGGAGTCCCCGATGCTCGAACCAGCAGACGTCGCCGAGGCCATTTACTTCGCCTGCAAGCAGCCCGTCAATGTTCGAGTCGTGCAGATGGTGGTGAGAAATATGGGCGAACTCTCAAAATAAGACGGATCCACACTTCGCCAACGGCTTCACGGAAGCCAAGGCCGGTCGCCCTACCCGGAGAATTTGTATGCAAGACTTATCCTCGCCTTCCGATGCTGGGGAACTGAACGAGCAATCTCCCGACCACGGGAGTCCTTCGAACAACACCGGATTCACCCGGCGGACATTGCTGGGCAGCGTCACCGCGATGGCTGCCGGTGCAGCCATTGAAGCCATGTCGGGTGGACGCCTGCTTGCCCAGGCTGCGCACCTGCAAGACCGGAGAAACGTTGCGTCTGGTTTAGTGGCGGACCGTTGGCTTGAGCTGGATCTTTACTGGTTCCGTCAACCCAATCTGGAAGAATCCGCGCGACAGTTCTGGAAGCGATACCTGCCGCTCTACGCCGGCCTTGAAGGCTACCGCGGAGTCATCCTAAGTGTGGCCTGGACGGTGGGGCCGGTGATGGAATGGTCCGGCGACCTGTCTCAGAAGGTCTCTGTACCGACCGGAACCGGAGACAGCCTGGAGCAGCCCGTGGATGGGTGGGTTCCAGAGACGGCACCCCTGAACGGAACGACGGAAGAGCAGAAGCGGCAATGGCACGCCCGTTTTGCTCCAGGCAAGGCAGCCGGAACCAAACGGCGGCCCAGCGACCGGTGGACCTACGGTGATCTGAAGAACCTTGCAAATCTGTTGCGAAGCGAGGCGGAACGGAACGGCGTGTCAGATTTCAAAGTGGGAATGTTCACGACAGGAGGAGAGGGTGCTTATGGTGAGCACGCTCCCTGGGCCTATCGCCATCCAGAGGCCTTCTCACCCCGCTTCAACCCCGATGCTCCTCTGCATGCCGACCCGAGACACCTGGGCGGATTGCCGGACGGCATTTCTGCAGGCATGCTGATGCGCGATGCGTATGCGGCCCAATGGGGAAGCCTGTCAAAGGCTGTAGGATTTGACGCCATCCTGCTGCGAGACATGATCGGGCTGCCAACGGTTTATAAGCGCGGCGGCCCGTGGGGCCCCGTTGCACCTTCGCCGGAGCTGATCACACAAGCGACGGCAGGGGTGGCCGCGCTCGTGCGTGAGACGAAGCTTGCCAATCCCAACGCCCTGGTCATGATGTATTCCAACGGCGCCAGTGCCATCGCCGACTGGAGATCGAACGGGCTGGATCTGGAGTCGGTTGCGAGGGAGGGCTACCTGGACATCTTTATCGATCAGTCCTGGAGCGGATCTTGGAACGAGGTGGGAGTGCGCCGCAAATCGTTCTGGAACTCTCCCGTGCAGGGCTGGACCTACCAGCTCGGTTACATCCTGCTGCATGCGGCGATTCTCGCCGACACAAAGGTAAGGCATTACCCTTTGGTTGAAACCTTTGATGCATGGGAAGACTGGGATGTGCTGCACTCGGTGCCCGAAAAACTGCGATGGGCCATCTGGGCCTATTCCCATGCTGCCCTGAAGACGCCGAATGGACTCAGGTTGCCGGCCGGTTCTTACATCTCCTGGGGCAATCGCGGCGACGACCTGCTGAGTACCAACGATGTTGATTTCCTTGCCGGGAATCTGAACTCCGCGCTTGCGAATGCGCGCCAGACGACCGAGGTATCAGGTCCTACCCTGGTGTACTCGCGCAAGGCAATGGCGTGGCAGGCGAGTCATGCGCGCCCGGATTTTGACATCAAGGAGTGGATTGATGAACAAGCGGCAACCGTGATCAAGTGGCCTGTCCCGGTGCTCTCGGTCACACGCGTGGAGTGGCTGCCGGAGGTCAAGTCCGATCTGTTCATCATTCAAACGCCTTCGCATTTGGCACCGGAGGACACGGCCTATATCGAAAAGCTAATCGAACAGGGACAGCCGTTAGCCATTTTTGGTGATCCCGCCCATGGGGTCGACCCAAAGCTGGCGGCACTGGCAGGCCTGGTCGTTCGCGGCGAAGCGGAGAATGGACCGATCGGGAAATATCCCGCCGCCACGGGTTCGGATACGCTAAAGGTTTTGAACGCTCCTGCGACATTTGAATCCGTTTACCGTCTAGCCCCGACCCAGACGTCGGATGGCGCGCAAACGGTTTACTCAGTCGATGGCGACCCGGAACTCACGTTGAATCTGTCCAGGGGCAAACGCGTGGCGATGTGGGATCCTCCGGAACTGCTCGCCAGGATTTCGAGCAAGAGTCCGCTGGTGCAGATCGTGAAGTCGGGAGACAGCGGCCCGGTCATGGTGCGGCTTGATGGCCAACTGGATCTTCCGTTGAAGCAGATCTGGGGAAACAGGGGAACACCGTACGCACTTGTGGCAGGCGTCCTCAACTCTTTGTTGCATGGCGCCGGCGCACTTCATGTGACCGCGATCGATCTGATGCAGACCGTGAGTTTGACGGCCTGGAAGACAGCGGACGGATCAACCTGGGTCCTTGCCGCCAATCTGGAGGAGGGAATACGCGATGATGCCGATCTGTCTCGCCACACATCCGTAGTTTTGCCGTCCTCCTCGATGGAGGCACGGTGGATCGATGTGTGGGGTCATAAGGTTATACAGCCCCGGCGGGATACTTTGCCGATTGATCTTGCGCAGGCAACCTCCATCCTTTTGCAAGGCCGGGGCGGCCGTCGTGCGCAGGCCGACCTCGGCCGGGTTGCCGTTTCAGGATCAGCCCTAGATTGATCCATTGGAGGCGAGTTGCCGTTCGCATGGATACGGCCTGAGTGTCTTTACCGGGCCGAATCCCACACACATGCAAGAAAGAACTGATGAATGGCTGAGAGGCGCTTCCGTGATCACCGCCTCTCAAGCTCTCCTGTTAGGTGTTCCTTCGCGACGCCGCGGTCATCCTGAACGCACTGGATACATGTTTTAAACAACCTAATAACTCCCCGTCCTAGACGGAAAGTGAACTCGCTGCTGCCCTGCCAAGCATCGTGATTCTCGCTACACGATCCTGAGTTCTTGCTGCAAACGCTCCAGCGATACTTGCTTGGTCTCAGGAAACATAAACAGGACAACAAAGAACTGGACCACCATCATGATGGCGAAGAACACGAAAGGGTAAGCGCCGGAATGAAGCGCGATGATAGGGAATACGCCAGACAAAATGGCGTTCATGATCCAGTGCGTTCCGGACCCAAGACTCTGACCTTTACCGCGGACCCGCGTGGGGAAGACCTCACTGATGTAGACCCAGATGACCGCACCCTGGGAGATCGCAAAGAAGGCGATGTACGCGACTAGAGCCCATACGAGTAGCGCCGGGTGCCGGTGTGTGGCGAAGATTGCAGCCACTCCCGCCAGACAAACGGCCGTGCCGACTGCGCCTATGAGAAGGAGGATTTTACGACCAATGCGATCTATGAGAGCCATACCCAGAAGCGTTGCGCAAAGGTTCATCACACCAATGGCAACCGCCTGTCGATTGCCCGAAACCCGGCTGAAGCCGGCTGCTCTGAAGATGTCGTTCAGATAGTAGAGAATGGCGTTGATGCCGCTGAGTTGGTTGAAGGCGCCGATGGCAATGGCCAGAAACATTGGACGACCGTAACGCAGCCGCCCGTGAAGTCGCTCAAACAGAGAGGCGCTCTTCGCGTGTTGCTCCTGGTGGATAGAATCGAGGATCTCCTGCAGCTCAGCTTGGCTATTGGGTGAGCCCATCAGTTCAAGGACATCACGCGCCTCGTCGATGCGGTTCTGCGTCGCAAGCCAACGCGCACTGCGTGGAATCGCAAAGAGCAAAACGAGGAAGATGACCGCCGGCAGACCCGCCACTCCGAGTTCGAGCCTCCACTCCCTTGTGCCAAGGTGGAGCAAGCTGATGAGGTAGTTGGAAAAGTACGCAAAGAGAATGCCGATGACAATGTTGATCTGAAAGGTACCTACCAGGCGTCCGCGCAGATGTGCCGGCGCGAGTTCTGCGATGTACACGGGACCGAGCACGGAGGATGCGCCGATTCCCAAACCACCCAGGAACCGCGCCGCAAGCAGAAAGTTGAGCCCCGGTGCGAAGGCGCAGCCAATGGAAGAAAAGATGTAGAACACGGCCGTGAGGCGAAGCATTTCCCGTGAACCGTAGCGCTGACCAAGCGAACCTGCCGCCAGTGCGCCGATCACAGTTCCCCACAACGCGATCGAGACGGTGAAGCCGAGCTGCCTTGCGGAGAGATCGAAGGTCTGTACCAGACTGGCTGTCGCGCCAGAAATGACGGCAGTGTCGAAGCCGAAAAGGAATCCGCCCAATGCCCCAACAAAGGTGCTGCGAACCACGTATTTATTCATGGACCATCAACTTTCTCCAGATCTCCGCAGCCTCAGACAAAAGCTGGTTTCGTCGCAGGCAAGCTGATTAAAGCTTGCAGTGGGTCCGAGTGCCGCGCATGCGGCGCGCTCAGACCTTGCAACACTTTCGAATGGAGCGACCCGATGAGTTGGACTTCACTGCAAAGGCGGTTTCAAGCCTGGCGCTTTTGCAGCTACGTTGGTTGTGTCGACGGTAGGCGCAGACAGCACATCATAGAGCGGCTGCACGGGGCTGGATTCAGTGTTTTCTTTCGAGACCGACATAGCCAGGATGCGGATGTCTTGGTTTTTCGGCAGGGTGATGGCCTTGACCCCGGCCGGTAGATCCAGGCTGTAAGCGAAAAGGTAGGAGTAGCTGTACGCGACATTCTTGCCCGTCGCGTCATGGTGGTGGCTTGCGTACCAGGCGAGGTCAGCCCGCTTGATGAATCCCGGCCTCAAACCGGTCATCTCGCCATAGTGATCGTGCAGAGTGTCTGTGGAACTCCAGGTACGGTCGTCCCACTGACCGATGAATCCTCCCCAGTCCTGGATGGTCAGCTCAGTTTTTTGATCGCCGGCTGCGAAAGTGGCCTTCTGATCGCCGTTTGCCGAGGCCGCAAGGATGTAGACACGGTTGTACTGGCCTGCTGGTAACGCGATACGTTGCCCTTCGGCCACCACGGCGTTGGGTATCGCTGTCCTGGCAGGTGCCAGGTGAAAAACGACGTCGTTGAACGCGATCTGTTGCGGCAGCATCTCCGCTGGCAGGGAATCGCCTTTGCCGTCGAAGCCTCCCTGGGACTGAGTTCCATCGTTGCTCGCGGTGGCGAGGTCATAGGGGAGAGTTACCGGCGCAGAGCGAACCGGCTCTGCCGCAGCCGAAGCCGCTCCCAACCTGAGTGCGAAGGTGCGTGGCTGGTAGGCGCCAAAGGAAGTCACCAGTTCGCCGGCGCTTACCTTTGCGCTGCCGACCGGCTGCTCCTGGCCATTGATTTCACGGGCGGTCGTGATCGGAGCCGCGAAGGAGATTTTCACATCCGGCTGGGGCTTTCCGTCGAGTTCCACTAGCCGGACGACGACCTCATCGCTCTCTTCCGCCTTCTTCAGGCCCAACACGCGAATGCGCGGGTTGCTGACCTTCAGTAGCGAAAACTGCTTGCCCAGTGTGCCCCTATGCTTGGGCGCTTCGAATGCGATAAGGGGAGCGTTCAGACGTTGTCCCTGCCAATCAGTCTGCGCACTACGCCAGCCTCCAGTGTGCCCGGCGATGCCGTATAGGAACTCGTGATGTCCGATATCCTGTGTGGCCTGGTCGGGATAACCGCCCGAAACGCCTGGCGTTCGAATTAGGGTCAGCCGCAGTGTATGATCGTCCGGCTTGTCTGAACCGTTCTTGGCGTCGGTCAGGACGGTAGCGCCGAACTGGCCACTCATGTCCGTGAGGTCAATCCACTGGTGAGACGGCACCTCGAACTTCTTCGGCTCGGCGGTGGGCCGCTGTATCGTGCCAATGTCCCAATTGTACGTAGCCATCGCATTGGAGGCGACGAGCGGGAAGGTGGCCTTCAGGTTGCGCTCGCGGGTGTTCCAATCAATGACATTTGCGAATTCAAGCCGCTTGCCTGGATCGCCAGCGGCGAGGCGAATCGTCTGCATGAAGCGTGAACCCGAAGTGGTCCGTTCTACTTCGATTGCAACACGCACCGGACCGCTCTCGACGACACGGATCCTCGCAGGACCAGAGACGTACTCTCTAGGTGCGGCCTGCTCCTGCGTCCAGTCCATGTTCCACGCAGGCCATTGCTGCGGGTTGTCATAGGACAGAGCGAGACGCGCAGGGCTCGCGAGGAGCTCGCGGTTGGCTTGTTTGTCGAAGATGCTGGCCACATCGCCATCCGCATTCAGGGTCACGCGGTAGAAAGCGTTTTCGAGCTCATTTTGCGTCACGCGAAGGCCGGAGGCGTTCTCGTCAACGCTGGTAGTGGGTTGCACGTCGTAGACTGCGTAACCCACGGAGGGCACGTTTGCAACAAAAAGGACCTTGCCATTTGAGATCTGGGCTGGCACGTCGGCACCGTCGGGCCCAGTGACCCTTACGGCTTGGGGCGTGGTGCCTCCGAAGTGGAGTGAGGCTTCCACCACGTCCTGTCGCGGAATATTCAGCTGGTTGAAGACCACGACCGGGGTGCCCTTGGCTTGCGTATCCAATGCCTGCGCCACCGCATCCGTAGCGCTCTTCAGCACATCCGCGAACTGATTCATCGCAATCACATCGTCATTCCAGGCGAACTCATAAGCGCGCGGTGTAGCGGTGCCTGCTGCCAAATCGTGAAAATGCGCGGCCATAGCCAATGTCCACGCATCGTTGAGGCGTTCTTGTGGATACGTCCTCCCGCCCAGCCACTGTGCCGTGACCGAGCTTTTCTCAGCCGCATCCGCGAGCAACTCTTCTTTGCGGATCCAGCGTTTCTGGTATGCCTGTGAGGTCAGTGAACCGGCGGAGTGATTGGTTAATTCCAACTCGCCGGTATATCGGGGCAGGGCCGCTGCCTGCGCCGGTGTTATGTCCTTAAACATCTGGTCCGCGGTGGCAGAAACCACATGCACGGTACCGTGGCCGACTGGAACTACAGGCCAAGCGGGCTGCTGGCCCCGGAATGGAACAGTGCCGGGCGGTGGCATGTCCACTGAGCCCTTCGTGATGATGGCCTCGAGGCGCTTCACCGATTCCTCGGTGGGAGCGCCACCGATGTCGCCTGTGCCGTAGTAGTGATAATCCGCAAAGAGGCCGGTGACCTTGCCGTTGCTCAGAACGCGCGCGGCCCAATCCTTCTGAAACTGTTGTTCTTCCAGATCTTGCTGTTCATGCTGCAGCGCCGTTTGTTCATCGCGGAGCGAGGTGTAGGTGCGAAGCCTTTGTTCGTCGGGTACCCCGCCGGGAGCAGAGCCCGGATTTTTTGGCGTCAACGAGGCCAGGCGCTGCTGTAGCCCGGTAAGAGCAGGGTCAGGCGCTATTGGCGGGAGAGGCGCGCTTAGGTCCGTGGTGATCGTGCCGTTATAGGGTCCGGGATTCAAGGCGGAAAGAACGGTTGAACCGTCCGGACCCACCCAGACACCCACGTTGAAGGGAGTGCCCTCCGGTGTCTCCTCCAGCGATTCAGGGCCACCTACGTTCGCAGACGAGCCCCAGGTGAGCTTCTGTGTAGAAAATCCCTTGACGCCGGAGTGAGCAAGAATGCTGGGCATGGAGGAGGGAAACCCGAAGCAGTCCGGCAGCATGAACTCCTCACTGGCCTTTCCGAGATTTTTGCGAAACCACTCGTTGCCATACAGTACCTGGCGAATGATTGCTTCCGCGTTTGGTGCATTCACATCACCCTCCTCCATCGAGGAGCCCGCGGGAAACCATCGGCCCCGCGCCACATCGCGCTTGAGGCGGGCGAAATCGGCCGGAAAGTATTCCTTCATCAGCCGGTAGCGATTCGCTCCGCTGAAGTTGAAGATGTAATGAGGATACTTATCAATGAGGCTGAAGTTGTCCTCCATCGTCCGGCGTAGGTATTCGTCGATGACCTGCGGGTACTCCCAGCGCCACTCGGTGTCGAGATGCGCGTAGCCGACCGCATATAAAGTTGGCTGCTTGGCGAGGTCGGGCTTGTCCGTCGACTGCGCTTTGGTTTGAACGGTAGTGGCGAAGACCGAAAAGATCAGAGCCGGTACAAGCCGCGTGCGCGAGAAGGGCATACACTCTCCATTGGTGTGGCAACTTCGGGCAATTCCCGTTTATTTGAACTTGCTCAATAGAGCTTTGTTGGGCTGCATACCGCCGTTACCATTGGAAGGGCCAGGAGTCCCCGCCGAGCTTGCGATTCGGGGATGTGGTCGGATCGCACCGCGGAGGGCGCTCCCTTTGTGCTTCAAGTGAAATGGTATCGATTTTTGTAATCGTGGCTCATTTTCGTCTGCATCGTGGGCGACTGTCAATGACTTTGTGCCGAAGAGTAAAGCAATGACTTTGCTAGGAGAGTCGCTTGCCAAGGCATAGGTCGTCGACCAGAGATGACCTCCAAGCGCGGTTAGGAATCGTTGATTCACTTCGTCGTGATCACCAGTTTTCTGCCGGCCTCAAGATCGCTATGCGCGACAAAGTAGCCGTCGATCTTCCTGCCGCCATAGGTAATACCGGTGATCCGTTCGCCTGAATTTTTTCTCAGAACCGTCAGCGTCTTGCCTTTATTCAAAGTGAACGTTGTCCTTTGGAAAGAGTGGGACCGAAACGATGTATTTGGGGTCAGCGGGTGAGTAGGGATACAGACCGATCGCGTTGAACACGTACCACGACGACATTTCCCCGGCGTCATCCATTCCAGACAGTGCCAAGCCATCCTTGCCCATGCCATAGAACCGGCTCATGATGGTATTCAAGATGAGTTGGGCTTTTTCCTGCTTACCTACAAAGTAATAAAGATAGGCATAGCCATGATCCGGCTGGTTTCCCTGACAGTATT
>CAXTZL010000044.1:0-17180 GCA_964248555.1 uncultured Bryocella sp.
TTTGGCGACATTCTGTCCGACGAGGCCGGCGTCATCACCGGCTCACTGGGCATGCTGCCGTCGGCAACTGTTGGAGGTGCAGTGAATCTGTATGAGCCTGTGCATGGCTCTGCGCCGGACATCGCAGGTACCGGCAAAGCCAATCCTCTAGGGGCCATTCTGACGGCTGCTATGATTCTGCGTCACAGCGCCCATCTTGATGGCGAGGCATCTGCAATTGAGGACGCCGTCGCGCATGTGCTCGAAGCCGGTCACCGCACCGCCGATATTGCTCGCGGGAACAAGGACGCTGTGACCACAACGACCAACATGGGACAGCTCGTACGCGAGGCGCTGGCCGGATCGCTTGACCGATCACAATCCATGCACGCCGTTTAGAACAATAAACAGCTGGCATTCAGATTTCTTATGCGCAACTTTCTTCAACTCGCGACGATCTCTTTCCTGCTTTCGACGGCCAGCACGTTGGCTGAAGCGCAGATCTCCGATCCCAACAAGCTGGTGGTCAGGCCGCCGCATCCGCACACGCAGGCTCCCGCGCGCCCACGCAATGCACAGAACGGCAACCTGCAGTGGCTGTGGCAATACACCCAGCCCAAGCCGAACGGCAACGCGGTGGCGCTGTGGAATGACGATCGCTTTCCGGCACTGCTGACCACAGAGTTCAAACAACCGCAGGCCTTCTGGGGAAAACAAGTTCCGTTGGCCGATGTCATTCCACGTTTTCTGACGCGCTATGGCGCTGTGAATGAAAAGGACAATCGCTATCTGACGGTGGACGGTTGTGTTCCCAGTTTTTGCGCCGCGCATGGCATGTTGTGGATTGATCTCGGCCAGCCCGATCCACTGTTTGTTTTTGCCGCCGTGAACTGGACGACGGAAGCCCACACCACGGACGAGGCCAATGCCGATTACAACCTGTGGCTGTTTACCTCGCGCCAGCTTTTCGCAGACGCTCTGCCCTTCGCATTGACGAGCGCCGTCTCTGACTGGGATGCCCGCCTCGCCCAGGCACACCGCGGCGTTCCGCACATCGTCAACGCTATTCTTGTAGAACCTGACGGGAAGCCGTTTCCCCTGAACCCAAAGATGGCAGGTGCGAACACGCTGCCACCGCAGGTGGACACAGTGACGCCCAAGACACCGGAGAGCGAGTGATGCATTCAGGAGCAACGCAGTGATGACACCACGCACGATGTTTGAAAAAGTTTGGCAGCAGCACGTTGTGGCACAGCCCACGGGCGAACCCACGCTGCTCTACATCGACCTGCAATTGATCCACGAGGTCACAAGTCCACAAGCCTTTGATGGCCTTCGCATGACGGGCCGTGCGCTGCGCCGGCCTGATCGTCACCTTGCCACGGTGGATCACAATGTACCGACAACCAGTGCCGCAGATCGACTGTTCATCGCCGACGACATCTCCGCGGCGCAGGTGAATGCGCTGCGTAAAAACTGTGCGGAGTTCGGCATTGAATTCTTCGATGTGCAGGATGCATCGCAGGGCATTGTGCACATGATCGGGCCGGAGTTGGGCGCGACCAAACCGGGTATGACGATCGTGTGCGGTGATTCTCACACCTCCACGCACGGCGCCTTCGGTGCACTTGCTTTCGGCATCGGCACAAGCGAGGTGGAGCACGTGATGGCCACGCAGATGCTGAAGCAGTCCGAACCCAAAACGTTCCGCATCAACGTGGAAGGCGAGCTGCCCTATGGCGTCACCGCCAAGGACATGATTCTCGACATCATTGGTCGCATCGGCACCGACGGAGCTACGGGCTATGTCGTGGAATACGCCGGCTCGGCGATTCGCGCGCTTTCCATGGAAGGCCGCATGACGGTCTGCAATATGAGCATCGAAGCCGGCGCGCGTGCGGGCATGATTGCTCCGGACGAGACGACGTTCGCGTATCTAAAAGGCCGCCGCTTCGTTCCGGAAGGCGAGGCTTTCAAGCTTGCGGTGCAGCAGTGGAGCGCGCTTGTTACCGATGAGGGTGCGACGTTTGACCGCGAGTTGCACATCGATGCCACACAGCTGGCGCCGCGTGTCACGTGGGGTACCTCGCCAGGCATGGTCACCTCGATTGAAAGCACGGTCCCCTCCCCTGAGGATGCACTCTCTGACGCTGATCGAAAGAGCTTCGCGCGCGCTCTCGAATACATGGACCTGACACCTGGAACCAGACTCGAAGACATTCCGGTGGACGCGGTATTTCTGGGTTCCTGCACAAACGCTCGCATTGAGGATCTTCGCGAGGCCGCAAAGGTGGTGCGCGGACATCATGTGGCGACAAGTGTTCGTGCGATGGTCGTTCCAGGTTCACAGGGCGTCAAGCGCCAGGCCGAAGAGGAAGGTTTGGACCTTGTTTTCAAGTCGGCAGGTTTTGAGTGGCGTGAGCCCGGCTGCAGCATGTGTCTGGGTATGAATCCTGACATCCTCGCTCCCGGCGAACGCTGCGCCTCTACCAGTAACCGTAACTTTGAAGGCCGCCAGGGTCGCGGAGGACGTACCCACCTGCTCTCCCCCGTGATGGCCGCGGCTGCCGCGATCAAGGGCCACCTCACCGATGTGAGAAGGTGGGAGTTTGCGGACGAACCGACGTCGAGTTACAGCAAGCAGACAACTCCCGCCGCGTTCGATCTCAAGTATGACCTTGTCGAAGGAGGATCGCGCTGATGGAGCCGGTCAATGTTCTCACAGCCACCGCCGCACCGTTACCACTGCCCAATATCGACACGGATCAGATTATCCCCAAGCAGTTTCTGAAACGTATTGAACGCACCGGGTATGGTGAGTTTTTGTTTTACGATTGGCGACGCATCCAGGAAGGACCGCGCACCGGTGCTGAGCAACCCGACTTCGTGCTGAACAAGCCAGAATACAAAGGTGCAGAAATCCTGATTGCAGAAAAGAATTTCGGTTGCGGCTCCTCGCGTGAACATGCAGCCTGGGCAATTTTTCAGTATGGTTTTCGTGCTGTGATCGCACCAAGCTTCGCCGACATCTTCTTCTCAAACGCCGGCAAGAATGGCATCGTGCTCGTCCAGCTTTCGGATGAGGATGTGGAGATGTTGATGGCGCGCTCCATCGCGGATTCACAGCATCGAATTACCATTCATCTTGCCGAGCAAACTGTTACCGATGATCAAGGCTTCAGCGCGCGTTTCGAGATCGATGCATTCCGCAAGGAGTGCCTGCTCCATGGGTGGGATGACATTGGTCTGACATTTCGTCATGCGGAGGAGTTGAGCTGCTACGAATCAAAGCATGACCGTGAGTTCTGGCTTTCGCCGAAGGCTGTCACCACCGCGTAGTTCCTATCGCAACAGCAAAGCATGAACACCAGAACACTGCAGAGGATCAGAAGTGCCCGAAAAGACCAGCATCGTTCCAGGTAAGCGAAACTCCATCGTCCTCACGGAGGGTCCCTCCCGCGCCGCAGCACGTAGCTACCTGCGCGGTGTGGGTTTCAGCAAAGAAGATCTCAGCAAGCCCATCATCGGTGTGGCGAATACGTGGACAGAAATTGGGCCGTGCAATTTTCACCTGCGTCAGGTTGCCGAGGCCGTGAAGCAGGGCATTCGCGAAGCCGGTGGGACGCCAATGGAATTTAATACGGTCACCATCTCCGACGGCATCACCATGGGCACGGAGGGCATGAAGGCTTCGTTGATCTCACGTGAGGTGATCGCCGATTCGATTGAACTTGTAAGCCGCGGCAACAGCTTTGACGGTCTTGTGTGCATCGCGGGCTGCGACAAGAATATGCCTGCGGCCATCATGGCGCTTGCCCGGTTAGACATTCCCGGCATGATGTTGTACGGCGGCAGCATCGCTCCCGGCATGTTGAAGCAGCCTGATGGAGGCACGCAGGAGATCACCATTCTGCAAGTGTTTGAGGGTATGGGATCGCATGCCGCGGGCAAGATCGATGACGCGCAACTGGAAGCGCTGGAAGCTGCCGCCTGCCCCGGTCCTGGAGCCTGCGGCGGTCAGTTCACGGCCAACACGATGGCCATGGCGGGCGAATTTCTTGGCATTTCGCCAATCCAGATCACCGGCGTACCTGCCATGTCGAAGGATAAACACGAGGCCAGCCGCGAAGCCGGTCGTTGCCTCATGGATCTTGTGCGCAAAGGCGTCACGCCACGCCAGATTCTCACTCGCGAGGCGCTTGAAAATGCCATCACCGCAGTCGCTGCGTCAGGCGGCTCGACCAATGCGGTGCTTCATCTGATTGCGATTGCGCATGAGCTCGACATCCCGCTCACGATGGAAGACTTCGACACGATCTCCGAGAGAACACCGTTCATCTGCGATCTTTCACCCGGCGGCAAGTACGCCGCAAAAGACTATCAGGAAGCCGGCGGTTCGCGTGTGCTTGCGAAGCGACTGCTGGATCGCGGGCAACTGCGTGACATTCTTACCGTCACAGGCAAATCGCTGCATGAAGAAGCGCGGCTTGCAGAGGAGGCGCCGGGGCAACCCGTGATCCACGCCTGGGACAATCCACTTAAGCCCACGGGTGGGCTCGTCATTCTTCGCGGCAATCTTGCTCCCGAAGGTTGTGTTGTCAAGGTGGCCGGTCATGAGCGGATTCACCACACCGGCCCTGCACGTGTGTTCGACAGTGAAGACCTTTGCCATGCCGCAGTAGAGCGCGGCGAGATTAAGCCGAATGATGTGCTGGTGATCCGCTACGAAGGTCCCAAGGGCGGTCCGGGTATGCGCGAGATGCTTGCCGTAACGGCGGCGATCAAGGGCATACCGGAGCTGAGTGAAACAGTGGCCCTGCTGACGGACGGGCGCTTTTCCGGCGCTACACGCGGTCTCATGGCCGGTCATGTGGCGCCCGAGGCACAGCTTGGCGGGACGATCGCCGCAGTACGGGAGGGCGACACGATTACGTTCGATATTCCTGGACGCACTCTGACGTTGAACGTTTCTGAAGAAGAGATTGCATCACGTCTGCGGGCTTTCCAAGCACCCGAAGCGCGTTATCAGCGAGGGGTCTTTGCCAAGTACGCCAACAGTGTTGGCAGCGCCAGTCTCGGAGCTGTGACCACGTAGACGGAAGTGCATGAAAAAGATAGCCGGTACAAGAGCACTGCTTGACGGAGGAATCAGCATGGCAAACAATACGCACCCGACACTCACCGGAGCCGAGATTCTCTGGGCCACACTCGCCGGTGAAGAAACGACGACAGTCTTCGGATATCCTGGTGGCGCGATCCTGCCGATCTATGACGCTCTGCGCAAGTTCCCCACGATTCACCACGTGCTGGTGCGGCATGAACAAGGCGCTTCTCACATGGCCGATGGCTATGCGCGTGCTTCGGGTCGCGTGGGTGTGTGCATGGCCACCTCGGGGCCGGGTGCAACGAATCTAGTGACAGGGTTAGCGACGGCCATGCTGGACAGCATCCCTATCGTCGCGATCACCGGGCAGGTGTCATCTAAGGTGCTCGGCTCTGATGCGTTTCAAGAGGTCGACATCACCGGTATCACGCTGCCGATCACAAAGCATAACTTTCTTGTGACGCGTGCTGAAGATATTGCTGCCACCGTGCGGCAGGCGTTTCAGATTGCGCGCAGCGGGCGGCCCGGCCCTGTGTTGATTGATATCACCAAAGATGCGCAACAGGCTACGACACTGTTTGACTTTGATATGTCGAGGCCCAGCGCAGCACGTCCGCACCCCATGATTCCTTCCGTGCGTACTGAGAGCAACACGTATCAGGAAGCTGCTGAGCTCATCAGGGCAGCAAAGAAACCTGTGATCCTGGCCGGTCATGGCATTGTGGAATCAGGCGCGCAGGCCGAGGTGCTCGCCTTTGCCGAGTCGCGGCAAATTCCCGTAGCCAGCACGTTGCTGGGTCTTGGTGCAATTCCTGCAGGCCATCCTCTTTCGCTGGGCATGATGGGAATGCATGGTGAGTCCTGGGTGAATCATGCGATTCAGGAAGCGGACCTGTTGCTTGCTTTCGGGATGCGCTTTGATGATCGCGTGACGGGCAATCTCGCGCACTACGCTCCTCTAGCGAAAAAGGTTCACATCGAGATCGATCCCAGCGAGATTAACAAGAATGTGAAGGTCGATGTTGCGCTGATCGGTGATCTGCGACTCGTGTTGCAACAGCTCGCACCGATGATTGCACCCGAGCGGAATGCGGAGTGGCTTAAGCAGATCAGTGCTGGTAAGGGTGAGGTCGCAGTGCGGGACATTGTCAACCTGCCCGATGACGGCCACCTCTATGCCGCACACGTCATCCATGACATCTGGCATGAAGCCCAGGTCGCGGGCCGGTTAGAAAACACGATCATCGTGACCGATGTCGGCCAGCACCAGATGTGGGAAGCGCAGTACTTTAAACATGAGTCTCCTCGTTCGCTGGTCACCTCCGGCGGCCTGGGTACGATGGGTTTCGCACTGCCTGCCGCGATTGGCGCAAAGTTTGCGTGTCCTGAGAAGGATGTGTGGGTGATTGCAGGCGATGGGGGATTTCAGATGACGGCCGCCGAGCTTTCCACTGTTGTGCAGGAAGGGCTTGCCATCAATATCGCCGTCATCAACAACGGATTTCTTGGGATGGTGAGGCAGTGGCAGGAGACGTTTTATGACAAGAACTATTCCGCCTCACCCATTCTGTCGCCTGACTTCGTGATGCTGGCCGCAGCCCACGGCATCGCTGGCGCTAACGTCACACAACGTTCACAAGTGATTCCGACCGTCACGCGGTCACGTACTTCGGGCCGTGCGCATTTGATCAATTTTCAGGTTGAGAAGGAAGACGCGGTGTACCCAATGATCGCACCCGGCGCCGCCCTGCACGAGATGGTACGCCGCCCTTCCAAGGACCCACTACTTGAGACAGCGGAGGACGAATAGATGCGCTCCGTGATTTTCCCCTGCGCTCTCTTTACGATCTGCTTCTTCATCGGGCCACAGCTCCAAGCGCAGCTGCAGGTGTCAACCATTCACATTCGTGTACTTCGGGGCAGCAATGCGAAGCCCGTGCGCAGAGCAACCGTTTCGACGACTGTCATTCCCATTGAACCGTACGCTACACCGATCCTGCGTTCAACAGACCCGTCGGGCGAGGTGTCACTTCTTGTGCAAGGTGATGCAGGGGTTCGCGCTACCGTTTTGCACTACCCTAGTTGTCGCCATATTCCCAAGGCCGAACGCAAGCAGCCTCCCAGAACGTACCCTGTTGAGCAGATTCTCACGTCAGGTGTTGTGAGCGAGAACGGTTGCGGCCGGCACACAGAAGCTCCCACTCCCGGCGAACTAATCCTTCTGGTTCGGCCGCTGCACTGGTGGAAGCGGCTGAGCTACTAGCTTCATCCAAGGACAACATGCTGCATACCTTTGTTGCACTCGTACAAGACAAGCCTGGCGTGTTGACCCGTGTGGCTTCGCTGTTTCGCCGGCTGAACATCAACATCGTTTCGCTCACGGTCGGCGAATCGGAGCGGGCCGACACTTCGCGCATGACCATCGTGTGTGAGGCACCGGAGACTGCGGCGCATCGCATCCGGGCCTCGCTTTATAAGCTTGAGACGACGGTGGATGTTGACGAAGTGAACCGCGCCGAAGCCGTGGTACGTGAGCTTTGCCTGATCAAGGTTGCCGCCGGCCCAAGCTCACCGCATAGTGTTCACTCCCGCTCACAAATCTTTGAGTTGGCCACTGTGTTTCGTGCGCGCGTTGTTGATCTTGCGCCCGAAAGCATCATGTTGGAGATGACCGGTTCCGCTTCGAAGATTGAAGGTCTTTTGCAGGTGTTGCGCGAAAGCGGCTACCAGGTGCTGGAGGTTTCTCGCACGGGACGCATGGCCATGCGTCGTGGACAACACACCAGCCGGGTGCTCAAGGCTTTGGGCAGCAAGCAAAAGAGTTTCGATTCTCATGATGCGCACAACGTTTTCGACCCGGATGCTTTACCCCAGGAAGAAACCATCCCTAACCAGTTCGATGAGCACGAGGCGTAGCTTTGCCCTGCAGTCGATAGATTCCAACCAGAAAGAAGACCCATTCATGGCCAAGACATACCACGATGAAGACGCAGATCTATCCATCATTCAAGGCAAGAAGGTTGCCATTATCGGCTACGGCTCGCAGGGCCATGCGCATGCATTGAATCTCAAGAACTCCGGCGTTGACGTTAAGGTCGGGCTGCGGCCCGATTCCCCTTCGGCTCAAAAGGCGGAGAACGCGGGCTTGCCTGTTGTTACCGCGCTCGAAGCGGCGCAGTGGGCCGATGTCGTGATGCTGCTGGTCCCCGATCAAACGGCAGCTGCGGTGTACAAAGAGATTGCCTCAGCCTTTGAAAGCAAGGGCTCTGACGGTGAGCCTAAGACATTGATGTTCGCGCATGGGTTCAACATCCGCTTCCGAACCATCACGCCACCGGCTACGCTCGACGTTTCGCTCGTTGCGCCCAAGGGACCTGGTCATCGTGTGCGTGAGGTCTTCACCGAAGGTGGCGGTGTGCCCGGCCTCGTCGCGGTGGAGCAGGACGCAAGTGGCAAGGCCATGCAGATCGCGTTGAGCTATGCGAAGGGAATCGGCTGCACTCGTGGAGGCGTGCTCGAAACCACGTTTACAGAAGAGACCGAGACGGATCTCTTCGGCGAGCAGGCCGTGCTTTGTGGCGGCACAGCGGCGCTGGTAAAGGCAGGCTTCGAGGTGCTCATCGAAGCAGGCTACCAACCCGAGCTTGCGTACTTCGAGGTTCTGCACGAACTGAAACTGATCGTGGATTTGCTCTATCGCGGCGGCCTGGAGTACATGCGCTACAGCATTTCCGACACAGCCGAGTGGGGCGATTACGTTGCCGGTCCACGCATCGTGACACCGGCCGTGAAGGACGCCATGCGCGGTTTGCTCTCCGACATTCGTGATGGCAGTTTCGCCAAGCGTTTCATTGAAGAGAACGAGACAGGTCGTAAGGAGTTTGCACGCATTCGTGCCCAAGAGCGTGCACATCCTGTCGAAAAGGTTGGCGCTGCGCTTCGTCAGGGCATGCCCTTCCTCGATCCGGTCAGGGTTGAAAACGGCACGGTGGTGAAGGTTTAGTTCTTTTGCAAACACGTCAAGCAATGAAAGGAGGCACCTTGGGTGCCTCCTTTCATTGCACACGATCTATTCGATTTACTTGAAGGAAGCCGCGAGTTGCGCCGCACCGAAGAGCTCCGCGTTGCGCGCCTTGGTCACGACATCACCCATGCCGAAAAACTCGTGGGTTGTGCCTTTATACAGCTTGTATGTCACTTTGTCCTTTGCCGCCAGGAGGGCCGAGTAGTAATCCTGCCCGTCGCTCATGAGCGGATCCGCCTCGGCAGCGATGATCGTCGCCGGAGGAAGATTGGCAAGATTGGCAAGAATCGGAGCCACCTGAGGATTGGTCATATCCGCTGAATTTTGCAGAAACTGCGCAGAGTAGTAGGGCAGCTCGGCTTCATAGAGTGGCAATGCCGAACTGGTGTAGAGCAGGTTCGATTCCTGATTGAGATTAGTTGTCGTCTCCGGATAGACCAGGAGCTGATGTGTCGGTTTCTGCACAACACCGTCGCGGCCCGCGATGGCTACTTCCGCCGCGAGATTGCCTCCCGCGCTCTCTCCAGCCACGGCAACCTTGCTCGCAGTGCCGTTGTAGGCCGCGATATTGTTGGTCACCCATCGATACGAACTAATAGCGTCGTTGTAAGCCGCGGGAAACGGTGCTTCGGGCGCTTTGCGGTACTCCACGGCGACTACGATCGCGTTCGTATCCACACAAAGATGCCGCGCAGATTCGTCGTAGGTATTGATCGTCGCCACGACGAAGCCGCCGCCGTGATAGTACACAATCACCGGAAACGGACCCGCACCCACGGGATAGTAGATACGAATGGGAATCAACGTCCCATTCTCACCGGGAATGGTCATACCGTCCACAACCTTGCCGACGGGCGTTGCGGAGGGGGCCACGCCGGTGCCGCGCGCGATGATCTTATCCGCATCCTGTATGGCAAATTGCTGCCGCGCGTCCTGCGGACTCAGTTGCTCCGGGTGCGTGCCCTTGATGGCGTCAAATAGCAAGACCACGTTGCGCATGTCAGGGGCAAGCGTAGAGAGAACCGTGGCGGTGGAATCCGCAGGCTGTTGTGCGGAGGCGGCGAGTGGAACGGCAACGAGTGAGGCGGTCAGGAGCAAATGCGGAGAGAAGTGACGAAAGAAGGAAGGCATGGTGTCCTTAGACAAGCGGTCGGAGGATACGTCTATGCTGCGCGACGGTATGGAAATGGATGCCACACAAAGATCTGGAGGTTAGTCGAAGTCGCTGCTGCGTGAGATCACTCCTGTGCACCGCATCCAACTCTTTATGGCAACACACGCGCTCCAGCTCACGGCCTTTGGGCTGGACAAGCTCACCCTGATCCAGAATGACGTCCCCCTACCCGGTCCAGGCCAGGTGCATGTACGCTTCCGCGCGGCGTCCTTGAACTATCGCGATCTGATGGTGGTGCTGGGGCAGTACAACCCGAAGATGCATCTGCCGCGGATACCAGGTTCGGACGCGGCTGGCGAGGTCCTATCCGTTGGCGAAGGGGTGACCATGCTGAAGCCGGGTGACCGGGTTGCGAGCCTGTTCTTTCAAGAGTGGCAGGACGGCGAGATCAACCAGATGGTGGGCAGGTCGGCGCTTGGCGGCCCCATCGATGGCGTCTTCGCGACGGACCGCATCCTGCCGGCGCACGGCCTCATTCGCATCCCCGCTGCACTCTCCTTTGAGCAGGCTGCTACCCTGCCCTGCGCCGCGCTGACGGCATGGAATGCGCTGGTTGAAAAAGGCGGTTTGCGCGCAGGGCAGACCGTTCTTCTCCAGGGCACGGGAGGCGTGTCGCTGTTTGGTCTACAGATCGCGAAGGCCCATGGCGCACGCGTGATCCTGACCAGTTCCTCCGATGAGAAGCTACAGCGCGGACGCGAGCTAGGCGCAGACGAAACCATCCATTACAAACAAACGCCTGAATGGGATACCGAAGCGCTGAAGCTCACTGACGGCGTTGGGGTCGACCACATCGTGGAGGTCGGCGGCTCGGGAACGATGGCGCGCTCCTTCAACGCCGTTCGGCAGAGCGGCCAGATTTACCTCATCGGCGTGCTATCAGAGCCGGGTAAGGGTGTGGATGTTCTGCCAGTTTTGCGTAAGTCGATTCACCTCCACGGCGTCTACGTTGGAAGCCATGCCATGTTTACGCGACTGAACGCAGCCATCGTGACAAACGGCATCGCGCCCGTCATCGACCGTACCTTCTCTCGAGGAAGCGCGTTCCGCCCTTGAATATCTGCAGAGCGGCAAGCACTTTGGCAAAGTCGTACTCAACCTCAGCTAACCCTCGTGGCTGCTGCATGCGATGGCGCGGTTCAAAGCGAAAGCATCCTAGGCGCTATGGTTTTCGGATACGTAGGTGCGGAAAGATTCGCTGGCGAGATAGCCGAGAGACGTGGAGGGCGGTGTGCGACCTTGCTGGCACTCGGCCTGGTTGCCATCTCATTCTCGATGACCGCACAACGTCCGAAACTCGTGTCCCTGGCTGAACTGAAAGACCAGTACCGGCCGCTGTTGGTGTTCGCCCGCCGACCTGACGACGCGCAGCTTGAGATTCAGTTGCGCACCCTGCAGGAGCATGCTCCGGAGGCACAGGACCGCGATCTGGCGGTGATAGGCCTGCCCTATGGAGCGCCATCGCCCACTTCGCTGCAACTTTCGGCAGCCGAAGCGGCGGCAGTACGTCGCAGGTTCGGCATCGCCCCGACGGAGTTCGCAGTGATCCTGCTTGGCAAGGATGGCGGGGAGAAGCTGCGTTCCAAAAAACCTATTCCTATCGGCAAGCTGGACAGCACCATCGACGCCATGCCCATGCGCCAGGACGAGATGCGTTCCAAGACCCACAAGCCCTAGATTTCACTCCCTGGAGGCATCCCGTTTACGGAACGAGCAAAACAAAATCGCCCTCCTGCGAGGGCGATCCATGGTCGCTTTGATGGTCAGCTTACGCGGTTACTTCTACACCACGCCAGAAAGCGACCTTGTGCTTTACCGTACGCGCCGCGGCCTTGGGAGCGGGGTAATACCAAGCAGCATCGAGATTCTCCTGGCCGTCTACGAGCACCGTGTAATAGCGCGCCGAGCCTTTCCAGGGGCAGGTGGAACTGGAAGAACTGGGGCGCAGGTAAGCACGATTGACGCTCTTTTCGGGAAAGTACACATTGCCCTCAATCGTTTCTACTTCTTCACTCTCCGCCAGGACTTGTCCGTTCCAGATTGCTTTCGCCATGGAAACTCCCTTACCGCCTATGGATTGCATCTTCGTCAAACCACATCGGACGTAAGTTGCTGCAACTATAGTGGCACATTCTACAGAATTTGGAAAGCAGGATCACCATGATCCCAAACCTTGTATTTTGACCCGATGCAAAGGTCAGACTGTGGCTGAGATCACGGGACGAGTCGCATCCGGGTCGGGCCGGACAAGGTCGGTATTTACCTTCTGTGGAGGCGGACCGATGCGCTCTTCGAAGTGACAGACCACCCCGGTCGACTCTTCCTCCTTGTCGCCCTTTTTGCCGCGCCGCTTGGGAAGGCGATCGACGTTGTTCGGGCAGACCAGGTAGGTTGCCTCTTTGTCCGACAGCTCCAGCAGGTAGGGCGACCTGCACTCCGGGCAGGGGCCGGCAACCAGCTTCTGGTTGGTGGTGAAGTCGCACTTTGGGTAACGCGTGCAGCCGTAGAACGTGTCGCCACGCCGATTCTTGCGCACCGCTACCTCGGCGCTGCACTTGGGGCACGGCACGTCCAGCAGTTCCTGTTTCACATACTTGCACTTGGGGTAGCCGGAACAGGCGATGAACTCACCGTACTGCCCTTCGCGCTGCAGCAGCGGTTTGCCACATTTTGGGCAAGGCTCTTCGAGTTGCACCGGGGGCTTGGACTGCTGTTTTTGCGTGAGTTTGCGGATGGTCTTGCACGGAGGATCGTCGCTGTAACCGGGGCAACTCATGAAGGGTCCCCAGGGACCATTCTTCAGCACCATCACGCGCCCGCAGTTATCGCAGAACTCCTCCTCCTGCTCCGCATCCTGAGCCTGCGGCGTGCTGAGGTCGGGCTTGCCGGCGAAGTTTTCCTTGGTGAAGTCACAGGTTTGCGGCTCCACCAGCAGCTTCTTGCCCTTTTTTGCACCGGTCTCCAGCGCTTTCAAAAGTGCCGCCTTATCGCCGACCTCCTGCGAGTAGTCGGTCACGTCTTCTGTCACCGCCTTCACAATCATCGGAAAAATCAGCGCGTCGGTCACCTTCTTGACGACTGCTTTGGGATCCTTTTTCAGCGGTCCCAGCGCCACGTTTACCGGCTTGGTCTTGGTGAAATTCGAACAGCTGTAAAAGCTGCCGAACTTGCCCCACTTCAGCAGCAGCGGCGCCCCGCATTTCTCGCAAAGCTGGTCGGTTTCCTTCTCCCAGGCCTTCACGTCCTCCATCTCAACTTCGGCGACGTGCAATTCCTTTTCAAGGTGGCCGTAAAAACCCTTCAGCAGGTCGGTCCAGCGCTTGGCACCGCCCTCCACCTCGTCCAGCTCGCCCTCGAGCGTGGCCGTGTAGCCGGGCTCAAAAATGTAAGGAAAATTCTTCACCAGCAGTTCGGTGGTGACCATGCCAATCTCGGTCGGCACTAACTTCTGCGCGATTTTTTTCACGTAATCCCGTTCCTGGATCGTGTTGATGATCGAGGCATAGGTGGAAGGCCGGCCGATGCCCTTTTCTTCGAGTGCCTTCACCAGGCTGGCTTCGTTGAAACGCGGCGGCGGTTGCGTGAACTTCTGCTGCGGGTCGAGCTTGTTGGCGTTCAGTGCCTGGTTGGCGGCCAGCGCCGGCAAGCGGCGGTCGCTGGCCGAGTCCTCACTGGTTGCATCCGACGCAGTTTCGAGCCCGTCGCCCTCCGCGCTGCCTTCGGCTAACTTCTTGTCGGCGGCGTCTGATTTTGCATCGCGCGCCGCTCGCGCCTTTTTCGCCAGCTCTTCAAAGTGCAAAAAGCCGTCGAACTTGAGCACGCTGCCGGTGGTACGGAAGTCGTAACTCATACTCCCGGAACGAGCTTCGATGTCCACCGAGGTCGCGTCGAAGATCGCCGGCGTCATCTGGCTGGCAACCGCGCGCTCCCAAATCAGGCGGTACAGGCGAAACTGCTCATCGCTCAGGTACTTGCGCACGGAATCCGGCGTGTAGCTGAAGCTCGTCGGGCGTATCGCCTCATGCGCGTCCTGCGCGTCCGCCTTGCTTTTGTAGACATTTTCCGTTTTAGGCAGGTACTTCTCCCCCAGATGCTTGCTCACCCAGGTCCGCGCCTCGGCAATGGCATCCGGGCTCATGCGCGTGGAATCGGTACGCATGTACGTGATGAGGCCGACAGTGCCGTCCGGACCCATCTCGACACCTTCATACAGTCTCTGCGCCACGCCCATGGTGCGGCGCACGTTGAAGCCGAGCCGCCCGGCTGCGTCCTGCTGAATCTTGCTAGTGGTGTAGGGTGCCGGCGCTTTGCGTTGGCGCTCTTTGGTCTCCACGCCGCGCACACGCCAGGTCGCCTTTCCAAGCTGCGCCATCACTTCATCGACGGCTTCCTTGTCGGGCAGGGCGTTGGCGAGGTACTGCTCTTTGCCTTCTGCGTCGACGCCGTTCGGCACGCGAATGGCATGACCCTGCACGCCGGACATCCGCGCCGTGAAGACATCACCGGCCTTGCCCTGCGGCGCCAGCACCGCATCGATATTCCAGTATTCCACCGGGTTGAAGGCGTTGATGGCGCGCTCGCGCTCCACGATCAGGCGCAGGGCTACCGTCTGCACACGCCCGGCGCTCAGGCCGCGCTTCACTTTGTCCCACAGCAGCGGAGAGATTTGGTAGCCGACCAGGCGGTCCAGCACACGGCGGGTCTGCTGCGCGTCCACGAGATTGTCGTTTACGTCGCGCGTGCGCTCAAAAGCTGCCTTGACCGCCTTTTTTGTGATCTCGTTGAAGGTCACCCGGCGCAGCTGGCTTCCCTTTTTCATGGAGGGCAGCAGCTGCATTTTGAGGTGCGCGGCGATGGCCTCGCCTTCGCGGTCAGGATCGGGCGCCAGGAAGACGGCATCGCTCTTGGCCGCCAGCTTCTTCAGCCGATCGACTACCTTTTCCTTGCCCGGGGACACGATCAGGGTTGGCTCAAAGGTCCGGTGCAACAATTCCACACCGATATCGTTCTTGGGCAGGTCCATGATGTGGCCAATGGAGGCCTCCACGATGTACTCGCTCCCAAGATATTTGTTGATCGTCTTGGCCTTCGCAGGCGACTCCACAATCACGAGATTTTTTGCCATCACCACACCTGCCCCGACGACCCTTACTGATCCTGCTCTGCCCCGGCGACATTCCGCCGTCTTTAGCCTGCAAACTAACACGCCCGGCCAACCCGACGTTAATTCCTTGTGCCAAACGGCCCATTGCCTCGAATGTTGACATTCGATGTCAAGCTATAGACGCATCGTCGCCCCGTTCGTTCCATCGCACGGGCCCATGGATGGCAGATCGACACTGGCTGATCGCGTAACGACGTTGTGCCGCAGCTATAAACTGCGTACGTAATGCTTGCCCGGCATCTGCCGCACACGGCCGGCAAGTTCGAGCTCAAAGAGCGCGGTGAACACCTCGCCTGAACCAAGATCGCCTTCCAGCCGCTCCAACAACTGGTCCAGTTGCAGCGCTTCGTCCGCCTGGAGGTGCTGCAAGACGAGTCGCTCATGATCTCCGAGCGGCGTTTCCCCCACGATTGCGGCGCCGTTGCCGAATAAGGATGCGGGCTGGCCGGGATTCGATTCACCCCGCGCCCTCGCCTCGACCTCGGCGCGGTCCTCCAGGGCCACACGGATTTGCGACGGCAGGTCCTCCCAGACGTCCTCCCATGTGGCGGTCAGCTTGGCCCCCTGTTTAATGAGCGTATTCGGTCCCCAGGCGTTTTTGTTGGTGACGTTACCCGGAACGGCGTACAGGTCACGGTTCTGTTCAATTGCGCAGCGCGCCGTGATGCGCGTGCCCGAGTACTCGGCGGCCTCGACCACGAGCACTCCCACGCTCATGCCGCTCAGCGTCCGGTTGCGGATGGGAAAGTTCTGCGGCGCGGGGAAGGTTCCGATAGGAAATTCGCTCAGGATGGCCCCCCCGGACCTTACGATGTCTTCCGCAAGCCTTTTGTTTTCCTTGGGATAGATCACGTCGATGCCCGTTCCCCACACGGCGGCGGTCTTGCCGCCGGCCTCGAGCGCACCCTTGTGCGCGGCTGTATCCACTCCGCGTGCCATGCCGCTGAGGATCACCAGGCCACGCCGCGCGAGTTCGCGGCTCAGCATCTCCGCCATGCCCGCACCGTAGGCGGAGGGGTGCCGGGTGCCGACCACCGCGATACCCGGCTCATTCAGGAGCGTGGGGTCACCCCGCACCCAGAGAACCGGCGGCGGGTCATAGATTTCGAGCAGCCGCGAGGGGTAGTTGTCGTCCTCGGGCGTCAGCAGGGTTGCGCCCGCCTCGGCAACCCGACCCATCTCCTCCTCGGCAGCACGCAGCGCCCGGCCGTTGAAGACGAACTGGGCGGCCGGCGCCGGCAGGCCGGCCCCTTCCAGCTCTGTCAGGGACGCGGAGAACAGCCGCCCCGGTTGACGCAGCGCGCGCATGGCCCGAAGACATCGGGTAGGGCCCATTCCCGGGGTCAGGGCCAGAGCCAGCCAGCCCAGACGGCCCTCGATGCCCCCCTGCCCTGCCTTCACTGCCACTTTGCTTTGCATCGCACATCCCTTCGTCCCGGCGATGCTAGCGGTGTCGCGGCGCGCAGCCTATCCCCAATCCGTTCCATGCCGGTCGCTGGAGCTCGACTTGAGCCCGGTGAAAGGACCCTGGACCCGGTCGACAACCCTGCCCAAGCCGGGGGATAGCATCAAGGGGTGCCCCTCCGCGTTGCCGCCATCTCGTTTTTGAACCCCGCACCGCTGCTATACAACTTCGAGCACGAGCCTGCCGCCGGGGATCTCCGCACCCGGTACGACGTCCATTACACGCTGCCCTCGCGCTGCGCGGCCGAACTGCACGCCGGGGAAGCGGACC
>CAXTZL010000045.1:0-17124 GCA_964248555.1 uncultured Bryocella sp.
GCAAGACCCAGTTGATCCGGTACATGGCCGAACAGATGGAAGCGCCGCCAAAGCAAATTGCGGCCTTCTTTTGACCTGCTGATCGAGACCGCGACCACCGAAACCCGGAAGAACGGCGAGTTCACGGTGCCGGGGCTCGGCAAGCTGGTAAAGGCGCAGCGTGCAGCCCGGATGGGCCGGAACCCGGCCACTGGCGAGGCGATCAAGATTAAGGCCAAAACGACGGTAAAGTTCCGGCTCGCCAAGTCCGCCAAGGACGCCGTGGTGCCGCCCAAGCCCCAGGGGTAGTATCGTACGTAAATGACTCATTGCAAACAGCTTACGTACGATAATCAAAATTCTATATCGTCGCTCGAACTTGCAGTGTCTTTGCCCTGGCCTGGACGAGTTGCACAGCGCCGTGGCCGGGATTTACTGCCTTCTTTACCCTGACCAGCCCTGCCGTACGCAGAGCTCGCACATCACGACTCACAGCTCCGCGATCCCGCTCGAGCGAAGCAGCCAATGCGGAAATGGAGAGCGGCCGTTCCCGTACCTTCCGGATCAGCCGAAGCCGCTGCGGAGTCAAATACGCGACCAGGTCCTCTGCCGACTCGAACGTGACACGCCGTTCCGCGCGCACTGGCTCTCCACGGCCCAGCTTAGCCGCGCGGTCGACCGAGCGGTTCATCACCTCATCAAAGCTCTCAACCCCAATGACTGTCTTCATCCTGTCTCCCGGTAGTGCCTTACCTCGGCCTGAAACTGCCTCACCGTATCTTCGTAGCTCGTGTACTCGACCGCTTCCACTTGGCCCATAAAGTGCCGCTCGTGAGATCCATGAGCATTGTCATATCCCACCACGCGGCCATGATCTACCTGAGTTAAACCGAAGTGGATGAAAGCCAGGTTGTACTTCACCACCCGGTTTCCGGAATCGACATACACTTCCTCACGGTAGATCGCCTCAGCTCCTGAGGAACAGCGGAAATAAAACTCCACATCAGTGATCTTGGTGGTGTCACTACTCCTGTTTCGTACGGTGTTCCTCTTGGGAGCCACCGGTGTAGCATAGCACAGGCGTGATACATGATGTCATGCCTGCCTTGGCTAACCTTTGTCTATGCCAGACTCACATGTTGCTTGGACCCGCCGGCAGTCAGTTCGATGATGGGGATCTCATATCTTTGACTATTAGCGCCGGTTAGAGAAATGGAGAAGTGTCCTACCCTCGCCCGATACAAATGTCCGATTCAGCCTCCAAGCGCATAGCTTGGGAGGCACGAGTTGGGCTGGGTGATGATGAGCGAACGCGATCTGCAATGGATCCAGGTTTTTACTGGGCATCGTCATAAGCGAGAGGATTGCGACGGAAAGCATATGGCAGACCAGTGGCACCGGACCAAAAGTCGATAGCCGGGGGCGACGCCTCTTCTCGCCGAGCATCAGTGCAATCGCCTGGGGTGTCGCCGGGGCGACAAGGTCGGACAACGCAGCATGGATGCGGCAGAGTTCGGGTAAATCGTTCGCCAGGAACGGCGATCGCCTGTCACCTGAGCCAGGCTGAGAAGATCCGGCAAATGCACCCAACAGGCTTGGCGGAAGGTGAGCGCCGGCGCCCAGCGCGTAAAGAACCATGGCTTCGCACTCGGAGACTAATACCTGTCGCACGCAGGCAAAGAGCCGATACTCATCTTCAGATATAGCTGTGTTGAGTGAATCCGGCAGGTGTCTTCCTCATTCATAGATCGACCGTCTAGGCCACTGTGCCAAGGTCAGGACCTTCTCTTAGCCAAACCAGGGCATCCTTGCGTTCCTCCTCAAAGCGTTTCCGGACACCCTGCTGCACGGCTTTCGAATTCTTGGCGAAGTACGCCAGGGAGCCATCCTCGTCGCCCGTGAGCGCTCGTCGTATATAGCATTGATTAGGTGATGGTCGGAGTCGCGGTTCGCCTGATCTTTCTCGAGAAGGTTTGTGAGCGCTCGATGCACAAGCTTGGTATTGGCGCCGTGCTGTACCGCCACCGACCAGATGACGTTTTGCAGAGCGCTCGAGCGGTCTGCGACATTGACGCCCGAAGCGCTGAAGATACTCGCACACAAACCTCGATAGTGGGTCCGCTCGATGTAGGCATGCTCCGCCTTCCCGAAGTCCTTCGGATGCCTGGCAACCAGCTCTTTCCATCAGGCGGTGAATTCCGGGGTTCCTGCGACCAAAACCCAGGTTTCGTCCGCAGCTTCAGTAGTGGGTCCGGAGAAAGAGCGAGACAGGTTGCGCTGAGACCCTATGGCCGGCAAAGCACAGAACCAAGAGCATTAGGACGGTTTGCACATCGAGGTCCGCTTCGGTCAGATTGTCTGGAGTTCCTGCGCCAGTTTCGCGGTTCCGAGTACGTTTGCCATGCGTTTGAGGTTGTAGGCCATAACTGCAAGACCTCACTTGGGGACAGCTCAAGAAAAGGAAATTTACGTACGCTAAATCTCTGATATGAGAATGCGAGGTGTTTCGAAACTCACCCCTTAGCGGGACATAGATTTCGAGATGGGTATTGCGACACTTTTCTGCCTGAAAGCGCCCTTCGTGATCACCTTTTCGCCAGTCCGAAAACGGTCGTTTTCGCTACACTTGCAGCGCGGGTTACCACCTGTAAGCTGTTTAGGCTCAATGCCAAGAGATCGTTAACGTACGTAAATTTCCGTTTCTTGAGGTGACCCCTACCTCATCGCTATGGGCCGTTTCCATAACTACAGCTTCGGGAACATCCTGCGAAATCGCACGGCAGCGACGAGACGCAACCCGCGGCGCAGGCTGTATGCGTAGAACCAGCTTGGCCGCAAGGTGATGAAGGGACAGAAGGGCATCCGCATCCTCGCCCCGATAGCCGTCATGCACGTACATCGGCCGTTTGTGTCGTTTTCTTTGTCCCTATCTCTAAAGAAGGAGAACTACGGTAGTTTGTCTCGGCGAGCGCGGCAAAGGCAATCAGTTGGCGTGCGCTCCACACAGTGTCCTGTCCCATTTCCTGACGCATGCGTTCAACGACCAATGGCGCAGCCCGAAGAGTCGCTTGCGGATCCAGCAGCAGGGCTCGCGTTCGGCGTGAAAGCACATCTTCCAGCGTACGTGCCATCTCGAACCGCACCGCGAACACTGCCTGCGCCAAGGTGTACGGCAGCTCCGCGTCGAGCTGTTCGCCAAGCCCAGGTTCCTCAGCAACCAGGGCGTCCAGCCGCAAGACATCAGAACCATACTCGGCACGGTAAGGGTCACCGTCCGTTGGAACGGCAGTCGCACCGTGCAGCGGCATTTCCCGCGTCACGCACACTCGTCGTTCCAGCAATCCTCTCTCCGCTGCCAGGCGCAGTGCGTCCTCGGCCATGCGCCGGTACGTCGTCCACTTGCCTCCCGCTACTGTGACCAATCCACTTGCGGAGACATCGATATGGTGTTCGCGCGAAATTTTGGAGGTCTTCGACTCCGCTCCCGTCACCAGCGGCCGGAGCCCCGAAAAGACAGAAAGAATGTCCTCATGCCCGATCGTGTGCGCAAGAAACGGATTGATCGTCTCAAGCAGGAAGGTCATCTCGTCGTCCGTGTGTCCTGGCTCCATCGCGGGCGCTGCAGCGGGCAAATCGGTTGTGCCGATCACCACCCGTCCCTGCCACGGAATGGCAAAAATAACGCGTCCATCGCGCGTTTTCGGCACCATGATGCCAGCGTTTCCGCCCAGCACCGAAGCAGCGACGACCAAATGCGTTCCGCGGCTCACCGTGAGTAGCGAAGGTGCCTCTGCATCGTCCATGTGGCGCACTTCGTCCGTGAAGATGCCTGTGGCATTGAAGACAACACCGGCTTGCACCGCGACCTCTTGCCCTGTCTCGACGTCGGCCACCACGGCACCCGTCGCTTTGCCGCCCACGCGCAGCAATTGCGTACAACGGGCATAGTTCAACACGACCGCACCATGATCTTCTGCGGTACGAGCCAGCGCCAACGCCAGTCTCGCATCGTTGAATTGCCCATCGTGGTACAGCACACTTCCGCTCAGTGCACGCGCCTGCAGGTTCGGAATTTCTTTCAGCGTTGCCTCTTTACCGAGAAGACGGGTAGGGCCCATGGAGGATCGGCCCGAAAGGAGGTCGTAAGCCAGCAATCCAGCGCCGTAGTACGGAAGCTCCCACCGTGTGTACGTCGGCAAAAGAAACGCCTGCGCCTTTACGAGATGCGGCGCATTGCGCATCATCACGGCGCGTTCGTGCAGCGCTTCGTAGACCAGATGAATTTGACCGCTGGCCAAGTAACGCACACCTCCATGCACCAGCTTGGTGGCACGGCTGGAGGTCGCCTGCGCGAAGTCCCCGGCCTCCACTAGAGCCGTACGAAATCCGCGCGTCGCCGCGTCTACCGCGATGCCCAGCCCCGTGGCCCCGCCACCAATGACAAGGACATCGAACCTCTCCCGTAAAGCCTCAAACTTGTCTTTTCGATTCATCGGTTCCCTCCCTTCGATCAAGCGGCTTTCACTCCCCTACTCCTCCGCCCATGCAAATGACCGCTCCACCGCCTTGGCCCACTGACGAACGAGATGCGCCCGCCGAGCCTCGTTCATTGCGGGAGCCCAGGTTTTACCACACGTCCGTTGTCCGCAAGTTCGTCAAGTCCCGCGTAGAAGCCGCATGAAAGCCCTGCCGCGTCTGCCGCGCCCAAAGCCGTGACTCGCGCATCGCCGGCCGCAACACAGGACGATTCAGCAGATCGGCTTGCAACTGCATGAGCAGCTCGTTCCCCACCATGCCACCATCCGTACGCAGCTGCGGGATGCGGATGCCGGCGTCGGCCTCCATCGCTTCCACCACGTCACGTGTCTGGAAGGCGGTTGCCTCCAGCGCCGCACGCGCCAGCTGCCCCTTTCCTGCAAATCTCGTCAGGCCGGCAAGCACGCCCCGTGCATCGTTCTTCCAGTAGAGTGCATACAACCCGCTAAAAGCCGGCACGAAGTAGACGTCGCCATTGTCCCGCACGCTGGCTGCCAGGCGCTCAACTTCGGACGAGCTTTCAATCAGGCCAAGGTTGTCGCGGAGCCACTGGACCAATGCCCCCGCCATCGCCACCGACCCCTCCAACGCATATACCGCCGGCGCTTTGCCGAAGCGGTATGCCACCGTGGTCAACAGTCCGTGCCGCGACTCCACCCGTTTCGCCCCTGTATTCATCAGCAGAAAACAGCCGGTACCATACGTAGTTTTGACCTCGCCGGGGCTAAAGCAAGTCTGACCCACCAGCGCAGCGTGTTGATCCCCCAGCACACTGCCAAGCGGTACACCCTTCAGACACGTCTCCCTCATGGTTCCGAAGTCTCCCGAGCTCGAGACGATTTGCGGTAGCATCGCACGTGGAATGCGAAACAGTTCCAGCAGCTCCTGATCCCAGTCCAACTCCTGCAGGTTCATCAACTGGGTACGGCTCGCGTTCGTGACATCTGTGGTGTGGACACCGCCGCCGTTTGGCCCACCCGTCAAATTCCACAGCAAGTAGCTGTCGATGTTGCCAAAGAAAATCCCCCCCCGTTCCGCCTGCTCCCGCGCCCCTGAAACATTGTCCAGAACCCAGCCGATCTTCAGGGCTGAGAAGTATGTCGCCAGCGGCAGCCCGGTGATCGTGCGCACACGGTCGGCTACGCCCGCGGCCTGCAGCTCCGCCACCCTGCCACCCATCCGGGTGTCCTGCCACACAATTGCGTTGTACACGGGCGTGCCAGATTTTCGGTCCCAAACTACGGCAGTTTCGCGCTGGTTGGTAATCCCCACGCTGGCCAAGTCCCGGCTCGCAAAACCTCCCGCCACGCACGCGTCCTCAATCACCTCCATGGCGCGATGCCAGATCTCGAGCGGGTTGTGCTCCACCCAGCCCGGCCGAGGATAGATCTGCTCATGCTCCTTTTGCGCCTGCGCGACCATCTGCCCTGCGCGGTCGAACACCAGAAATCGTGTGCTTGTCGTTCCTTGGTCCAGCGCTCCCAGGTATCGAGCTTCAGGCATCTTTCCTTCTCCCCAATCGTTCCTTCCTGCAAAGGTTCTGCCGCGAGCACAATGAAGGTTTCGCTTTCCTCGCGTTCTGCCGATCAGCTCTTGCCTTGGAAAAGCAGCGGCAGAAAACGCGTCAGATTCTCGCGCCAGACCATCCAGGCGTGCATGCCCGGCGTTTCCACCGCATTTGGATGGAGTCCCTGTTCCCTTAGCCACGCGATGAGCTTGCGATTTGGCTCCAGCAGTCCATCCTCTGTTCCGACCGAAACCCACAAGAGACGATTGCCAGCATCGAAATCGGGCGCCGAAGTAGTTGCGATCGCTGGAAACAGAGGGGCAAAGGGCCCCGACCCCAGCCCGCCTGCGCTGAAAGCCCCTATCCACGAAAAATCCTGTGGGTGGTTCAGCCCGACCAGCAGTGTTTCAGCGCCTCCCATCGAAAGACCGGCGATTGCATGCTCCTCGCGGCTCAGCGCAATGGGATAGTCGGCCATCACGCGCGGCATGACTTCCTGGTAGAGCGCTTTCGTAAACTGGCTGAAATTGCGTTGTACCAGCGCAGGGTCGGTCCATGCAGCCCAGCCGCGCCGGATCATATCCATGTCTCCATAGCCCAGCGGCATGACCACGATCATCGGCCGCGCCTTGCCCTCGGCAAGCAGGTTGTCCAGAATGACTTCCGCTTTGCCCATGTCCGTCCACGCGGACGCCTCATCGCTATAGCCGTGCAGCAAGTACAGCACCGGATACCTGCGCCCGTCCGCCGCGTGGAAACCGGGCGGCGTGTAGACGTAATAAGGGCTCGTCCGCTGCACGATGGCAGAGGTGTACTCATGCCGGCTTACCGTGCCATGAGGAACATCCCGCATCTCCCACAGTTTGTGCCCGGGAACCAGAAATACGCTCTGCACCCGGAACGCACTTGGTTTGGTCGCCACATTGTGCGGGTCGACCACGTTGGTTCCGTCCACCAGAAACGAATAACTGTAGTACTCCGGAGCCATCGGGCCGGGAGTGTAGGTCCAGTCCCCCGCGGTCTCCGTAAAAGCGCCTGTTCGTTTCATCGGGAACGGCCTGGCAAAGCCTTCCACCTGCAACTCCACGTCTCCGGCATGCGGCATCGCCAAGGTGAAAGTCACGCTTCCATCCGGGTGCACGACCGGGTCCGCGGCGGGCGCGGGAACCAGCGGGACCGGCGCCGCAGCCCGGCTGACGGACACCGGCGGCGCGGTCACGGTCTGCTGCGCAGGCACGGCTGGGGCAGTGTTTACAAGGGTGGCGTAGAGGAGCAACAGGGGATATCGCAACATGTAAGGCTCACCAGGGTGTCCGGGTTCGGTTGAGAGCTGTCCGGCTGAGTGCCGTTTCAGGCTGAGAGCTGTCCCGGCTGACTGCTGTCCCGGCTGAGTGCCGCAACTTTGCCGTACACAGCCGTATGCCTCACCCAGGTGCCGTAGAACGGCAAAGCTCATGCTGCTGCACGCAAAGTGTCTCACAATACGACACCGGTGTCACATCCTCTACTGCGATTCATAATCATGACACCGGTGTCTTTTCATTGCTATAATTCGCGCCGTGATCTTAGAGCCCCCCATCCCCTCGTCTGTTTCGCCGCTCCATAACGATCCTGAGCGGACACGTCGGGTGGATCTCCCGATCCCGCCACGTTCAGCGGCTCTTGCCTGCAGCCCAACTTTGTCTCATCGGGCGTTCCTTCTTTGCACCGCAGTCTCGCTTCAGAAAGGAACTCCATGCGTGTAACGTCTCGCTCTCTCATGCTCTCCGGTCTCCTCCTTATCTTGCTCGCATGGACCGGGTTCCTTCATGCACAGTCCACCGGCATCATCCGTGGTACGGTGACCGATGGCACCGGTGCCAACATTGCCGGAGCAACGGTCAACACGACCAACACGGCAACCGGGCTGAAACGCACGGAGACCACAAATGCTGAAGGCATTTACGTGTTCACCGACCTGCCGATCGGCTCCTACACCCTGGAAATCAACGCCGCCGGTTTCGCGCCCAAGCGCCTCACCGATGCAACCCTATTGACCGGCCAGAGCCTTGGCCTTGATGTCACACTCGTGATCGGCAGCACCGGTGAGGAGATCACCGTCACGAGCGCCCGCGATCTTATCCAGACAGCTACGTCTGAAGTAGCCACGTCGGTCGATGTGGAGCAGATTCAGGATTTGCCGCTGAACGCGCGCAATCCGCTGCAGCTTACACAGCTGACCGCCGGTGCCGCGCTGACGACCGTAGGCACCGAGAGCGGCCAGCAGGACAACGTAGGGCTGACGGTGAACGGCCTGCGCGCCACCCAGAACAACTATCAGCTTGACGGTGCCCTGTACGTCAACCGCTTTTTCGACTCGGTGCCCGTGCTGCCAAGCCCGGACGGTCTCCAGGAGTTCACCATCCAGGCAGCAAACTTCTCCGCCGAGTACGGCGGCGCGGGTGCGCTGGTGCAGCTCAGTTCGCGCTCCGGCACCAACCAGCTGCATGGCTCGGCCTTTGAATTTTTCCGCAACACGGTACTCGACGCGCGTAATTACTTCAATCGCGCTCCCAACACCATTTCCCCCTTCAAGCTTAACCAATTCGGTGGCACGGTCGGCGGCCCTATTGACATCCCGCACCTGTACAGCGGCAAGGACCGTACGTTTTTCTTCTTTTCCACCGAAGATCTGCAGCGCCGCTCTTCGCCAAACTCCGCGACCATTTTCCTGCCCACCGCGGCGCAGCTTGCGGGCAATTTCGGCACCGTCGCCATTCACAATCCGACAACCGGCGTCGCGTACACCAACAACCAGATCACCACGCCCATCAATCCGCTTTCGGCTGCCGTCGCCGCGGCCTTCATCACGCCCAATGATTCAAGCCCGGGCTACAACGCCACGACTGGCGCACTCATTATCAATCCCAACGCCAACATCGATCAGACTCAGTATCTGTTCAAGATCGACCACAACGTGTCGGGCAGCAATCATTTCAGCGCGCGTTATTTCTATGTGGAAGATAACTTCCAGCGCGCCTTCAACGCACCGTTCGGCTTTTACGCGGCAAACAAATTCCGCAACCAGAGCCTGACGCTTGCGGACTCACAGGTCATCAACAACACGTTGACAGCGACCGTCTTTGTCAGCGCCGGCCGCTTTGCCCGTACCCAGACACCGGTCTCGCCCGGGCTGCAGAACCTGCAGACGTTGGGGGCCAACGTGCCGCTGGGCACAACCAATATTCCCGTGTTCACCGGCGTCCGTGCCAACATTTCAGGTTTCGTCAACCTGTTTTCGGGAGGTGCGCTTACCCAGGACCCCACCACCTTTGAGGTGCGCGCGCAAGCTGTCAAGGTCGCGGGCCGGCAAACCGTCACCTTCGGCGGCACCTACGAACGCTCGCGCATCGATGCCACTGACTTTTCCTACACACCTGGCGACAACACCTTCAACGGCCAGCGCAGCGGCAACGCCGTCGCCGACTTCTACCTGGGACTCGATAGCACCTTCTTCCAGGATAACGGCCGCAAGTTCTACCTGCGTGAGAATCGCGTCGGCCTGTTCGTTCAGGATGACTTGAAATTCAGCCGCGACCTGACCATCAACGCCGGGCTCCGCTGGGACCCCTGGCTGCCGCCGGTCGACTTGAACAATACCCTGGTCGGCTTCGTTCCAGGCAAACAGTCGACCGTTGCACCCAACGCGCCGCTTGGACTCCAGTTCACGGGCGACGCCGGCATCCAGTCCAGCGTCTTCCAGAAAAATTTGAAGGATTTCGCGCCGCGCCTGGGCTTCGCTTATAACTTCGGCGGCAAGGGCCAAACTGTGGTGCGCGGCGCCTACGGTCTCTTCTACGGCTTCCCTGAGGGCCTGCTTTACCAGCGCACCGATCAGAACCAGCCCGTCAATCTTTTCCTCCAGATCAACAACCCCGCCGGCACCTGGGATAATCCTTACGCGGGCTACGCGGGCGGCGATCCATTCCCCCGCGGGCACCTGAACCCCTCGCAGTTCGGCACCTACAATTTCATCCTGCCCTTTGCGGGCGGCGTGCTCAACCCCATCAGCAAAGTAGAGTACACCCAGGCCTACAACCTAACGGTCGAGCAACAAATGCCCGCCGGCTTTCTGATGACGCTCGCCTACGTGGGTAACCATGCAGTGCATATCGAAGGTTCCCGCTACCTCAACCCTGCCCTGCCGGTCGCGGGTGTGGTCTCAACGGTCGCCAATGAAAACACACGCCGTCTCTACCCAGGATTGGGCGCCGTTACCAGCGCCGATTCCTACGAGTATGCCATCTACAACGCCTTGCAGCTGGGCGTAACGCGGCGTGTGCAGCATGGGCTGACGGTGCTTGGCAATGTCACCTTCTCAAAGACGATCGACAACAGCTCGGACGCGACGGAGCTGGCGACCGGACCGCCAAATCCGCTCAACTTGCAATCCTCGCGCGGCGTTGCAGACTTCGACCAGAAGGTGCGTTTCAATGCAGCCATCAACTACGTCTTCCCAGCCTACAAGGGCAACCATTACGCGCAGGCCGTGCTGAACAACTGGGAAGCAAACCTGATCGCCAATGTCTTCACGGGGCTCCCCTTTACCGTGCTCAGCGGTACGGACCGGTCCCTCTCCGGTGTGGGTGGAGACTATGCGGACGTAGTACCGGGGGTGAACCCGCACGCTCTGACGCCGGGCCTCAGCCGCACGCAGCGATTCTTCAACGCGGCGGCGTTTGCTCCGGCCGCGTTAGGAACCTACGGCAACACCACGCGGAACAGCCTGCGTGGACCGGGTTTTGAAGAGGTCGATCTGTCGTTCTTTCGCAACTTCTTTCCCGAACACAGAGTTCACGGTCAGTTTCGGGCTGAAGGATTCAACATCCTGAATCACGCCAATCTGGCCAACCCGGTGTCCACCTTGTCATCCGCTGCGGTGGGTACCATCACGGGAACGGTTGCAACCAGCAGCACCAACCTGGGGCCGAGAGTGTTTCAGTTCGGCGCGAAAATCCTGTTCTAACCAAGATGTTTGAACAGAAAAGCCAATCCCATTCCTCACAGACGATTGTGGGGAATGGGATTCGTGCTTGCGTCGCAGTGAGGTTACAACGAGGTTTGAAGTCTCAGGCGAAGCGAATCCGGAACGAGGCGAACAAGTTTGCCTGCGCACTGTCCGGACGGTAAAACACTGGCGGTTGGCCCAGCGGTGCAGCGACCCGCACGGTTTCGCCACCACTGTACTGCCGGCCCGACCACAGGTGAACCCAGTCCGCACCGGCCGGCAGATACACCTCCCAGTCGAACGCTCCCGCTTCGATCACTGGCGAGACAAGAAGGCTGCTCCCGTAGCAGAACTGGGTTTCCGCTGCCCAGCACTCGCGATCCTCTTCATAGTCCAGAAACATGGGGCGTTGCAGCGGCAGGCCAGTCTCTACGGCCTCGTCGCACAGCGTTGCCACATACGGTGCGAGCGCCGCGTGAAGTTTGGTCATGCGCACAAAATGCTGCAGCACATCAGCGTCGCCGTCGAGCTGCAGGTTGTCGTCCGGCCGATTGCCTTCGTGGCTGCGCATCACAGGCGAAAAGGCGCACAGCTCGCTCCAGCGCATTAGGAGCTCCGCCGTGCGTACATTGCCGAACAGGCTGGTGTAGCCGCCGACGTCACTGTGGTGGTACGCGTTGCCCAGCAGCCCGGACGACAACGCGCCCCGAATCACCGTACCGATGCCATCATGACGCGAGAAGTCCACCGATTGATCGCCTGCCCACAGCAGCGGGCAATACCGGCTGACGCCCGTGAACCCCGCACGCATGAAGAAAACCACATCGCCAGTGCGTCCGCGTGATGCAACCGCGCGCGCGTTGACCTCCGCCCATAAGGTTGGCCAGGCATTGTGCGCAAGCATGCCGCTTACGCCGCTGTGCAGCCGCACATCGATCGGCAGGTACTCGCCAAAATCTGCCATCCAGCCGGACACCCCCAAGTCGAGTGATTCCTGCCCGATCACGCGCTCGGCAAACCACGCGAAGGCTGCGGGGTTGGTAAAGTCGACGATGCCTGCGAGAAACTCGCCAAAGTCCACCGCATAAGGTTCATCGGCATCGAGTCGCAGCGCCAGATAGCCGCCCGCGAGCGCCTCCGCGTAGAGCATGCCATCCACTGCCAGATAGGGATTGATGTAGTTGAGGAAGCGGATACCCCGCGCGTGGAGGCCGGCAATTTTGGCGCGCAGTCCGGGATAGCGTGTGTCGCTCGCACGCCAGTCCCAGAACAGGCGCTTACCGAAACTAGTAACGCGCAGGCCCGCCCAGTCCTCGCACCAGAGACCTGTAACCACGGCCCCCGCGGCGATCATGGCATCAGAGCGATGAAAACTGCGCAAACCATCTTTCAGGCCCAGGATCGCGCCGAAAATGGCCCAGTCCGGCAGACGTGGTGGGCGTCCAAAGCGCGTCGACAGCAACGTCACCAGACTGGCAAGGCGCGGAGCGGCAAAGAACTCCACTGTCGCTGGAACCTCCCAGACTTCAATTTCGTGGAAACCTGCCTCGCGAAAGTCGAAGCAGCTATAGGCCGTGGTTGCCACATGCAGAGCGTAGTGACGCGAGGAGAGAAAGGTAGGCTGCGGATAATTCGTGTTCCAGTAGTCGCCACCCGCATGGGCCATCTGGTCGGCTTTCCAGGTCAACTCCGTCGATTTGTCGCGCCCAACGCCAGGTTCTGAGGTCCACAAGGGAAAGCGCCGGCCAGCCAAGTTGAAGTAAGACATCTGCTCGCCCGCGCCCCAAAGCATCTCACAGGGTTCGGCGGTTGTACGCATCCAGAATCGATTGATCGCGGTGTCGGGGCTAACGAAGCGCAGCGCATCCGCTTCGAGGCGCATGGTGAGAGCGACTGCCTGTCCGGCCGCCGGCGACATCTCCACCCGGTCATAGAACACGTTTGCAAACCGCAAGGCGACCCGCTCGTCCAGACGGTCGTCAATCTGGCAATTCCCACGATGCATAGCTATATCTGCGCATCCGCGCCCAAGAAAAAAGGCCGGCGCCTCTTCGCGCTGGCGCACAAGCAACTTGTCGCCCAGCAACAGGTCGAACCCGTTTTCTGAGGGGAGCACCTGCAAACAGTTCATCCCTGGGCTCTCATACGGACGGCGCGCGCTACCTGTTGTCCCACACGGGTAAGCCCTGCCGTCACCGCAGGATCACCGCATCCACCGGCCTCGTCGAACTTGCAGGCAGCGCTGTTGACCGCCGCCGCATAGGGGGTAGGCCACCCGCGCAACGCATGCACAATCGATCGCACAGCGGCAATCGTGCTTCCGGTTGCCGGCCATCCGTAAGCCGTGGCGATCACACCTACAGGCAGGTCGTCCAGATACATGCGAGAATCCTTGGCTGTCTCCTCGATGAGATCAATGGCATTCTTGACGAGGCCCGACACGCTGCCGTGATAGCCGGGACTCGCCACGATCACACCCGAGCACTCACGAATGGCAGCCACGAAGTTATGTTCTTCCTGGGTTCGGTCCTGCATCTTGGGCGTATACAGCGGCAGACGGCTCAGGAAAGCGCCGCCGAACAGGCGCGTTCGCATCCCGTCTGCTTCGGCGCCCTTCAGCGCAATGATCAAGGCGCGCTCGGTGGAAGATCCTGGAACGGTCGTTCCGCCGATGCCGACCACCAGCGGTGTCTTTTCATCGTCCATGTCTTGCTCCTTGAGGTATTCCCTTCAGCGGCTCGTCCTACGAATCGCGGAGAAGAGGTCCGTGATGCAGTTTTGGCAGCACATGTCGTGCAAACAGGTCCGCCTCTGCAGCGTGAGGGTAGCCAGAGAGAATGAACGCATCGATGCCCATGGCACGGTACCCTTCCAGCTTCGCCAGAACTTGATCTGGATCGCCTACAATGGCGGCGCCGCATCCCGAACGCGCCCGCCCCACGCCCGTCCACAGATTCGCTTCGGCATAGCCGTCGTCCGAGGCACTCTCCCGCAAGGCAGCCTGAGCCGCCACGCCCATCGAAGCCGTATCGAGCGATTTGGCACGAATGGCTGCACCTTGCGCCGCGTCCAACTTTGACAGCAGGCGGTCGGCCGCGGTGCGCGCCTCCGCTTCCGTATCGCGCACGATCATGTGAGCGCGATATCCGAAGCGCAAGGCCCGTCCGTGCTTGGCCGCACGCTCGCGCATATCCGCAATCAGAGCCCGCACTGCTTCTTCCTTGTCCGGCCACATCAAAAAGACATCGCAACCGATCGCCGCAGCCTCCCGCGCGTCGGGGCTCATGCCGCCGAAATAGAGCAGCGGTGCCTTGCCCGATACCATTCCAATCCGCGGTGGATCGAGCTTCAGTTTCCAGAACTCGCCATCGAAGTCCAGTGCCTGTCCGCTTAGCAATGTCTTCAGAATGTGCATGCACTCGATGGTACGACGGTAGCGTGGGGCCGAGGCCATCACTTCGCCCGGCATGTCGGACGAGATGATATTGACCGTCAGACGGCCACCGAGGATGCGGTCAATGGTGGAGATCTGCCGCGCCAGTTGTGGGGGCCAGGCCTCGCCGATGCGCACCGCCAGCAGCAAATGTATCTGCTTGACCAGCGTTGCGATTGCCGCGGCGAACGCCGTTGTATCGATGCCCAGCGAGTAGCCGGAGGGTAGCAGGATGTTATCGAACCCGAGTGCATCGGCCTGCATCACGATGTCGCGGCAATGCTCCCAGCTGGACTTCAGAAGGGGGTCGGGCACACCCAGAAATTCGTAATCATCGTCACACAGCGCGGAAAACCAGCTGATTTCGCACGGTGACTCGGACGGCTGTTTGCGATCACTAGACTCTTGGCTCATGGCAACCTCTCTCCTCGTGATGCTTCAAGTACCTGATACCATTCCGCGCGACCCCACTCCGGCTTATAGGCGTCTGAGATCGCCGCGATACGTTCAGGATTCTGCGTACCCACAATCGGAATCGGAAGTGCCGGATGCGCCATGATCCAGCTGTAAGCGGCGGCTGAACGATCCACACCGGTTTCCGCTGCCTTCGCGTCAAGCAGCGCAGCCACGTCACGCGTACGCTGGTCGCTCGGGTTGGCCAACCGGCCGCCGCCCAGGGGAGACCAGGCAAGGACCGTCGTACCGTGTGTCATGGCACCGTCCATGGTGCCGTCAAAGAGCGGCTTTGTGGCCAGAGGGGAGAACTCGGGTTGAGTAGAAGCCAGCGGCACAGTGAGAAAGTGGACCAGCGCACCCGTCTGGGCCGGTGTGAAATTCGAGACGCCAACAGCCGCAATTTTGCCGGAGTTACAGGCATCGTCAAGTGCGCGGGCAGTCTCCTGGGGATGAGCGAGCAGATCGGGGCGATGGAGTTGCCAAAGCTCGATACGCTCCGTGCGCAGACGTTTGAGCGAAGCGTCAATGGCTTCGCCCAAATACTGCGCGCTGGAATCATAGGGCACCCCCATGCGGATGCCCCCTTTTGTGGCCAGCACCATGCGCTCTCGCAGGCCGGGCTGCGCGGCAAAAACGCGGCCAAGCAGCGCCTCCGCGGCACCGAACGGCTCGCCGTTGTCCGGTCCGTAAATGTCGGCCGTGTCGAACAGCGTAATGCCGACAGCGATAGCTGCTTCAATACGCTGCTGCGCCGCATGCATATCATCACCGGCGAAGCGCCACATACCCCAGGCGATGCTGCTGACCGAGATGCCAGACTTACCATTTTAAGTGGTTTTTTCATACAAGACACCGCTGTCCTATTATGCCATATCTTCTTGGTTCCAGAGAATCGATTGCCGGCAAACCCAATACTAGTGAAACGCTACCGCAGATCGGCTCACCGGCACGTTTGCCAGTTTGAGGTGTGGCACCAGAAGCTGCACCAGGCCAAGCGCGATCAAGTAGGATCCGCCGCAAACAAACAGCAGAGGAGCGTAGCCATGGCCCTTATCGAGTGACCAGCCGGCGAACTCAATCATCGCCATCCCGGCTAGATTGCCGGCAAACGCAGCGGTTCCGATGGTCGTGCCGACCATGCGTGGAGAAAACATGTCGGCCGCCATCCCGAAGACTCCGGTGGAAAAACCCTGATGGGCAAAAAGCGCCAGGCCAAGAAATCCGGCCGCGGCCCAGGCTGTGTGGGTGAGCAGGAGCAGCGGCACCGGGACAATCAGCAGGGCGTACAACAACATGGAACCCTTCCTCGCGCGGTTGTATGCGACGCCGCGCACCAGCAACGCCGAGGGCAGCCAGCCGCCGGCAAGGGAGCCCATGGCCGCCATGAAATAGATGAACGCAACAGGCAGCCCAAGTGTGCCCTGGCTGAGCCCGAATCGACGATGGAAAAGGTCCGGCGCGAAGAAAAGCAGGAACCACCACACTTCGTCCGAGAAAATTTTAGCGACGATCAAAGCCCACTGCCGGCGGTCCCGCAGCAACGAGAGCCAGGGCACGTGCTCGGCGCCCTCGGTGGCGGACGTCTCATTGGCTGGCGGCATTCGTATGGAAAGCCACACAACCACCCACACCAACCCCAGGCCGCCGGTCACGAGGAACGCAGAACGCCAACCCAGCCAGAGCGCCAGCGGAGGTACGGTAAGAGGCGCGACAACAGCACCGAAGTTCGACGCCATATTGCCGATGCCGAGCATCATTGACCTTTGCTCCGGCGGAAAGTAAGCAGCGGCGGTCTTGACCTGGGCCGGGGTTCCGACAGCCTCGGCCACACCCAGCGCCACGCGTGCGGTTAGAAACCCGGAGACGGTAGCAACCAGGGCATGGGCCATCCCGGCCAGACTCCATACACCGACTCCGATGGCAAAGCCCTTACGGAGACCAACTCGATCGATAAACCAGCCGCTGCCCAGAAAGGCGAGAGCCGCGGCCAGTTGGTAGGCGGACGCCATGTGACTGTAATCGCGGTTCGTCCAGCCGAACTGTGCCTGGAGTGTCGGCTTGAGAATGGCGATAATCTGACGATCGACGTAGTTCAGCATGATGGCCGCGAAGGCAAGCGAAACGACAATCCATCGTCTGCGGTCTATTGCAGCAAGCGTCATCGGAACTCCGGCGCAAATTAGGATACCGTTGTCATACATGACTCTCATACTTGTCAAGCTCTAG
>CAXTZL010000046.1:0-16923 GCA_964248555.1 uncultured Bryocella sp.
TCATCCACGGTGAGGGGAAGGGTGCTGTCGTAGCCGAGCACGGTCATGGCCAGCGAATCCCCGACGAGGACGAGATCGATCCCTGCCTCGTCGACGAGGCGGGCGGTGGGGTAGTCGGTGGCGGTGAGCGCGGTGATGGGAGTTCCGGCACGCTTTTTGTCTAGGAGGGTTTGTGGGGTTTGCTTGGCGCCGGAAGGACGCGGGGGCGACTCCGGGGAGAGCGGTTGCGTGAGGCTCATTCGTGTTGTCTCCAGTGCCACTCCGCAAGGGGCGCGGATATAGCCCGAACAACGGGAGTATACGCCGCCGGGGGCAGACCTTTCCACCGCCGGGAAGGATCGCGGCTGCGGGCTGCAGGCGTCGCCAGGTATCATGCGGGTACGTCTTCCCATGCTGAGCAAGCGTCATCGTTCCCTGGTCTTTTTGCTGCTGGCGATCTGCGCCGTGTACGCGAACTCGTTTGGAAACAGTTTCCATTTCGACGATTTTCATACGGTGACGGATAATCCGGCGATTCGCTCGCTGGGGAACTTCGGCCGTTTTTTCCGGGATACGACGGCCTTCAGCGTGCTGCCGGCAAACCAGACGTACCGGCCCGTGGTGACGGCTTCGCTGGCGCTTGATTATGCGCTGGGGCATGGGTATGTTCCGTTCTGGTTTCACCTGAGCACGCTTGTGTGGTTTCTGGTGCTGGTGGCGCTGCTGTATTTTTTCTTTGCGCTGCCCCTGGATCGGGTGGAGAGTTCGGCGGCTAACCGGTGGCTGGCGCTGGGCGCCGCGGGGTGGTTCGGGCTGCATCCGGCGATGGCGGAGACGGTGAACTATGTGATCCAGCGTGGGGACCTGTATTGCACGCTGGGGTGCGTGGCGGGGCTCTTTTTGTATGCGCGGCTGCCGGGCTGGCGACGGTATGGGCTGTACCTGCTGCCGTTTGCGCTGGCGATGCTGTCGAAGCCGCCCGCGGCGGTGTTTCCGTTGCTGCTGGGGCTGTATGTGTTCTTTTTCGAGGCGGATGCGGGATCGTCTTTGGCACGTTGGCGGCGCAGTTTTGTTGCAGCCATGCCGGCGCTGTTGCTGACCGCTGCGCTGCTGTGGCTCCAGGCGGCAATGACGCCGAAGAGTTATACGCCGACGATCCTTTCAGCGGCTGACTACCGGCTGACGCAGCCCTATGTGTGGCTGCGGTATGCGGGTGCGCTGTTTTTGCCGTTGCACCTGAATGTGGATACGGATCTTCAGGCGTTTTCGTCGTGGAACGGCCGGGCAACAGCTGGACTACTGTTTGCGCTGGGGCTTCTGGTTGCGATTGCCATCACGGCGCGGCGACGGAGGCTGTATCCGATTGCGTTTGGGCTGTTGTGGTTCGTTCTTACGCAGCTGCCGACTTCGCTGTATCCGCTGAGTGAAGTGGAAAACGACCATCGCATGTTTTTCTCGTTTCCGGGGCTGATGCTGGCGGTGGTTTGGGCGCTGCACCTGGGGTACGAACGGCTCGCAGAGGTGGCTTCGAGGCGGGTCTGGATGCGGCCGGCGACGGTGACGTTGGCGACTTTGTGTTTATGCGGCTATGCCTATGGAGCGCATCGCCGCAACGCCGTGTGGCATACGGAAGATTCGCTGTGGGCCGACGATGCCCGGAAGTCACCGGGCAATGGCCGGGGGCTGATGATCTACGGGCTGACGCGGATGAATGCGGGCGATCTCGCGGGGGCTTCGGTGCTGTTTGAGCAGGCGCTGCGGTATACGCCCAACTACCCCACGCTGGAGATCAATCTTGGGGTGGTGAACGGCCTGCTTGCGGCGCGCGGAGCGCCCGGACCTGCTGCGGTAGCCGAGGAACACGTGGCCGAAAGACACTTCGAGCGCGCGGTGGCGCTCGCACCTGGCGACGACCTGACGCATGCCTACTATGGGCGCTGGCTGCTGGGGCAGGGGCGGGTGGCGGAGGCCACGGCGCAGTTGGAAGCCGCGGTCAGGCTGAATTCGGCGCGGCCCATGCAGCGGGATCTGCTGCTGAGCGCTTATGCGCAGGCCGGGAACGCGGCGGCGGCGCACCGGTTGGCGGAGGCGACGCTGGCGTTGGTGCCGGATGACCGGATGGCGGCTTCGGTGCTGGCCGGGGCGGCTGGGCGTGGAACGGAGGCGGGAAAGGTGGTGAAGGCGGAGACGGCGGCGGACTTCGTCAATCTGTCCTTGCGCCTGAGTCAGGAGGGCCGGCACGAGGAGAGTATCGCGGCGGCGCGGCGGGCGCTGGCGCTGGATCCGAACTCCGCAGAGGCCTGGAACAATGTCGCGGCGGGCAATGAGGCGCTGCACCGCTGGGATGCGGCCATTGCCGCGGCACAGAAGGCGGTGGCGCTTAGGCCGGGGTTTCAACTGGCGAGGAATAATCTGGCGTGGTCGCTGCAGCAGAAGGCCGCTGGGCGTTGAGGCTGGGTCGCCAAGTGGCCCGTGCGACGATCCAGAGCAAAAGAAAAAACAGTGCTGTGACGGGCAGAACATGATCCAGGCGCACGAGGGCCATGATGGCCGGCGTGGGGGCGGCGCTGCCGGAAAAGACGTAGAGGCTGGGCAACCAGGCGGACGCGGCGAGGCCGAAGCTCCAGGCCCAGGTGCGGCGTGGGAAGAGCCGTGAGTTGCGGAGGACCAGCAACGTGGCGGCGACGGGCAGGATCGCGGTGTATTGGTATTCCCAGACCGTGGGATAGCTGAGAAAGAAGCTCAGGGAGGCGGCGAGGGTGAGCAGGAGGGCACTTTCGCGGCGCGTTTGGGTGTTTCGGATGTGGGGCACGAGGACAGATAGCGCCAGCACGGCCAAGGTGGGCAGAGCGTAGAGCCAGCCTGGTGTGCGCGTGTTGAGCAGGCCATCGAGAAAGACGGGTAGGGAGAAGACGTCGATGTGTTGCTGGCGGGTGCCGGCTTGGGCGATGAGGTTGAACCAGTGGATGCTGTTGTCGCGCATGTCCGGCGTGAGGGCGAGGTGGTTGGCGTAGATGTTCATCGTCCTGCGCACGAAGCCGGGGTGCGCGGCGAGCCAGAGGACGCGCGGGAGGCCTACGGCTTCGGGATTGAGGAAGGGCGTTATCTCGAACAGCAGGGAGACGGGAAGGTAGATCGCGAGGGCACGGAAGGTTGCGCGACGGGTCTCCGGCAAGAGAAGCAGCAGCGGCAGCATGAGCAGGACGACCGGCTTGGTGAAGAGCGAAACCAGAAGACCGGCCAAGACGTAGCGTGGGCCGTTGGGGGCTTCGCGCCCGAGGCGCAACAGGCCTACCCAGAGCAGCGAAAGCGCGAGCACGGTGAAGGCCTGCACGTTGCCGACGTAGAGCATGGCGTAGGCCGGAAAGGCGCCGAGCAGCAGAAGCCAGATGAGCCGGCGAGAGAAGATGCCCGAGGCTTCGCGGGCGAGCAGGAAGGCGCAGGAGGCCATGACGCCTAGTGATAAAAGCGTGAAGACGCCGTAGCTGTCGGAGGGATCGAGGCGGCTGAGCGGGCCGCCGAGGAGAACGGCCAGCAGCGGATGTGCAAGGTACCACGTGAAGTGCGGGCCGTAGGTGGGGGGATCGAAGGTGGCGTAGAGGCAATGGCGGGCGGCGAGGTTGAGCCATGCCTTGGGGAGCGAGTAAAAGTCAATGCCCTGGACGTCGGCGTGGAGGGTGTCGAAGAAAAAGCGGCGGAGCAGGCCGAGGCGCAGGCTGAGCAGCTGCACGGCGACGCACAGGCCTGTGATCGGGGGTAGGCATGCGGTGAGGGTGCGGTTTGCGGAAGCGAACAGCGTTCTGGCACCGAGGCGCAGAAGCACGGCGTAGACCCGCAGGGAATCCCACAGCGGATGGAAGTGCGTTCCGCGGTTGCGGTCGAGATAGACCGTCTCGATAGGGACCTCAAGGGGGGTGCGGCCGGCGCGGCAGAGGTGTGCGAGGGCGGCGATCTCGTACTCGTAGCGCTCGCCTTCGAGAGCCAGTAATTCGGGGAGGAGATCGCGTGGGAGGCCTCGCAGACCGGTTTGCGTGTCGCGGAGCCGGGTGCCGGTGAGCAGGCGAAAGACGTGACGGGTGAGGGTGTTGCCGAGACGGCTGCGCCAAGGGATTTGGGAGCCGGAGGAGCCGGAGGATTCAGAGCTGTTGAAGCCGCGTGAACCGAGGACGGAGATGGGGCCGGTGGGCGGACCGCTCGTAAGCAGTGCCCGCGCCACGCGCTCGATGTCGGCGGGCGTGTGCTGGCCGTCGGCGTCGGCTGTGACGACGCCTGCCAGCTCACGGTGGCCGGCCAGCAGGTGGGCGAAGCCGGTTTTCAGGGCACGGCCTTTGCCCTGGTTGACCGGGTGGTGGAGCACCTCGATGCCCGGGAGTTTTTTGAGCGCGGCAAGGACGGGCAGGGCGGCCTCCGTGCTGCCGTCGTCGACGACCGTGATCCAGCCGAAGCCGCGGCGGAGCAGATCGGCGACCAGATCGGTCAGAACGACGGTCGGTTGCCAGGCGGGGATCAAGATGCAAAGCGTGCGGAATGCGGGCTCCACTGACGAGGGCGGCACGGGCAATGCCGGAGTTCGCGCTGGGAGCCCGGCTGAAGTGCGCGGCGCGGAGACCTTGTCAGTAGCGTGCAACCCGATCATAGGGGACAGCTTAGCGGGTGTTTCCGGGAGCTTCGGCGCTCCCTTCTACAACCTTTGCGTCAGGGTCGGACCTCCGGGACCGAAGCCTGTTCCTAGCTGCGCCGCGTCGTGCGATCGGCTGCCGCATGACGGGCTGCGACCCTGCGCGGCCCTGCATCTCACGAGACGTCCGCATGACTTCTTGAGCCATGGTCAACTACTGAGCACGCCAATCCGCAGCAAATACGAGGGAGTACACGATGAGCGATCCCAGGCAGCATCAGGAAAACAGCGTTTCTATCAAAGACAGAAAGCAGGCCGGCGATCCGGAGCGAACGAAGCGCCTGTGCGGGGCGCTGCGGGCGGCCGGGCTGGATGCCGCTCTTTGCACGACCCCCAGCGAGGTGCGGCTGCTTACGGGCTACTGGCCCATCTTTGGGGCGAGCGTTGCCCTGCTGACCGCCGAGGGAGAGCTACATGTTGTCGTGCCGGAGGATGAGCAGGAGCTGGCGGCGAAGACCTCGGCGGCAGTGTTGACGGCCTATAAGCCGGAGGTGCTCGACGAGCTGACGGGTCCGGTCGAACAGTTGAGGGAGCCACTCACGGGATTGCTGAAGGCCCTGAAGCTGGACCATGCAACCCTCGGCCTGCCGCAGAAACTGTGTGTGCAGCCCGCCAGCTATGCGGTGATGACCGAATTCCGCGATGTGCTTTCCCCACTTCTGCAGGGGCTGGCCCCGGGGGCGAAGATCGTGGCCTGCGATGACGTGCTGGAGCAGCAGAAGGCCGTGAAAACGCCGCTAGAGCTGGAAGGCATGCGTCTGGCTGCCCGTGTATCGGAGGCCGGTTTTGCGGCAGCGGCCAAGGCGATTGAGCCCGGGCTGCGCGAGGCGGAGGTCGCGGCGGCCATCCAGGCGGAGTTCGATGCTTCGCCGTCCGCACAAGATTTCCATCGCAGCTACGGGTTTTATTTCTGCATGTCCGGCCCGAACTCCGCCACCGCCGCCGCGGCGTATGCGCGCACCCGGCAGCGGCACATCGAGGCCGGTGATCTGGTGATGATTCACGCCAATACCTGCGGTGACGGCCTTTGGACCGACGTGACGCGCAATCATACTGCCGGGGGCGAGGTCGTGGAGCGGCACGAGTCCATGCGGGCGGCCATCACTGAGGCGCGCAAAGCCGCCCTGGCGGCGATTCGGCCCGGTGTGACGGCCAAAGCGGTCGACGCAGCGGCGCGGGGCGTGATGCGGGCGCACGGTTTTGACGATAAGGTGTTTAAGCACGCCACCGGCCACGGCGTGGGCTACGCCGCTGCCAACGCCAACGCACTGCCCCGGATTCATCCTGCCTCGCCGGATGTCCTGGAAGCCGGCATGACCTTCAATGTGGAACCCGCTGCCTATTTCGCGGGCTACGGCGGCATGCGGCATTGCGATGTGGTCGCGGTGACGGCAGACGGAGTGGAAGTGCTTACCGACTATTAAAAAGCAAGCGAGGGGACGAGTTCTTCTGCAGGCTGGGAGGTCTTCCGAGTTGCGGTTGTGTTCCAGAGCGAGCTTAAAAGCGTGAAGAAGAGCAAAAGAGTAGCGAGAGCCGCCTGCCGGAGCAACAGAAAGTTTGCCGCCGCTCCCCAAAACGAGGTGTGTGTGGACAGACCGGGTGCGGGGCCGAAGCTAAGAGCCGCGTACAGGAGCAGCATTGCCCAGGGCTGCCATCTGCGGGATGTCATACGCAGCTGGTGTGCAAGCCAGGGCGCGAGCACCAGGAGCAACAGAGCGTCATGGGCGCGATGGTAGGTCAACAGAAGACCGAAGGCACTCCAGGCCGCGACCGCCAGTGTCTGCGCCTCTGCTCCTTGCGCGCGGCGGGTGCCTGCCAGCAGTAAGCCGAGGCAGCCAAGCAGAGCAAGCAAGGCAAAGCCTCCGGCGAAGGGCGAGGGCGTCCAGAAACCCGCCAGAGAGACCAGCGAGGTGATCTGGGAGACGACCAGCAGCGCTTCACGGCTGCCCGGAAACATGGAGCCGCCCGGGGAGCTTTCGGCATGTACGGTGGCGAGGAAAGCTGCGATCTGGGCGAGGGGATGGGCGGTGCTGCAAGCTAAAAGCAATCCCAGTACGGCTGCTACCAGGGTGGCGGTCATGGCGACCCTGCGCCCGCGCCGGTCAGGCAGCCAAAACAGTGCGACGACCACCCAGATTGCCAGATGAGGTTTCAGCAGAATAGCCAGAGCGAGGGGCAGCGCAGGCAGGGCGACAGGACCCCACCTTCGCCAGAGAAAGGCCAGGATGGCCAGGGCCGAGGCCGCAACCGACAGGTTTCCGACCGTGAGTGCGAAGGCCAGCAGCGGACCGGCCGCGCAGGCCCCTGCCACGGCCGCACGCAGCGGAAAGGAGAGCCCGAAGCGGACGGCCCCTTCGCGCAATAGCGCCGCCACGGCGACGGTCATGAGCAGAATGGAACCGACGGTCTCCAGCCGGCAGGCCCCGGCCATCGAGAACAGGGTCAGCGGGGCGAGCAGGGCAAGGGTGGGAGGTGGGTACACCGAGGCATGTCCGTACCATTGGGCCGGCGGCGGGATGCCCTGCAGGGTGAAAACCCGGCCGAGGTCGACGAAGTTATAGGCGTTGAGGCCGTGGCGAAGACAGAATGCCGCTGCGTAGAGCGTTTTCAGGTCAGAAGCCGCAGCGGGGGAGGTCCGCACCGGTAGATCGGCCAGCACCGTGGCGCCGAGTGCGCCTACCGCGAGCAGCGCGAGCAGGAGGTCAAGCCACGGCCCACCTCGCGCCTGGATGCGCCAGCGAGGGCGTGACATTGAGATTGGCCGCATGCGCAGTGTCCCCGCCTTTTGCCCCGTCCCTTGCTTCGTGCCCTGGGCTTGTCAAAGCTTGATCCCCAGGCGCCGCTCGCTCCGGTGCTGGCCTGCGCTCGCGTGCGCGCTTCCCTATTGTTCTCCATTGCGTCGCTTCGGGGCGGGCCGTACACTGATGAGGTGCGCGGCATGCCTTTCCGAACGAGGCCCCGTTCCGCGGACCCGGCCACCCTATGCTGCGGCTCACAAAAAAAGCGGATTATGGGCTGATGGCCCTGAAGTACCTGGCCGAGCACGCCGATGAGGGTGCTCAATCGGCCAAGGACGTGGCGGACGCGTACCACATCCCGCCGCAAATGCTGGCCAAGATTTTGCAAACCCTGACCCGGGGAGGCATTCTGATTTCCACCGCCGGCACTAATGGCGGCTACGCCCTGGCGCGGGCAGCCAGTGAGGTTTCCGCTTTCGAGGTGATCCGGGCAATTGATGGACCGCTTTTTATTACAAGCTGCATTACGATTCATGGGACCTGCGACCTGCACGGAACCTGCACCATCAAAGAACCATTACGGAAGTTGAACGATTCCATCAAGGATATGCTCAGTGGCATCCGCATCGCGGATCTGGTGGAGCCAGTGGAAGCGACGCCGAAGGCGCCGGTCGCCGGCGATCTGGTTTCGATCGCAGTGTAGGGATGTAGAGGTTGACGGGCGGACGCAACTCTGCCGCAACCCAACGGGAAGCACCCAAGTTTTGAGGAGCACACAAGGATTATGGCTGAAACACTCGGAATGAATGTCACCCACACCAACGAGGCCCTGCCCGCCGGTGTGAAGCTGCCCATCTACATGGACAATCACGCAACGACTCCGTTGGATCCGCGCGTGCTCGAAGCGATGATGCCGTATCTCACCGGGATCTTCGGCAACGCCGCCAGCCGCAACCACAGCTTTGGCTGGGAAGCGGAGCAGGCCGTGGACAAGGCACGCGAGCAGATCGCCGCCCTGATCGGCTGCACGCCGAAGGAGATCATCTTCACCTCTGGCGCGACCGAGTCCAATAACCTGGCCATCAAGGGCATTGCGGAAATGTACCGCGAGCGCGGCAATCACATCATCACCGAGGTAACCGAGCACAAGGCCGTGCTCGATACCTGCAAAAAGCTGGAAAAGCAGGGCTTTCGGGTCACCTACCTGCCGGTCAAGGGGGACGGCCTGGTCGATCTCGCTGAGCTTGAGCGTGCCATGGACGATCAGACGATCCTGGTCTCGATCATGTATGCCAACAATGAGATTGGGGTCATCCAGCCAGTGAAGGAAATTGGCGAGCTCTGCCACAAGAAGGGCGTGATCTTCCACACGGACGCCGTGCAGGCGGTCGGTAAGATCCCCGTCAACGTGGTGGCCGACAACATCGATGTGCTTTCGCTCAGCGGCCACAAGATCTACGGCCCAAAGGGTGTCGGGGCGCTGTATGTTCGCCGTCGCAACCCCCGCGTGCAGATCTCCGAGCAGCAGAATGGCGGCGGCCATGAGCGCGGCATGCGCTCGGGCACGCTGAATGTGCCTGGCATTGCAGGCCTGGGTGCAGCTTGTGAGATTGCGATGAACGAGATGGCGGGCGAAGCTGCCCGCGAGATCGAGCTTCGCGATTACCTCCGCAAGAAGCTGGAAACTGCCCTTGATTACACCCAGGTAAATGGCAATATGGATCACCATCTGCCTGGCAACCTGAACATCAGCTTCGTTTATGTGGAAGGCGAGTCGCTGTTGATGGGCATTAACGATATCGCGGTTTCGTCCGGTTCGGCCTGTACCTCGGCCACCCTGGAACCCAGCTACGTTCTGAAGTCGCTGGGGCTGGGCGATGATGTCGCGCACAGTTCCATCCGCTTCGGCCTTGGGCGCTTCAACACCAAGGAACAAGTGGATTATGTCGCGGATAAGTTGATCGACGTCGTGACCAAGCTGCGGGAGCTTTCGCCCCTGTACGAGATGGTAAAGGAAGGCATTGACCTGACGAAGATCGAGTGGGCTGCGCACTAAGCTGCCGCGGGAACCCGTGAGAGAGGACGAGGCTTCGGCTTCGTCCTTTCTTTTTCGCGCGGACCTGGATCGCGGACCGTATGGCGCCGGTGCCAGGGTTCGCCCAGGAGAAAGTAGCAGGAGAGTGCAGGTGGCTTCGGTACTCCAAGCTCCCGCGCGCGCATCCAAGCGTTCATGAGTGAAGAAGCCACCCTTGCCCGGCCCTATGTGCACCTGCTGGAGAACCGGGACCCCGCCGCGGTGTTGCGTGCCACACCGGGTCAGCTTAGCGATCTCCTGAGGCCTGTCTCGCAGGAGGCCATTGACCATAAGCCCGGCCCCGGCAAGTGGAGCATTCGCGAGATTCTCTGCCATATGGCCGATTGCGAGGTGGCCTGGGCCTGGCGGTTGCGCCTTCTTTATGGATCGCCTAACGACCATACCGGGCCGCTGCTGCAGGTTTTTGAGCAGGACTCTTGGGCGCGTGCTTATGATGGGTCCTGTTATACGACGGCCACGGCCCGGGCGACTTGGAGTGCCCTGCGGCAGTGGAATCTTGCTCTGATCGAGGGCTTGTCTGAAGCGGACAAGCAGCGGCCGGGAACCCATCCGGAACTTGGGCCGGTTACGCTGTGGAACATCGTCGAGATTGCCGCAGGGCATGACCTGCACCATCTGGCGGGGCTCGAAAAAGTTTTGCGCTCCACTTCTCCGGCGTAGGGCAGAGCAATCCGGAACAATCGCCGCTACGTACAGATGGAGTAATGACGCGAACGATCTCCATATCCGTTAGGACGAATGTCGCATTGCGACTTGATAGAGATGTTCAGCCTATTCCAGCGCAGCCTGCACATCCCGCACCAGGTTGCGGAGGTAGCTGCGACGGTTCAGCAGGGCTACCATGGCCTTTTTCGCTTCGTCTTTTCCTGCAATGTCCTCTTTCTGTTCGGCGTCGTCCCATTGCGTCCAGAGAGCTTTTAGGTCGGTCTCCGCCGACGTGAGCAGCTTGGTAAAACGCTCGCGGGCGGCCTCGAGATCCTTTTCCGTCCGTTCATCTTGTTCACCCGCCTGCCGTGCAAAACGCATTTCTTCCAGTTGCATATTCAGTTCGAAGGCTTCTGCCAGCAGATCCGGAGGAGCAACCTGTTTTTTCTCCGTGCCTGTCGCACGAGCGAGATCCGTCGCCTGGCGCGACTGCTCCTGAAGTTGCACGCCCTCGAGCGAAAGGAGGTATTCCGTACGCAGGATCGGATCTCGTAGCGTTCGATAGGCATCGTTCAAGGCGGAAGAGCGCTTTAAGGCTTCAGCCTGTTCTTCCGGAGGCTGGGAAGCGAAACGATCGGGGTGTAGACGTCTTGATTGAGCATAGAAAGTTCGCTCCAATTCAGTTGGATCCAGATTGAGAGCGCGGGGGACAGAGAAGAGAACGAAGTAGTCCATCGCCCTTCATTCTACGAGTGGAACGGAGTGTTTCCTCCGGCCGCTGAAACCAGGCTCTTCACAGCACTCCACATTTCTTAGGTGATGCTCCGGAACATGCACCCTACTATCCAAAGCTTTCATGCCTTGCGGGCGATGGCCGTCGCAGCTTCCATGCTGGCCTCCTACGCCGCTTTCTCCGTGGCGGAGCGGGTGGAACGTACGGACAGGTTCTGGCAGCAACGGCTTTGGCTGACGGCTTCGGCGGCCGTTCTGGGGCTGGGGATGTGGTCGATGCACTTCTTTGGAGCGCTTGAAGATGCCACCCCGAGCGCGACGGTTTATCAGCTGCGCCTGGTGCTGCTTTGCCTGATTCTGGCGATTAGTATCTCCTGGGCAGGGCTGCGGCTGGTGCTATGGCATCCTGAGTCCCGGCCCATGCTGATCGGCGGTGGTGCCATTCTGGGCGCCGGTGTCACTGCCATGCATTTTCTGGGCGAACACGCGCAACGGACCACCGTGGTGCTCCGGGTACGACCGGAATGGATCATTCTGGCGCTGCTCAGCGGATGCGTTTTGAGTATCCTGGCGCTTTGGATGGTATTTGGGGAGCGTTACGACCCGGCGAACACCGAGTGGCTCCGGGTAGGGGGTAGCGCGGTGATGGGCGCAGCGGTCGCCGTCACGCACGTGCTTTCTCTTCGTGCCCTGGTCCAGGTTCCTCTGCCAGCCTATGCGACGGCCCGAGGCAGCATGCGCGGCAACGACGTCGGCGAAGCCGCCCTGCTGGTGACCTTTGGCCTGGTATTGGTGGTCACCTTTGGAACAGCGGCTATTGATAAGCGCCGGTTTCGTGAGCTCAGCCAGCTTCACGCCGCCCTGGCCTCGTCGCAGCAGGCCCTGTTGCGCAGCGAAGGGCAGCTGCGAGAACTCAATGCGAAGCTTAGTGAACTGTCGATTCGCGACAGCCTGACCGGACTTTACAACCGCCGGCGTTTTGACGAGGTGCTTGATATGGAATGGCGTCGCGCGATACGCACTCGCCGCCCGCTGGCCCTGTTGATCATTGATGTGGACTGTTTCAAAGCCCTGAACGACAGCTACGGACATCAGAGAGGGGATGAGTGCCTGCGGGAGATTGCCCGCGTACTCGAAGAGCAACCCCGTCGGAGCTATGACATGGTTGCGCGTTTTGGTGGCGAGGAATTTACTGTTCTTCTGCCCGGATCCGACGCGGCAGGAGCCCTTCAGATTGCAGAAAATATCCGTTCTGCCATCGAGTCTCGCAAGATGGAGCATTGCGACTCGCGTGCCAGCCGCTGGGTCACCGTTTCGATCGGAGCTTGCAGCCGGATTCCCCGGCCGGAGCAGACCGCAGACGAGATGGTGTATGAGGCCGACATGGCGCTTTATCAAGCCAAGCAGTTAGGGCGTAATCGGGTAAGCCCTGGGGAGGATGTCGAGGCTCGGGTTCGAGCCTAGATACTTTCCCCGCACGTTTCGAGGAATCTACCGTATATCACGAGTCCGACGACGCTTAGCATCCCAGCGTACGAGGCTGTAGGACAAAAGAAATCCGCCCAGTGTCGCGAGATAGCCGGGAAGATCGCGCCAAACTGGCGGACGCCGGTGCGTCAGAAGTTTGTAACAAAGCTCACCGAAGAGGAACCACAGGCTCGGTATCACACCCTGGCCGACATGCTTCAGCCAGCTTTTTGCCACTGCCTAGGCCGAAAAACTCGACCCGCAACCGCAACTCTTGGTGGAGTTCGGATTGATGAAGTTGAATCCCTGGCGCATGAGCGTTTCCTCAAAATCCAGGACCATACCTGCAAGATAGAGGTAGCTCTTCGGATCTACGAAGAGACGCACAGGCTGGCCGCCGCTGGGATCGTTCGGAGTTTCGACCCCTTCGCCGAAGAGGAAGACACGATCGCGCTGGCGGGGCTCCGTATCGAACCGAATGTTGTAGCTGAGGCCGGAACATCCGCCGCCCTGAACACCCAACCGCAAACCGCCGGCTGCAGGAGAGACTCCTTCCTTTGCCATGGCGACGCGGATGCGCTTCAGCGCATTTTTCGTAATCTCTACCGCCTGCTTGGAACGCACCGGCTGACCCTCTGCGGTTAGCAGCGTCATCCCAGCGAGGGGATCCTTGTTTTCCGCCGCCGCGCCCGGTCGCGGTGCGGCGGTACCGGGTTGTAGAGGGGTTGAAGCCATGAAGTTCTCCGCCGGACAGAAGGGATTTGACCCCAGCTCCGCCCTTGCTGATTTAAGAGATTTAGTGAGCCGCTACCGCTACACCAGCCTCTTCGGCTACGCCGTTCTTCTTCTTCCAGTCCCCGATGGCGGCGCGAATTGCGTCTTCCGCAAGAACGGAGCAGTGGATTTTGACAGGGGGCAGTGCCAGTTCCTTCACAATATCGGTGTTGGAGATCGCGAGTGCCTCGGCAACGGTTTTGCCCTTGACCCACTCGGTGGCGAGTGAAGAACTGGCGATCGCCGAGCCGCAGCCGAAGGTCTTGAACTTTGCGTCCTCGATGACCTGCGTGTCCGGATTTACCCGGATCTGCAAGCGCATCACATCGCCACACTCGGGAGCACCAACGAGGCCAGTACCCACCTCGGAAGCATTTTTGTCGAGTGTGCCGACGTTGCGCGGGTTCTCGTAATGGTCAACAACCTTGTCACTATATGCCATGGGATGGTCCTCGTATTGTTTGATGATAACGCGAGCGGTTTCGGTGCGAAAGGGAGAACCGCCTGCTTCTGGAAGCGATCTCGCCCGAAACGGGAATATTCTGCCGCAAGTTCGTCCCGCAATGGTACAGTTTGCGCGAATGCACATCCCCTCTGGAGCTCGCCCGTGCCGCTCATTTTGCGCCGTGCCTTTTATGTAGTTCTCCTTATGCTGGCCGGCAGGCTCAGCGCGCAGACCGGCTTCAGCACGGTCGTCGTCTTCGGGGATTCGCTCTCGGACACCGGCAACATCGCCCATCTGACCCAGGCTGCCAGCGGGGGGCTACTTCGCTATCCTGGCGATAGCGTTGCCCTGGGGCTCGATTACACGGACGGCCGCTTCACGGACGGCAAAGACACCCAACCCGCGGCGCAGGCCTACTTTGGCGTCTGGGTTGAACAGCTGGCGGCCTCTTTTCCGGCCAAACCTGCGGTAACCGATTCGCTCGACGGCGGCACGAATTATGCCTACGGGGACGCCACCACGGCTGCCGGCACTACCAACGTCAGCCAGGGGCCGCTTTCCGTCACCCTGCACAACATGGGGCAGCAGCTGACGGATTACCTGGGTCAAAGCCCCGCCCCGGTGCCCACAGCCAAGACGCTTTACGTGCTCTGGGGCGGCTCCAATGACATTTACCAAGCAGTTTCCGCCGCTACGACCGCGGGCACTAACCCGACGACCGCGGCGACGACCGCGGCGACCACCGCGGTTGCCAACGAGGTTAGCTATATACAGCAGCTGATCGGGCGGGGCGCGACGAACTTTCTGGTAGTCAACGTGCCTCCGCTGGGCGGCGTTCCAACCTATGCCGGGACGGCCACAGCGACGGCGCTCAATACGGGATCCGCTGCTCTTGCCGCTGCCCTTCCGGCGGCTTTGGCCAATGTGAAATCCGCCAGCGCCGCGGCCGGTATCACGGTTGTTTTTTACCAGCCCGACGTCTTTTCCCAGTTCAGCGGGGTCGCCAGCAGTCCGATGCTGGTGGGCCTGAGCAATGTGTCCTCGGCGGCGCAGAATATCTCTGCCAATCCGGACACCTATCTCATCTGGGATGGCCTGCACCCCACAACCACCGGCCATCATCTGGTCGCGGAGTTGGCCGCCAACCTGTTTACCCCGCTGGTGGACAGTGTGAGCACGCCCACCGTGCCGGCTACCGCCGTTGCAGGCGGGAGCGTGACGATCAGCGCGAAGATCACGCCGAAGGCAAGCTCCACGGTTATTCCCACGGGCCTGGTGTCCTTCTTTAACGGGACCACGCTGCTCGGTTCCGGAGCCTTGAACGCGGCCGGGACGGTTTCCGCCAGCTTCACCGCCACGACTGCCTCCAGTCCGTATGCCATTACGGCGTACTACTCCGGCGATACGACCTTTGGTTACAGCGCCTCCGCCGCGAGCGCGCTTTCGGTGCTGAGCAGCGCGGTCAGCACGACCACGGCGCTGGCTACCAGCAGTGCGTCCGTGGGAACGGGCACGGCGATCACGTTCACCGCCACGGTCAGCCCGGCTGTTACCACCTACGGCGCGCCGGGCGGTACCGTGACCTTCCTTGACGGCACCACGACGCTCGGCACGGGAGCCCTGAGTAACGGCGTGGCGACCTTTACGACCTCGTCCCTGGCGGCTGGAACGCACGCCATCACGGCGATGTACCCGGCAAACGGTCTGTTTGCTGGGTCTGTTTCGAGCGCGGTGACTGAAACCGTGGTTACGCCGGGCTTCACCGCCGCCGCGAGCACCACGACACTGAACATCACGGATGGAGGTTCGGGGACAACGCAGCTGTCTGCGGTCGGGCTGGGCAGCTACTCGGGGACTCTGACGCTGGCCTGCGGCACGCTGCCGGCGCACCTTTCGTGCACATTCTCGGGTACCACCATCACCCTGGTGGGCGGCCTCGCACAGGCGCCACCGGTTACCCTGACCATCGCCACCAATGCCACGGCAGCCCTGAGCCTGCCCCCGCGGCCGGGTACGATTCAGTCGCCCCCGGTTTTTCTTGCCCTTTTGGGGCTGCCCGCGCTTGGCGGTCTGCTTTGGAGTGCAAGACGCCGGCGTCGCCTGCCCGCACTGCTTGCTCTGGCCGCGCTACTTGGCTTTTCGAGCATGGGCCTTGCTGGTTGCGGATCTTCCAGCAACAACGCCGCTCGCGGCACCTCCACGGTGCCTGTAAGCTTCGCGGCGACCGGCGGCGTGGCCACGCAGACCGTGAATCTCACCGTGAATGTGCAATAGAGGCGTCTGGGAGCGGCACGTCGCTTACTCTGCGAGGGTGCCTGCAGTGCGGCTGCTGAACAGTGTTGTTGTCCCCCGGACAGACTGCGTGGCGGGTAAAGCCCAGCGCCCGCTCCAGCCAGACGATGGCGGCGTGGGCGGCGCGGTAGCGGAGGCTGGAGATCAGCGTGGAGCCGGCGAAAGAGCCGGCCGTAGAAGAGGATGAGGCACCCTGGTCGCTCATAGGCAGCACCACCGTCCCAATTCGAGGCATCTGTACAGAAGATTCGGTCACTGCCGATAAAGAAGTTGAGGAAGAAAGCAGGTGCCGCCTCGCGCGTCCCTGCAGGAGAAGTAAACCCGTGGCAGAACAACAGCGCGTCGTCGGCATCGATCTCGGCACCACCAACTCGCTCGTCGCTTTCATGCAGGGTGACAGCCCGGCCGTGATTCCAGGTGAAGACGGCTCACCGATTGTGCCCTCCGTGGTCGCCTTTCGGTACGACACCGCCGAGGGGGAGCAGCAGGGCTATGCCGTCGGCAATGCGGCCCGTGAGGTGCTGCTGACGCAGCCCGGCAACGCCGTGTATTCCGTAAAGCGCTTGATGGGCCGCGATCTGGGCGACGTGGAGCCGGAGCTAAAGCTGTTTCCCTTCAAGCTCGCCGCAGGTCTGCAACCCGGCGAAGTGCTGAAGCTGGAGGTCGGCGGCCTCACGCTGACGCCGCCTGAAGTATCCGCCTATATTCTGTTGCAGCTGAAAAAGAACGCCGAACGCTTTTTTGGCGCGCCGGTCACCAAGGCCGTCATTACGGTTCCGGCGTACTTCAATGACGCCCAGCGCCAGGCCACCAAGGACGCCGGCCGCATCGCGGGTCTGGAGGTGTTGCGACTGGTAAACGAGCCGACCGCGGCGGCGCTGGCCTATGGGCTGGACAAGCTGCACGGCGGAACGGATGGCACGATCGCCGTGTACGACTTTGGCGGCGGCACCTTTGACGTGTCCATCCTGAAGCTGCACGAGGGCATCTTCGAGGTGATCGCTACCGGCGGTGACACCCACCTCGGTGGCGATGACATCGACAATCTGCTTTTGGCCGTGGCGCTCGACGACATCAA
>CAXTZL010000047.1:0-16914 GCA_964248555.1 uncultured Bryocella sp.
TCGGCTCCCGTAAACATCGCCCGCGCGGCCTCGGGCGCAAGCGCCTTCTCCCAAAGCCATTCCGCGCCCGATACCACGAGGGGTGCTTTGAATTCCCGCAATAACCGCGTAAGAAACTCCGCCCTCCGGTCATAGGGAGTGCCAATAAACGAGACTTCCCGATCCCGCCGGCTATCATCCCACCCGTCCGGAGGCGGAAAGTGCAGGGTCGGCTCATACGCCGTCTGCACCTTCACCACCGCTCTTGCCGCGTGCGCCCGATAGTCCAACACGTTGCGATCCCGCTGCGTCGCGTGAAGATCGAAGAGCGGAATACATCGCATGTAAAGCCGCCACCCAGGGTCGCGTCGCGGGCCAAAGGCATTGTCAATCATGTAACTCACGGTCCTGATTCCCATCGCCCGGAGGGCAACCAGGGTAGACGGCCGCAACGATAGCAACTTGTCTGCCCAGAACACATCGGGCCGCTCTCGCCGCGCGAGGCGCAGAACTTCACGATTCAGCCCCTCAACCCACGGCCCGATCTGTGCCCGGTGCAGCACCTTACGCAAAAAGGACTGCTCCGGCTCGTACCCGTAAGCGTTGAGTGGGATCACTTGGTGTCCCAGGCGTTCGAGAGCCCAAAACCGGTACTGCGCAGAATCATTTTCCGAAAGTGTGGCCGCATAGAGGATCTTCAAAGGGCGGCTACCTCCTGCCCGTCACGACTACGATTCCCGCAGCCCGGCGATGACCTGCTCCGCATGGATCACACCCGCTACCCGGCCAAACTGATCCAGCACCGGCAAAGAACGCAGGTTGTACTTGTCAAACAACTCCGCCACTTTTTTCTCATCTGTATCCATCGAACAGGTCACGTGCCGGCCCTCCGGCGCCAGCGACAACACGGGCTCCTCCAACCGGGCGAGAAGCAACCGCGCCATCGGCACCACACCGGCAAGGTGGTCCTGCGGGTCCAGCAGGTAAACCTCCGTCACATTGTCCGGATCTCCGGTAAACACCCTCAACTCCGCCACCGCATCGGCAACATTTGCATGCACAGGCACGCAAAAGTAGTCCGTCGTCATGCGCCCGGCGGCTGAATCCGCTGAGAACTCCAGCAGCTCCTCGAGATCATGCCGCTCCTCCGGCTCCATTTCTTCCAGAATGTCCTCGGCATGCTTGTCGGAAAGCTCTGCCAGAACATCCGCCGCGGCTCCGGGGTCCATCTCCTCAAGAATGTCCGCAGCCCGCTCGGAACCGATGCCTTCCAGCAACTCTTTCTGCAGCCGCGGATCGATCTCTTCCAGCGTCTCCGCCGCCGTCTCCTCGTCCAGGCTGGTAAAGATCGCCTCGCGTTCGGCCGGAGCCAGCTCCTCCAGAATGTCGGCAATATCTGAAGGATGCAGCTTGGAAAGCCGCTCCTGGCCCACCTTCAATCGCACTCGCCGGCCCGGGTCGCGTTCAATCAGGTCCACGCAGCTCCAGGGAATGGTGTTCTGACTCAGGTGTTCCGCGACGCCGACAACGGCTCCGGGCAGCCCATGCAGCAGCCGCCGCGCTGCCCCGCGCAGACCCACCTCCACTTCATCGATCCGTAGCCCGGCAGCACGGCTGCCATCCAGGGCAAGCACCCAGGTCAGGTTCACATCGTTGACCCGCACCACCTTGCGCCCGTCCACGTCGATGATCTGCTGATCCAGGAGGTCACGTTCCAGCAGCAGCTCCTCTTCCATCTCACCCACGGGCTGAGGCGCCACGGTGGTACGCAGCGCACTGCCTGCCCGGCGCGGCAGGTCCAACCCATGCACCGGCACAGCCGTCCGCTTTTTACCGCGGCTATGCAGAATCAACGAGGAAACATGCGCCGCATCCTGCGCCACATCCACCGCCAACTCCAGCACTCGACCGCAGGAGTTGCCCGCCTCGTCCAGCACAGTCGTCCCTAAGAGGGAAGACGCACTCGTCAAGTTTCCCAAGGTGCCGTACACGCCAGCGCTACTCATCGTCCTTTTCACCCTGATATGCGAAGACTTGGCCGTTTCCCGGCTAAGCTACTCATCAACTCTACTGATTAAAATCCACCGTGGGTGCGTTCACGTTAGCCGGATTGCCCTTGAAGTACTGATCCTGTTTGGAGTGGAAGCCCGCCATACCGGCCCAAATTGAATTCGGGAACTGCTCCGCATACACGTTGTACGACCGCAAAGCCAGGTTGTACCGGTTGCGCGCGACCGCAATCCGGTTTTCCGTACCGGCCAGCTCATCCTCCAGCCGCATGAACTGCTCATTGCCCTTCAGGTTCGGATACTGCTCCTGCAACCGCTGCAAGGGGTAAATTGCCATATCCAGCTTGCGGTTCGCATCGATGGAACTCGCCCGGTCGCCGGAAGCCGCAATCACACCGGCGCGCGCATTCGCAATGTTCGTCAGCACCGTGGACTCTTCCTTCACATAGCCCTTCACGCTGGCCACCAGATTGGGAATCAGGTCCAGCCGCCGCTGCTGCATGATGTCCACCTGGGAGTACGACTGGTTCACGTCCTCATTCAGGCTCACCAAATGATTTTTTGTACTCACGTAGCTGCCAAAACCCAGCAGGCCAACCAGAACTAACACCACCAGAACAACAAGTCCTACCCGCGAACCCTTCATGCCCATTCCCTCACAATCATCACCAGCTTATCTCCGTGCAGCCGTTCCCGACGCAAACCCGGCAGCAGCACACACCTCCCCTGTCGTTTATCACCAGCTGCCGCTGGCTCCACCACCTTCGGAGCCGCCTCCAAAACCCCCGCTGAAGCCGCCATCATCGCCGCCACCGCCACCGCCTCCATCGAAACCGCCTCCACCCCCGCCGCCAAAGCCGCCACCGCGTGAGCCCAACAGATTGCCCAGCAGAAACCAGCCAAGCCCACTACCGCCGCCGCCGCCGCGCCCGCCGCGCCCGCCCCGAAACAGAAACCAAAGAAAAATCCCGACAAAGATAAGAATCGGCAGAAAACCCCACCCGCCGGAGGCGTTGCGCTGCGCCGCTTGCCGGGGTCGCTGGGGAAGGGGGGTGAGGGTGACGCCCGCATCGGCGGCGATATCGTTGGCCACCTGCTGCTGCCCACCCAGAATCGCCTGCCCCACGGTACCGGCCTGCAGCCCGGCATCCATGCTTCGGCCGATATCGCCGACTTTGGCGTCATTCAGCACGCCCTCAAGCCCGTTGCCGACCTCGATGCGCCGCTTGCGATCGTTCATGGCGAAGATCATCAACACGCCGCGATCCGTAGCCCTGGGCCCGACCTTCCACTTGTCTTCCAGGGCCGTAGCGAACTCGTCAATCGGAACACCGTCCAGCGAATGGATCGTCACAATCTCGATCGTGGCGTGCGTCTCGCGTTCCACCTCCGCCCCAAGCGCTTCCATCTGCGCCCGCGACCCCGCATCGATCACACCCGCGTTGTCGGAAACATAGCTGGTCGGCCTATTCAGGCTCTGCACGCTCTCGGCCACGCAGAAACCGCCCGTGAGGAAACACACGCAGAGCAGAACGCGGGAGGGAGCAACGCCCCAACCTGCCAATAGGACCTTTCGCCAGATGTTCACCTTGCCATCCTACCCTGCAGCCTCGGTGTTGCTCACAAAATTTGCGGCAACCGACTCGACACCGACCCAAAATGGAACTCAAAAAAAACGAAAGCCCCCAGCTATCTGCTGAAGGGGCTTTCCAAAGAATCGGTTCTGAAATGGGATTGGCTTTTACATCATGGAAGGCTTGCTCACATCCCTGCCGTGGTACCGCCGAGCTGCTTGGAGAGCTTGTCCGCTAACTCCGTGTGTTGCGCCACGACCCTTTCTCCTTTGCGAACCGTTGGTTTCAACTGTGCGTCCGTCGTCGTCGAAAGCTCCGATTTGAAGGCGTCCAGCGTCGCATGGTGACTGGTGTCCATGTCTGACATGTACTGCTTGTCAAAGTCTGCCCCGGACAGGCCCTGCAGCTGCGTTAACAGCTGTTGGTGCTCGTCGTTCAACGCCGTTGCGGGTGGCACGCCCATCTTGTCGGCATAGGGCTTCATGTCGGCTTCCAGCTTGGTGTGATCTCGAATCATCTTTTCGGCATAGGCTTTCACCTTCGAATTCATGGTTTTGCTCAGTGCCAGCTTGCTCAGGGTGATCTCGGTCAAGTCGCTCTGCGATGCCGTCATGATGAATTGCTTGTCCTGATCTGTTCCCTGGGCCTGCATCACCGTCGCACCCAACATCGCCGTCCCTGCCAGAAGTACCGTACAGATCGCCTTCGTTTGCATCGTTGCTCTCCATTGGCCGGAAAAGGCCCGAACTTGTTCCTTTGCTCGGAGCTACTTCTACCCTGTTCGCGTTGCATCTCAGAGCAGGTGAGCTCGTATCCTGTGCAAGAGGATTTGATGAAGCCAACACCCGCTACACCGCCCGTCGCCGCACGCGAACCCCACCCGACCACGCTGCATGGGACCACCCTCACCGACGACTACGCCTGGCTCCGTGAAAAAGGCACCCCCCGTGTAACCGAATATCTGGAAGCCGAGAACGCCTACACCGCCGCGGCGATGGCCGGCTCAGAGTCCTTGCAGAAGAGCATCTACGACGAGATCCTCTCGCATATTCAAGAGGACGACAGCTCCGTTCCCTACCGCGACGGCGCCTGGGAGTACATCACCCGAACCGAGAAAGGCCAGCAATATGCCCGCTATTGCCGCCGGCCGGTCGACGCTGCTGGCAATGTGGACGAAGCCGCCGAAGAGGTGATCCTCGACATCAACGAGCTCGCCCGAGACCAGCCATTCATGTCGGTAGGCGCGCTCGCGCTTTCCCCCGATGCCCGCCTGCTCGCCTACTCCACCGACAACACCGGCTATCGCCAGTACACCCTCGCGATCAAAGATCTCATCAACGGCCAACTCCTTCCCGACACTGCCGAGCGCGTCGGTTCCGTTGCCTGGGCCTCCGACTCCAGCACCCTCTTCTTCTCCACCGAAGACGATCAGACCAAGCGCCAGGATCGTCTCTTCCGCCGCACGGTGAACACCGACGACGCCGCGATCCAGGTCTTTTACGAACCCGACGAGCGCTTCAACCTCGGCGTCGGCCGCACCCGCGATCGCCAATTCGTTCTGCTCGAGCTCGGCAGCCACACCACCAGCGAAAGCTGGTTCCTGGATGCCGGGACTCCGGAAGCCGCCTTCACCCTCATCGCTCCCCGCATCGACGACGAGGAATACGATCTCGACCATCGCGACGGCTTTTTCTACATTCGCACCAATCGCGGCGCCGACCAATTCCGCCTCATCCGCACGCCTGTCTCCACCCCGGGGCGTGAACACTGGCAGGAACTGCTTCCGGAAAACCCCGCCGCTCCGCTCAATGACATCGCGCTGTTCCAGAACTTTCTCGTCACCAACTCCCGCGAGCGCGGCCTGCCCGTTCTCCGCGTCTATGATCTTGACGCGAGCGGTCTGCCCGTCGGTCCCCGCGATATCCGCTTTCCGGATCCCGCCTACTCCGCCGGCGGCGAAATCAACCGCGACTTCAACGCCACCACCTATCGCTACAGCTACGTCTCGCTCGTCCGCCCGGCCTCGGTCTTCCGCTATGAGGTCGCAAGCGGTGAATCCACACTGCTGAAACAACAGAATGTTCCGGGCGGCTTCGACGCCTCGCTCTATAGCTCCGAACGCCTCTGGTTCAAGGCCCACGACGGCACCCAAGTCCCCGTGTCTGTCGTCTATCGCAAAGACATGTTTTCCGGCAACAGCACGTCGCCACTCTATGTTTATGGTTACGGCAGCTACGGCTACCCGCTCCCGCTCGGCTTCTCCGCCGCCCGTCTACCTCTGCTCGACCGCGGCCTCGTCATCGCTTATGCCCACATTCGTGGCGGCGGCGAGCTCGGCGATCCATGGCACGACGCCGGCAAAATGATGCAGAAGCGCAACACCTTCACCGACTTCATCGAAGCCGTTGAATTTCTCAAAGACGCTGGCTACGGTGATCCCACCCGTGTTGCCATCGAAGGCGGCTCGGCCGGCGGCCTGCTCATGGGCGCGGTCGTCAATCTTGCAGCCGAACAGGGCAAACCTGCACTCTTCCGCGCCGTGCTCTCCCATGTCCCCTTCGTCGACGTCATGAACACCATGCTCGACGCCTCGCTTCCCCTCACCGTAGCCGAATACGAGGAGTGGGGCAATCCCAACGAGCCTGAAGCCTTCGCCTACATGCGTTCCTACTCGCCCTACGACAATTTGCAAGAGGGCGCCTACCCGGCGATGCTCGTCAAGACCTCACTCAACGACTCGCAGGTTATGTACTGGGAACCCGCAAAGTACGTGGCGAAACTCCGCACCCTGAAATCCAACCCCGACCAACCGTTGTTGCTCCAGACCAACATGGAAGCCGGTCATGGTGGTGCCTCCGGGCGTTACGACTACCTGAAAGAGACCGCTTTCGACTACGCATTCCTGCTGCAACAGCTGGGGATCCAACACGGAGCCTGAAACCGGCGCCCACGACATTTCAGCCCGGGGGTGGCGGGCTGCCAGGACAGTGACGCTCCAGGCAGCTTGAACTTCAAAGACGGGCAACGTAAAGAGCCGCCTTTCGGCGGCTCTTTGCAATATTGTGGCGGAGAGACAGGGATTCGAACCCTGGATACCTTGCGGTATACACGCTTTCCAAGCGTGCGCCTTCAGCCACTCGGCCATCTCTCCCCAGGTGGGCTGCCAGAGATGAATTTACCACATCGAGACGCAGCGGAAACCCACGCCGCGATACCGCTTTCAGCATCGACCCTGCCGCCGCATTGCTATACTCCGACCATCGCAGCGTGATCGACGCGCCCCCAATCATGAGTCGCACATCTCCCCTCGGCAACGCGCGCCGGAGCCTCCAGGCGGCTGCCGATCAGGCGGAAAAATGGATCGAAGATCACCCCGGGGTTGCGCTGCTCGCGATCCTGATTGTCTACGCCTTGGCGCAGCTGGAATATTCCCTCGCCGCCCCGCTCTGGCATGACGAGCTGTTTACCTTCTACATCGCCCAGGCGCCTTCCCTTCACGACCTCTTCCGGGACATCCGCCACGTCGACCTGAACCCGCCCCTGTCCTATCTGCTGACGAGGCTGTCCTTTCACCTCTTCGGTGTGGGCACGCTGCAGTGCAGGCTCCCCGAGATTGCGGGCTTTGCGCTTGCCGTGGTCTCGGTCTTCGCCTTCGTCCGCAGACGTGCTGGCGCTAGTTTCGGCCTGTGCGCAGCCTGCATGCTGTTCGCCAGCCGGGCAGGCGAGCTTGTAACCCAGGCACGGCCCTACGGCCTCATGCTGGGCACCACGGCGCTGGCCCTGGCCTGCTGGGCAGCCTCCCGCTCAGAGCGAGCCGCGCGCCGGCGATGGACGGCCCTCGCCGGACTCCTCGTCGCCCTCACGGCGTTGCTGCTGACCCACGTCTTCGGCCTGCTGGCGTGGGCGGCACTCGTTATAGCTGAGATCATAGGCAGCCTTCGCAACCGCCGGATAGACCGGGCGCGCTTGCTGGCACTCCTGCTGCCGTTGCCTGCGACGCTGTCCTATCGGCCCTTGCTCAGCAACCACGCTCAATCAGCGTTTCCGGCAAGCTTCCAGCCCAACGGAAGCGACATCTTCGTCTTTTACATGGGACACGTCGATCGCGAACTCATCATTCTCTGGCTCACGGCCATCCTTCTCCTCGCCCTGGGCGGCAGGGCCTGGTTACGCCCGTGGGGCCGCTTTGTCCTCTCCTTTCCGGAGTGGGTCGCGGTCGCAGGCTTTCTTGCGGCACCGCTCGTCCTGATCGGCTACCTGATGCTCACCCACGGAGCCTTTTTCGATCGCTACGGGGTTATCGCCTGTCTCGGTACATCAATACTCTTTGCCGTCCTGCTGCAGTGGTGGAGCGGTGGCCGCGCGGCGGCCGCCCTCCTCGCGGGCGTCCTGGCGCTCCTCATCACAGGCCGACTTCCCGATGCCATCAGCAGCGCTGTCACCGGCCGCATCTTTCACACCACCGAGCCGGTAGCACCCCCACTGCCCACCGCACTGCTGCGGAACCCGGCCCTGCCGCTCGTGACTGCCTCAGGTCTCACCTTTGTGGAAATGCAGCGCCGCGAATCCCCAGCGCTGCTCCAGCACACCTTCTATCTCACGGACAACGACGCCGCGCTACGGTACGCGCACGCCACCATCTTCGAAGGCATCCCGGAAGAGGCTTCCCTCTTCGGATTTACGGCTCACGTCGAGGCCTACAAGCAATTCCTAGCGCAGCATCCCGTGTTCTACGTGCTCGGCACCTACGACTACCCGGAAGATTGGCTCCTTCGCAAGCTGCAACACGACGGTGCCTGCCTTACCGTGCTCGGCAGGGTCGAGGGCTCTTACAAGGATCACGAACTTTACGAGGTACACCTCACCCCGTAAGGTGAAGGCAATCCGCCATGCCAGACCATCATCCTCCTTCCCCGCAAACCCTCCTCTTCGACGCCGACGATACCCTTTGGGAAAACAACATTTACTTCGAGCAGGCCATCGCCTCCTTCATCTCCTGGCTCGACCACCGCGTGCACACGCCCGAGCAGGTGCGGGAACGGCTGAACGGCTGCGAGCGGGCCACGATCGCAGACTTCGGCTACGGCCTCACCAGCTTCCGCCGATCCCTCATCCAGTGCTTTGAAAGCCTTACGGACGAGCCCATGACACCGGAAAAGCACGACCGCATCGTGAGCTTCACCGAAGCGGTCGCCTCCGCCGACATGGAGCTCCTGCCGGAGGTGGAGCCAACCCTGCGCACACTCGCCGCACGCCACCGTCTTCTGCTGGTCACCAAGGGCAGCCGCACGGAACAGGTCGGCAAACTCGAGCGCTCCGGCTTGGGCGATCTGTTCAGCGCCGTGGAGGTTTTGGCGGAGAAAAACGAGGCCACCTACCGCGAGCTCATCACCCGGCACAGCCTGAAGTCGCGGGATACATGGATGATCGGCAACTCCCCCCGCTCCGACATCAATCCCGCGCTGGCCGCCGGTCTCAACGCCGTCTACATCCCACATCACTCCACCTGGGTGCTCGAACACGAATCGCTCAACCCGCCGCCCCCAGGCCGGCAGAGCCTTGAGCTGTCCCGGTTCCCGGACCTGCTCCGCAGCTTTTTACCGGCAATCCGGTCCTTACCGGCGCTCGACGGGATGCTATACTCAGTGAGGAATTTGGGGCGTCACTCCTGTGTCAAACGCAGGTCCTAGCGGAGGTGGCGAAATTGGCAGACGCACTAGCTTGAGGTGCTAGCGGGTAACACCATAGGGGTTCAAGTCCCCTCCTCCGCACCAAACTCCATCATCTTCACGCAGTCGCCGGAGATCCGGCATAAGGCTTACCCGTTCATGATTACCCTGCTCGTCATCGTCCACGTCGTTGTCTGCCTTTTCCTCATCGGCGTCGTGCTGTTGCAGCAGGGCAAGTCTGCCGACATGGCCAGCGCCTTCGGCGGTGCCGGTGCAAACACGGCCTTCGGTCCACGTGGCGCCTCGAATCTGCTCACCAAACTCACCACCTGGTCCGCCATCATCTTCATGCTGACCTCGATCGGGCTCACGATTATGCTGACGCGCTCCAACACAGGAGGCTCCGTGCTCTCGGGAACCTCTTCCAGCATGACGACGCCTGCCAAGAAGTAATTCAAGTAATTCGCTTCCAGGCGAGCTCGGTGGCACCACCCCACGGCAGTTCACACGACAAAATGATTCGAGAAACTCTACCCGTCGGTCCTTTGCAGTGCAACTGCACCGTACTGGGAGATGAAATCTCCGGCGCGGCCACAATCGTCGACCCCGGAGCCGAAATCGCTCGACTGCTGGCCCTTCTCGCCCGGCACAATCTACACCTCCAGCAGATCATCGTCACCCACGCCCACATCGATCACATCGCCGGAGCCCTGGCCCTCAAAGAGGTGACCGGTGCCCCCATCCTCTACAGCGAAGCCGACCTTCCGCTCGTCGCCATGATGGAATCGCAGGCTGAATGGATCGGCGTACCCGCGCCCGAAGTGCAATCGCCGGACCACTCCCCCGCCGACGGCGAAATCGTCGCAACCGGCACCCTCCAGGCCGAGGTCCTGCACACCCCGGGCCACACCGAAGGCAGCCTCTGCGTCTATCTCCCCACGGAAAACCTGTTGCTCGCCGGCGACACCCTCTTCGCCGGCTCGGTCGGACGCACGGACCTGCCCGGCGGCCACACCGGCAAGCTGCTCGGCAGCATCCGTGACCGCCTGCTGCCGCTTCCGGATCGCACCGTCGTCGTCCCCGGGCACGGCGGTGAGACCACGATCGGCAGAGAACGCGCTTCCAATCCCTTCCTGCGCTGACCTCGACTCTCAGGCTCGCCTTCCAGCCCCACGCCTTCCAGCCCCACGCTTCAGATATCCAGCGGCAGTCGCGCGATTCCCTGCTTCCATATCCCGGGCGGAGTCAACAGGCTCACCACACATCGCCCCTCTTTCAGTCCGTAGAGGTCCCCCGGCTGCACCACCACGCCGCAGCGTAGCGCTGCCAGGGCAAATTCTTCTCCCTCAACAGCAGCAGGCACGCGCAGCACCGCAGTCCATCCGCCCTGCAGCGCCAGCCGGTCTCCCAGACTTCCGCGCAGCCGAGCATCCAGGGAGGATAGATTCAGCGCCATCCGTTCGCGAACGCGATCCTGCGTAGGCTTCCGAGCCGCCAGCCAGTGCGGCAGCGCGAACTGCGTCGGCCCACTCACGGACAGGAACGTGTCCGCAATCACCTCCAGCCGCTCGGTTGCTTCCGCAACCTCCGCAGCCGGCCCCGCAACAGCGATCCACGAAAGCTTCGCCTGCGGCATCGCACACACTTTGCTCAGCCCACTCAGAACAAAACACAGGCACGCGGACGCTTCCGCCGCAAAACTGCGGCATAAACCAACCTCAGCCGCCGCCTCGCGTAAGGGATAGTCCAGAAACACCTCATCCGCAATCAGCGCCAGCCCATGCCGCGCACACAAAGCGCGCAGGGCGGCCCGCTCATCCGATCGAACATAGTTGCCCGTTGGATTGTTCGGATGCACCACGATCAGCGCTCTGGTACGCGGCGTCACAGCGGCCTCCAAAGCCGTGAAATCGAAGCCCCACCCGCCCTCACCCGCAGCGTTTACGACGCTTCCCGGCTCGTAAAAAAGCGGGTATTCCCGTAAAACGACATCGTCCAGCCGCGCCAGCAGGTCGAACAACGGGTAGCTTGGCCGCGCGATCAGCACCTCATCGCCCGGGTCGCATAGCAGCCGGAACAGAAAGCTGTACGCCTCGCTCGTGCTCGTCGTCAGGCACACCCGATCCGGCGCAACCCGCCCGCCGGCATCTACGTAATACCCGGCCACAGCCTCCCGCGCTGGAAGCATGCCAAGCGGATCGGGCCGGCACCGAAGAGCCCCCGGGTCAGCTAGCGGAGCCAACACCTCGGCCCCCTGCGGTCCCAATCCGCAAGCGGTGGGATTCGAAACTGTCAAATCCACAAGGTCCGAACCACCCGTCGACGCCTCGGCTTTCCGCCGCAAGCGCAAGGCCTCGGACCACGCGCTCTCCCCCCGCTCCCAGCCTGTTCTTCCAGAAAAATGCATCGTCCCCAGCATACAAAGCTCGAGAGGTCCGCCGGACGAGCGCACAAACCTTGCCTTACCATGAGAAGGAATGTTCGATAGCTTCTCCAACCCCGTCGCCGCCGCTCCCCCCATCCAGGCCGTCCTCTTCGACTACGGCCTCGTTCTCACCGGCCCCGCACACCCGCTCGCCTGGGAGCGCATGAAACAGCTTCTGCATGCGGACGAGAAAGCCTTTCACGCCGCTTACTGGCGTTACCGTCTGGACTACGACAACGGCGTGCTTACCGGTAACGCCTACTGGAGCCACATCGCGCACGATCTCCGCCAACCGGATCAGCCGCAGCAGCCGGCTCTCATCGACTCCCTCATGGAGGCCGACACGGATCTCTGGACCCAACCCAACCAGCCCATGATCGACTGGGCCGCCAGCCTACAGGACGCGGGCGTTTTCACCGGCATCCTCTCCAACCTGGGCGACGCCATGGAGGCAGGCGTCCGCGAGCGTTGCCCCTGGCTCCACGCCTTTAATCACCTCACCTTTTCCCATCGCCTGCGCACGGCCAAGCCCGACCCGGCCATCTACGCCTATGCCGCCAACGGCCTCGGCGTCGCTCCCGAGCAGATCCTCTTCATCGACGACCGCGCCGACAACATCGCCGGCGCCCTGGCCGCGGGCATGCAGGCAGTCCAATACCTGGACCACCCGTCCTTCCTCCAGGCCATGCACGAAGCCGGCTTCGACTCCCTGCTTACTCCTGCCGTCCTCGGCAGCCGCTAGCCCTGCTGCACGGCCTCACCCACCGGCACACGCTCCACGATCTCGATCCCGAAACCCTGCAGCGCCGGCACAATCGTGTGGTAATTCGTCAGCAGCCGAATGCGGCAGATGCCCAGGTCGGACAAAATCTGCCCACCCAGCCCCACCTCGCGCAAAATGCGCTGTTCCGGTTGCCGCTCGGCTTCTATTCCGCGCTCTGCTCCCCGCTCCCGTCCGCCGCTGCGGTGAAAACGCATCCGCTCCGGTTCCGTCGTCCGATCCAACCCAAACCCCCGCTGCGTATGGTGCAGGTAGATCAACGCTCCCCGCCCCGCCTCCGCAATCGCCTGCAGGGACGCGTCGATCGTCGCCCGGCAATCGCACTGTGTCGATCCAAACACGGCCCCACCCAGGCAATGCGTCTGCATGCGCACCAGCACCGGCTCGCCGGCGGCCGAAGCCGCATGCAGATCGCCCATCACCAGCGCCACGTGCGACTGCCCGCCTTCCACCTCGTTCACATACTGCACCGTGCGAAACTCGCCAAAACGCGTCGGCAACACGCCTTCGGCTGCCCGGTGGATATGCCGCTCATGCTGCATGCGGTAGCGGATCAACTCCGCCACGGTCACCATCTTCAGCCGGTGCGTCCGGCAGTATTCGATCAGATCCGGCACCCGCGCCATCGTGCCGTCCTCGTTCATGATTTCGCAGATCACGCCCGCCGGGATCAGCTCCGCCAGCCGCGCCAGGTCGACCGAGGCCTCCGTCTGCCCCGCCCGCACCAGCACGCCGCCCTTCCGCGCACGCAGCGGAAACACATGTCCCGGCCGCGCCAGATCGTTCGGCGTGGACCCGGGCTGAATGGCCACCTGGATCGTGTGCGCGCGGTCCGCCGCAGAAATCCCGGTCGTCACCCCCTCGCGCGCTTCGATGGTCTCCGTGAAAGCCGTCCCAAACCGCGAGCTGTTTTCCTGCACCATCGGCGCCAGGCGCAGGAAGTCGGCCCGGTCCTCGGTCAGCGTCAGGCAGATCAGCCCACGGCCATGCTTGGCCATGAAGTTGATCGCCTCCGGCGTGCAGAACTCTGCCGCGGCCATCAGGTCGCCCTCGTTCTCGCGATCCTCGTCATCCACCACGACGATCAACCGCCCGGCCTGCAACTCCGCGAGAGCCTCCTCGATCGAGGCAAAACCATTCTGCTTTTCCATCACCGTTCCAGCATATCCCCATCGCCAAACGGAAAGGCCGCCCCATGGGAGCGGCCTTCCATCAATCAGAAACCGGCCTACAGCGTCGACTCGATCTCGAAACCCCATGCCTCCAGCAGCGACTCCGGGATATATTTCGAATTCTTGTTCCGCCGCGCCCACTCCCGCAGCCGCGTCGAACGCACATATTGGTCCGGCGTCAGCTTGTATTCCTTAACAATCTGCTCAAACGAGGTGATGGTCGGCACCACCGGGCCAATCGGCTCCGGCTTACCCCAGTTCGGATTTCCACGACGCTTCGCCATCTAAAAACTCCTTCGCACACGGCCAAAATCTCGTGCACGTTAGAAACAAAGCGCACAGGACCGCAACACGTTATTTTACCGCGTTACGGTCCCTTACAGTTGCAGAACAACTCTGAAGCCGGGTTAGTGCGCGGTCGCCTCGTCGTAAAAGCGATCCATATCCGCATGCAGCATCTTCAGCGCCTCCACATTCAGGTACACCATATGCCCGGCCGGGTAGTACCCAAACTGCACATTGCCCCTGAGCTGAGCCGGCAGATACATATGCGACAGGTCAAACTCCGTCTCAAAAAACGGCGTCGCCATATCAAAGTACCCGTTTGCAGAAAACACCTTCAGCCTCGGATTTTTACGCATCGCATCGGCCAGGTCGACCGCCGTATCCGGCTCCGCCTGCCCGCGTCCACCGCCATAGCCGCCGCCCGAAGGCTTGTGCTTGAAGGCCCAGTTCATGTTCAGCCCCGGGCCCTGCAGGTTGTAGGGCTCGTCACTCATGTACTTCAGGTCCGTACGAATGTAGTCGTGAAAGGCCCCCACATACACACCGCTGATGCCCGTATCCGATGGATCATAGCCCGGGTTCTCACCCGCCGCATCCACGTCATAGCCCTCAAAACGCGCGTCATACCGCCCCAGAATCTCTTCCTGGTCCCGCAGCAACTCCTTGCGAAACCGCGTCGGCGAAATCACCAGGTTTGACTCCTTCACATACTTCACCGGCAGCCCGGTAAAGCTCGCCACCTGCTCCGCAATCGCATTGAACTGCTCCGGCGGCAATTGATCGCCCTGCTGCAGCGCCGTCAGGTAGGGCCCGCGCGCAAACTTCCGCGCCTCTTCCACCCATTCCGCCATCGAGCCCTTTTGCGGCACTTTCTTGTAGTAGTACGCAATCGCCGCATAGGTCGGCAGGTAACCCCACGCCTCGTTATCCAGCCCCGGCGAACGCCGCGCATAGTTCAGGATCGAACTCAGCAGCGTCACCCCGTTGAACTCCACGCCGTCGTTGTTCAGAGCCGCCACCAGCCCGGCCGAACGCGTCGTTCCATAGCTTTCCCCAAACAAAAATTTCGGTGAGTTCCAGCGGTTGTTCACGGTGATATACCGGATGATGAACTTCTCGAACGCCTTGATATCCTGGTCCGTGCCCGCGAAGTCCTTCGCCGTCCCCTTGCCCACGGCACGCGAAAACCCCGTCAGCGGAGCGTCGATAAACACAAGATCCGACTTGTCCAGCAGGCTGTACTCATTGGGCACATAGCGGAACGGCGCCGGTCCGGTGGCCTCCGGGCTCGCCGTAATGACCCGCACCGGCCCCAGCGACCCCATATGCAGCCAGATCGTCGCCGACCCTGGCCCACCGTTATAGAAAAACGTCACCGGCCGCGCATTGGCTGGCACATCGTCCTGCGTATACGCCGTGTAGAAAAGGCTGCCGTTGGCCTTCTCCTCGTCGTCGCGGATCACCAGGTTGCCCGCCGTGGCCGTGTAATGCACGTTGTGCCCCCCGGCGGTCCACACATGCTCGGTCACCGCCTTGGTCTCGCCCGGGATGGGCAGTGCCGCCTCTTTGCCCCCTTCCGGCTCCTTTTCCTGCCGCGCGTTGGCGCCGGGTTCATTATTCCGCGCCGGCCGCTCCCGCTCCTGCGCCCGCACTACCTGAACCGCTGCCGAACCCGCCAGCAACCCCGTCATTACCATCCATGCCGCTGCTCCCCGCAAACCACGTGTTCCCAAGGCTCTCTCCCCTAAACAATCGAAATTAGTCACATAGAATCGTAAGGTCCCTGTGACTTTTACTTTCTGAAAGGCTGGTATGCACCGAGAGACGGCAGGGGGCATCCAAAAGCCTCAGTGCGCGCGTCATTCTGTCTGCTGCGCACTTGTTTCACCACCTTCCTACAACCGATTTGAGAGGCCGCCTTGAGCCCTTGTTCTGAAGTCCTTGACATCGATCTCGATGAGACCGCCGCCCAACAGGAGGCCGATCTCCAGTTCACCCGGCGCGAGTTCCTCGCCGCCTCCGGCGTGCTCTCCGCCGGTCTCGCCGCCGGGCTTACCCCCGAAGCCGCGGCACAACATGCCGCCGCAGCCCAGGGGAATGTTCCTCTAAGCATCTCGATCAACAAGCAGATCCGGCAGGTCACGGTCGACTCCCGCACCTCCCTGCTCGACCTCCTGCGCGAGCAGCTGGACCTCACCGGCAGCAAGAAAGGCTGCGACCACGGCCAGTGCGGTGCCTGCACAGTGCTTCTCGACGGCCGCCGCGTCAACGCCTGCCTCACCCTCGCAGTCGCTGCCCAGGGCTACGAGGTCACCACCATCGAAGGCCTCGGCACCCCGGAAAACCTGCACCCCGTGCAGGCTGCCTTCCTCGAGCACGACGGCTACCAGTGCGGCTACTGCACTCCCGGCCAGATCTGCTCCGCCGCCGCGCTCATCACCGAGCAGAAAAAGGGCGAGCTGTCCCAGGTCAGCTGGGAAACCGGCAAAACCTCCAACCCCACGCTCACCGATGAAGAGATTCGGGAGCGCATGAGCGGCAATCTCTGCCGTTGCGGCGCTTACCCCAACATCGTGGCCGCCGTGCGCGCGGTCGCCGGCAACCAGGCAAACTCAGCAAGTGCAACCAACGGAGGTGCGGCTTGATCCCGTTTACCTACTCCCGCGCCGACTCCCCCGAAGCCGCCATCCACGCCAGCTCGGCCCATGGAAGCTACTACCTCGGAGGCGGTTCCAACCTCGTGGACCTCATGAAGGACGGCGTCGAGATGCCGACCGCCCTCATCGACGTCAATCACACCGGCATGGACAAGCTAGACGCCAGCGCTGACGGCGCGCAGATTGGCGCCTCGGTCCGCAATTCCGATCTCGCCAATCACCCCGGTATCGTGGCGAACTACCCTCTGCTCTCCTTCGCCCTACTCTCCGGCGCCAGCCCGCAGCTGCGCAACATGGCGACCACCGGTGGCAACCTGATGCAGCGCACCCGCTGCTATTACTTCACCGACACCGCTTTCCCCG
>CAXTZL010000048.1:0-16779 GCA_964248555.1 uncultured Bryocella sp.
GGTAGAGCATCGCCCTTTTAAGGCGTTGGTCCTGGGTTCGAGCCCCAGCCCGCTCACCATGCATTCCGAAAACCTAACGTTCCCTTTAGGACCTCTCAGTAGGGCGCAAGTGATCCATAGCAGACCATCGCAAGGCAGCTCATCATTTGCCCTGCGCGTTGGTGTGTCCAAACCCGACTGCCCTATTGTTGCCGCAGAACTCGCCGTGCTCCTCGTAGATCACTGTCATCAGCAACTCTGCACGGACTGGCCAGGCATTCTGAAAGGAATGCCTTTATGCCTCCCTTATCGGCGTTTCTGAAGCTGGTCTTCGCTTGCTGTTCGGCACCTTCCCCGATGCGGTGCTCTCCGCTAACGACAAACTCACACGCACGCAGAGCACTCTCCTCAAAATCGCCGCTATCGATCGGAAGCAATCGCCAGCCATTGATCTCTTTGCCCATGATCCGCACAGGCCTTGCGTTGCGAAATGCGGAGGCTAGCCTCTGCTGAGGTTCGTTGGGAATGACCAGCCAGCCAAACCCCGTTTGCGCCAGGGTCCTCTGGCCGGTCCCTGAGCAGGAAGACAATCATCTCTCATATGTAACTAGCAGAAAAGTGAGACCCCCTCCTGTTACTTCGACTTGACCCTTCAGGCATTCGCGGAAGCTTGCAAACCTTTCGTCGAAGACGGATCCCGGGTCGCCTTGAGGCCAGAGTTTCGGTACCGGCGAGTCCCTAAGCCACTCGTCCCTAAGCCACTCGTTCCTAAGCCACTCGGAAAACCGGACACGATTTTTGCGACATCCGCAGGCGAATTGAAACATGCCTGCAACAGAACGTTCACATGCGGGCCTTAGTGTTTGGGTTATCCCATTCGTACTTCCCTCTAACGCCCCACGTGCGTGCTCGCTGGCCGCCGTGAACCGATGACCCGGAGCGCCAATGAAGCGGTTTCTACTACTGTGTTTCTGCTGTCTGTTCGCCACTCTGCCCTCACTCTTCGCTCAGTTTGAAACCGCCTCCGTGCTTGGGTATGTTCGCGACAGCTCCGGTGCCGTCGTTCCGCATGCCAGCGTGACCTTGACCAACGAGGGAACGCACACCGAGATGAAGCTGCACGCCGGCGATGGCGGCGCCTTTGAGTTCACCGACGTGAAGCTGGGCCAGTATCGCGTCACTGCCGTTGCCCCGGGCTTCGACACCAGCACCACTGAACCCTTCACCGTGCAGGTCAATGCCCGCCAGCGCGTGGACGTGGCCCTGCGCGTGGGTGCCTCTGAAACCGTCACCGTAACCGGCGCCGCCTCCTTGCTGAACACCGACGACAGCGAACGCGGCCAGGTCATCGGCACTCGCGAGGTGGAAAACTTACCCCTCAATGGCCGCGAATACGCCGACCTTGCGGCGCTGGTCCCAGGCGTGCGCCGCGACTCCCTTGAAAACGGCACCGACACCAGCCGCGATGCTTCCTTCAACGTCAACGGCCAACGCAGCGAATTCAACAATTTCCTCCTCGATGGCCTCGACAACAACGCCTACGGCACCTCCAACCAGGGCTTCTCCAACCAGGCCATCCCACCCTCCCCGGATGCCATCTCCGAGTTCCGCGTGGAAACCGACAACTACTCCGCCGAATACGGGCGTTCCGCCGGCGCCGTCATCAACGTCAGCATCCGCAGCGGAACCGATCAGTTCCACGGCAAGGCCTATGACTACATCCGCAACACGGTCTTCAACGCAATCGGCCCCTTCGCTCCACCCAAGAACCCACTCACCGGCAAACCGCAAAAGCCGACCCTGATCCGGAACCAGTTCGGCGGCACCTTCGGCGGGCCCATCTGGAAAAATCACACCTTCTTCTTCGGCGATTACGAAGGCGACCGGCAGGTGGTCCACGCCATCATGCAGGCCACCGTACCCACGGCAAACCAGGCCGGCACCAGCCCCTTGGCGATAGCCAACGGCGGGTACACGTTTCTCGGGGCGGCCCGCAACGGAACCGCCTATCTGCCCTACGAGGGGTCCAGCACCAACCTGATCCCGATCCGCAATCCCTTCACCGGGCACATCTACAACGGGGTTGTCCCTTTCAACGACCCCAGCGTTTCTGCCTTCGCAAAAGGTGTCCTGGCCGCCCTCCCCACAGCCAATATTGTGACCTACACCAACAATTACGCGTCCCTGCCCGCGGATACCATCGACGACAACAAGGGTGATATCCGCGTCGACCAAACCTTTAGCCAGAAAACAACGGCCTTTGTCCGCTACAGCCAGCACAAGGCAGCGATCCTTTCGCCGCCCGCAATCCAGGGTCCGGCCGGCGGCAACTCCAACGGCAACGTGCAGATCTTTAATCAGCAGATTGCCGGCGGACTCACGCGAACGCTGACGCAGAACGCCATCGTGGACGCCCGCTTCGCCTTCACTCGCACTGACGGCGGCAAGTTCCCCTACGGCCAGAACATGCCCAGCCTGATGGCCGGCATACCCGGTCTGCCGACCGATCCAACCGTAGCCCGCAGCCTGAACGCGCAGACCGTCAGCGGCTTCACCCAGTTCGGCAACCAGACCAGCAACCCGCAGTTTCAGGACCCCTACGTTTACAACCCCAAGGTGAACTTCACCCTGCTGCACGGCCGCAGCAGCTACAAAATGGGTTACGAGTACCAAGCCATCTTCACCACCGATGAAGACTTCAACCCTACCTATGGGCAATCCACCTACAGCGGCGGCTTCAGCTTCGCCGGGGCATCGTCCACGGCCTTGACCGGCTCGCAGGATACGGGCCTGAAAGAAGCCGCCTATCTGAGCGACTTCCTGTTCGGTGCGCAAAGCCAGTACCAGCTCAACAACTATCAGGTCGTGCACCTGAATCAGCGCATGCATTTCTCTACCTGCAGGATGACATCCGTGCAACCCCGAAGCTGACGATCAACGCGGGCCTGCGTTATGAACTCGTCACGCCGCAGTGGGAATCCAATAACCTGCTCGCCAACTTCAGCCCCGCCACCAAGTCGCTCATCACCGCTTCGCCCGGCTCCATCTACAACCGCGCGCTCGTCAACATGCCAAAGCTGGACTTCGCGCCCCGCATCGGCTTTGCCTACTCCGTCGATCCTAGAACGGTGGTGCGGTCGGCCTATGGCATCAGCTATGCGCAGTTCAACCGCGAAGGCGGCGAAAACCTGCTGGTGTACAACCTGCCCTACATCGTGCAGACCAGCATCAACCAGGCCCCGATGAACGGCAACCCTGCCATCATCGGCACCTCTTCGCTGCCCACGTGCAGCGCGGCCCAGGCGCAGGCGGCCTTCGTTCCCGGCACACAAACCTGTTTCCGCACCACGATCCAGGGCTATCCCACGGGCTTTACCAGCCCTTCCGTCGTGACATCCGCCAGCTACGCCAACACGCAGGCGCGCTACATCCCGGCCAACTTGCCCACGGGCTACGTGCAGGCCTTTCACCTGACAGTGCAGCGCCAAATCACAAACGCCTCCACCTTTGAAGTGTCCTACGTCGGCGAGCATGGCGTCAAGCTCCAGGTGCTGGCCGACTACAACCAGGCCAACCCGAACTTGCCCACCGCTACCTGCAACAACACGGTGACCAACGGTTGCGTGAACCTGCTGTTGAACAACCAGGGCCGTCCACTCAAGACCTTCCCAACCATCGAAGAAACCTTGCCCGACGGCTTTCTCTCCTACAACGCTCTCCAGACAAAATTCGAACACCGCACCGCGCATGGCTTGTATCTGCTGAACTCCTTCACCTGGTCGCGTGCCATCGACAACGCCAGTGGTCACCTGGACACCAACGCCGGCGACAACTCGCGCATCAACCTGGCCAATCCACTCGGCGACCGCGGTGTGTCCGGCTACAACCAGCCGCTCAACGAAACTCTCTCGCTCGTCTATGACCTACCCTTCGGCAAGGGCCGCATGTTCGGCTCGCGGGCGCCGCTGATCCTCCAGGAGCTGCTCGGCGGCTGGCAGGTGACGGCGATTGAAAATGCGCAAAGCGGCGCGCCCGTCAACATCATCTATTCGCCCACATCGTTTCAGCAGGTCAGCACGATTCTGAACCAGCGGCCCAACCAGCTCAGCAAGGCTGCGGTAATCCCCAAGTCACAACGCACCGGGACGGCGGGCAACCAGGGCATCAACACCCTGAACCTCACAGCCTTCAGCCTGCCCACGCCCAACCAGCCCTACGGCAATGCGGGCCGCAACTCGGTTCGCTTTGACCCCTACTACGACACAGATCTCGGCCTGCACAAGGCCTTTGCTCTCTATCCCGAGGGCGTTGTCTTTGACTTCCGCGCCGAAGCCTTCAACGTCCTGAACCAGACCAACTACGCCTTCCCAGGCAGTGAAACCTATAGCCCCGGATCCACCAGCTTCGGCGTAGTCACCTCGGCGACCACACTGCCCGCGCGAGTGCTGCAGCTGGCCGGCAAAATCATCTTCTAAGCGCTTCAACTCCTAACCCCGTGCGGCAGCTACCGAGACCGAGGTAGCTGCCGCGCTGCTTTGATCCTCTCCTCTCCCCACCGCACTCTCCCCACCGCACTCTCCCCAGCGCAATTCCCCCAGCGCAATTCCCCACCGCAAAAGGATCGCCCCCATGTTCTTTCGCCCTGCCCTGCTTGCCTTCTGCACCGCCGCTGTTTCCTGTCTCGGCATGGCGCAATCCACACCGCCCTCTGCCCCTGCGGACACGCCTCTTAAGCTCAATCAAATCCAGGTCATCGGAACCCACAACAGCTACCATGCCGGCCTTCCGCCCCATGAAACATTGTGGCTGCAAAAGCAAAACCCACAGGCTGCCGCCGCTCTGGACTACAGCCACCCGCCACTCACGCAGCAGCTCAACGCCGGCGTGCGGCAGATTGAGCTTGACGTGTATGCCGATACGAAAGGCGGCCGCTACGCGCACCCCAAAGCGCCCTCCATGGTTGCCGCTGCAGGTCTCCCCGCCGACCCACCGGAAGATCCCAACGGCCTCATGCTGAAGCCCGGCTTCAAGGTCATGCACGTGCAGGACATCGATCAGCGCAGCACATGCCAGCCCTTTATCGCCTGCCTGCAGCAAGTACGCCGGTGGTCTCAATCGCACCCCGGCCATGTGCCGGTCTTCATCCTCGTTGAAACCAAGCAGGGCGTGCCAAAAAACATGCAGCTGACCACACCCGAAGCCTTTACGCCGGCCGTCTTCGATGCACTCGATGCCGAAATTCGTTCCGTGTTTCCTCCCGCCGAACTGATTACGCCGGATGACGTGCGGGGCAGCTTCGACACGCTGAATGCGGCCGTCCTCGCAAGTCACTGGCCCACGTTGGATGCCTCACGCGGCAAGGTGATGTTTCTGATGGATCAACGGCCCGTGACGCCGGTCTACCTTCAGGGCCATCCCTCCCTGCGAGGCCGCGTCCTCTTCACCAACTCCGTTCCGGGCCAACCCGATGCGGCGTTTCTGGAACGCAACGATGGCCCTGCCACTGACATCGCCGCGCTGGTGCAACAGGGCTACCTCATCCGCGCCCGCACCGACGCGGATACCAAACAGGCTCGCACCGATGACGTCTCCACCCGCGATGCCATGATGGCCGCAGGGGCGCAGATCCTGAGCACGGACTACCCGGCGAACGAACCGGCGCCCTTTCCAGGACACCTCTCCGTGGCCCTGCCCGGCAACGTAGCCGTGCGCTGCGACCCCGTGAACACGGCCAGCACCTGCCCCGCAAACCTGCAACAACAACAAAAGCTGGCGGCGAAGCCGTAAGCCTCTCGAAGGGGGCAGTCCGCAGCGCGCTCCTGAAGCCGCAGCAGCGTGAGGGGGCTTTTGGAAGTGCTGCTTTTAAACTGCTGCTTTTTGAACTGCTATAGTCCTTTGAATTACCCGGAGGCTGTCTTGCAGCGATCGAAACACCCCCACCTGTCCCGGCGGCTCAGTGCCCGTACCCTGCTGGCCGCTACCCTTGGCCTCAGCTTGGTTTCCTGCCCTGCGGTCGAACAGGCGCAGGCGCAGGAACACAAACAAACCGTGCCGGTGGCGCCAGGCATTTCCGCAGCCGCGCCCTGGTGGAAGCACGCCGTTGTCTACGAGATCTATCCGCGCTCCTTTCAGGACTCAAACGGTGATGGCATCGGCGATCTCAACGGTATCGATTCGCGCCTGCCCTACCTGCAGAAGCTCGGCATCGATGCCATCTGGATTGCCCCCATGTATCCCTCGCCACAGGTCGATTTCGGCTACGACATCTCCAATTACGAAGCCGTCGATCCGCAGTACGGCACCCTGGCCGACATGGACCACCTCATCGCCGACGGGGGCAAGCACAACGTTCGTGTGATCCTCGACATGGTTCTGAACCACACCTCGGACAAGCACCAGTGGTTCCTCGAGTCCGCCAGCTCCCGCACAAATCCAAAGCACGATTGGTACGTGTGGAACGACGGCGTGCCCGCCAACGGCCCCGATGTCACGGCCTACCAGAAACGCTCCGAACACGACGGCCGCGTTCCGCCCAACAACTGGGAATCGGTGTTCGGCGGATCGGCTTGGGAGTGGGTGCCGGCCGTGCACCAGTTCTATTACCACAAGTTCTATAAGCAGCAACCCGATCTGAACTGGACCAACCCCGCCGTCGAAAAGGCCGCCTTCGACTCCATGCGCTTCTGGCTGGACCGTGGCGTCGCCGGCTTCCGTCTCGATGCCATCCCCAGCCTCTTTGAAGATCCGCAGCTTCGCAATGAACCGGAGACCGGCGGTGTCAACGCACAGGGCGATCCGAATCTGAACGATATCTACATCGACAATCTCCCGGAGGTGCACGGCGTGATCCGTCGCATGCGTGCCATGGTCGCCGGCTATCCGGGCAACCGCGTCCTCATCGGTGAGACCTATCTGCCCAACACCGCAGAACTCGACACATGGTACGGCGGAGCAGCCAAAAACGAACTGAATCTGCCCATGGACATGCTTGTCGGCTTCCACGGCAACCACGACAAGCTGGACGCAACCAGCTTCCGCCATCACATCGAAGAAGCCGAAACCCAACTGAACGGATCACAGCCGCTGTTCGTCTTCGACAACCACGACAACGTCCGTTCCATCGATCGCTACTCGCCCCCGGGTACCTCGGCCACCGAACGTGCGGCCATCTCGAAGGTCCTGGCAACGGTGCTGCTCACCAGTCGTGCTACCGCGCTGCTCTATGAGGGCGAGGAGATCGGTCAACCCACCACGGCACCCACCCGCATCGAAGACGTCAAAGACCCGATCGGCATCACGGGCTGGCCAAAGGAAAAAGGCCGCGACGGCGAGCGCACACCCATGCAGTGGACACCCGGTCCGCAGGCCGACTTCTCGACCGACCCGCACACCTGGCTGCCGGTTCCGCCCAGCTACAAAACCATCAACGTGCAAACCGAACTCGCCAACCCGGATTCACAACTCGAGTGGTACACCCACCTCATCGCGCTGCGCCGCTCCAACCACGCCCTGCATGACGGGGCCATGGCCATGCTTGACAGCTCCAATCCCAACGTTCTGTCCTGGGTGCGCAGTACCGGGGACGGGGAACCGGCGGTCGTGGTCGCCATGAACTTCACCGCGCAGCCCCAAACTATCACCCTCAACATGGGGGCAACAGGCGTTACCGCAAATCACATTCACACCTTGCTGACCGACGATCCCTCGCTCCAGTCCATAAACTCGCTGCAGAACCTCACGCTGCCTCCCTACGCAAGCTGGCTCGCCAGCGTGCAATAAACCGTCCTCAGGACAACCCGGAACCCCGTCCGCTCCCAGGCAGGCGGGGTTTTCTTCTTGGTCGTCTTACAAGTCTCGAACTCCCCGATCTGCGGAACCTTCAACCCCGCCATCCCGCATCTTCCCCAGGGCAGCCACAGATGCCGGCCAGCACTGCGCGTGGCGAAAGAACTGAGCTCATTGCCTGCAACCGGCCGCTCAGAAGCGTGGGCGATAGTGCGTGTCCGGCGGCTGCCAAGGCCCGTGCCGCAAATCCAGGGTCCCCGGCAGCTCACGGACGTACGGAAAAGACCGCACCAGCCGCCCGTCCATCAGCAGATCGCCGCTCGTCATATTCAGAAGCAGCACCAGCAGGACGGCATGGTGCAGCCGGCGGGAAAGCCCCACCGGCTTGCCATCGGCAAAGCGGCACACCGTCAGCAGCGTTAAAAAGCTCGTCAGGATCACCATTGAATTAAATCGCGCCACATCGAAGCCCAGCAGGTGCATCGAAAGCGGGGCCAGACCGGCGGCCACCGCACCGGGAAACATCCAGCGCGGCAACGCTCGCGTGGAACTCCGCAGCACGCCGCGCGTCATCGCCAGCAGAAGCGCAATCGTAGGAGCCATCGTAAGCAGGCACACCAGCTGCTGCCGCCACCAGGGCGCCAGCATGGCTACGTCATGCATGATCTTGAGGTTGTCGCGCGTAGACCGCAGCAGCACCCAGTACATCGCATCGTCGGTCGGAAAATCCACCATCCCCGCAATGTGACTGCTCATCGCCTGAAGCTGCACCGGGGTCATCGGTGGCTTCAGGGCAAGGCGCAGCGTCATCGTCAGAGAAACGGCCAGCAGCAGGAACACGGCCCCCAGCGCAACCGGTTTGCGTCTCTCCCGCCCACTCTCTCCAAATTCCTGCAACAAAAAACTGAACAGCAGCACCGGCAGAAATACCAGCAGAAACATCTCATGCATCGCCAGCGCAAAAATCGCCCCCGGGACCGCGCAGGCCAGCCTCCATCCCAGCGGGCGGAGGAACAGCAGCGCCACAGTAAGCAGCAGCAGAACAATCTCGAAGTAACCGACCATATGCGCCAGATACACAAGCGCATAGCTTGAAAAAAACAGCGCCACGATCTCCGGCGAGAGCAATCTCCGCCGCGCACCGCTGCACCAGGTAAACACCAGCAGCAGGGCGACAGTGAAGATCAGCAGCACCCACGAAAAGACCGCGAAGCGTCTGTAGATCTCCAGGTGCAGCGGCCGCGCGAACGCCGGCCATACATACCGCGCTTGATCAGTCCCAGGCTGTAGTCCACCTGCGCCTGTGTTGCCGCCTTGTAGGTAGGAAGCCGGATCGCTTTCAGCACGGAGATCGTTGCAAGAACGGGGGTAATGGCCCACCAGAATCGCCAGTCTCCCTCAACTTGCTCAGAACCCATCGAGCGCATCTTCCTTTCGAAAGCGGTTGAGCCGGCTCCCCGACAACCATTCCCAAAAGCAATCAGAACAAAGCCTAGGGAGCCAACCCATCCCTCAAACGTGGTACGGACCGGCCTCAGCGCAGACAGGCTTCTCCAAAACGGACTACCAGAAACTTCGAACCGCGCTACGAGGTCGGCCGCGCCGGGGCATCCATCCGCGCATAAAAATCCTGGTAAAACCGCGCCGTGTACTCCTCCAGCAACGCCCTTACCCGATCCGCGGAAGCGGACTGAACAATCAACCCCGCATGGTGCAGCTTGTGCAGCCGATGCACCACCTCGGGCGCGTCATATCCGCGCAGATCCGGCCACTCCTGCCGCGCCAGGCAGATCGTGCTACCCGCGTACTCCCCGCGATCCGGCGCCGCCCTGTAGGCCTCGCCACTAGCCTGAGCCCACTCGATCCGCGCCCATTCCACCCACGGATTCAACCCACTGGCCGCCTCCGCCACCTCGGCAATATAGGCTCCACCCACCCGCGCCGCGGTCTCCAGAAAATAGAACCGCCCATCCGCATGCGCCCGAATAAAATCGCTGTGCGAAGGCCCGCTTCCATGCCCAGCGCTCGTAGCGTAGCCGCATGAATCGCCAACAGGTCCCGCGCCTCCTCGCTCGCGCGATCCAGCGTCCGCGTCGAAAAAATCCCGCCCGCGTGCATCGTCTCAAACGGCGGCTGGCCGTATTTGTGCCCCAGCGCAAACTGCAGCTCACCCTCCCAGCTCAATCCCTCCACGTGGTAAATCTCCCCTGACACAAAACATTCCACAAGGTGATGACTTGCCGCCTCGCCGAGCTCCTCCAGCAGCGGCCACACCGCATGCGGCTCCGCAAACTTCCTGATCCCGATCGCCGACGCACTCTCCCGCGGCTTCAGCATTCACGGCCCCTCGGTCGCCTGCAAAAACTCCCAAAGTGCGTCATGATTCGCGACCCCACAGAACGCCGGCACCGCGACGCCAGCCCGTGCGGCCGTATCCCGCATCGCCAGCTTGTCCCGAAACGGCCGCGTTGCTGACCGTCCCATCCCCGGCAGCCGCAGGTGCTCGCGAACCAGGGCCGCCGTATCCAGGTCGAACTCGTCGAGCGCCACCACCCGCGCAAACCGCCGGTGCCGCGCCAGCCGCACCGCGTGCGGCAGCACCGCCTCCGGCGCCAGCTCCTCCTCCATCGTCTCGATCGAAACCAGCGCCGCACGCGGCCAGTCCGCCTCCCGCAGCTTGCCCACCGTCAGCAGCGTTACCGCGAAACCCAGCCGCGCGGCCTCCTCCAAGAACGCCTGGCCCTTCTCGTACGTGCTGATGCACAGCAGCGCCGGCCTTTGCGCTTCGTCCAAATCCAGCCCCCTATCCCTCGAACTGCCGTTGAATCGTCTACTCCAAATCTCTAACCAAGCCCCTCACGGGCTTGCAGCTTGCGAACGATCCCGGTCGTTGAAAATCCCTCCACAATCGGCACAATCTCCACCCGTCCGCCGCGCGCCAGCACCATCTCATGGCCCACCACGGTCTCTACGCTGTAGTCTCCACCCTTCACCAGCACATCCGGCTTCAGTGCCTCGATCAACGCCACCGGCGTGTCCTCGTCAAACAGCGTCACCGCATCCACGGCGCCCAGCGCGGCCATCACACGCGCCCGGTCACGCTCCCCCACCACGGGCCGCGCCGGCCCCTTCAGCCGCTGCACGCTCGCATCCGTATTCAACCCCAGCACCACCTTCGATCCAAACCGCCGGCAGTCCTCCATCAAGGTCACATGTCCCACGTGCAGCAGGTCGAAACAGCCGTTCGTAAACACAATCGTCTCCCCCGCCGCACGCCAGTCCGCCACCCGCGCCAGCAGGGCCTCGCGCCCCAGGATCTTCTCCGCATCTCCGAGACTCTGCGACGGCGTCAGCAACGCGGTCAGCTCATGGTGTGCAATGGGTGCCGTGCCCACCTTGCCCACCACCACGCCCGCCGCCAGGTTCGCCAGCTCCACCGCCGTTTCCACCGGCAGTCCGGCCGCTAGTCCCGCCGCCAGCGTCGCAATCACCGTATCCCCCGCACCCGATACGTCGAACACCTCCCGCGCCCGCGCCGGCGAATGGGTACTCCCCGCATCCGACAGCACCTGGATGCCCTTTTCGCTCATCGTCACCGCCAGCAGACGAATGTCGTGCTCACGCCGCTGCGCCTCCCCGGCGGCAAGCAGGGCCGGCAGGTTTTCAATCGGCAAACCCGTAGCCTGTGCCAGTTCGTGAAGATTCGGGCAGACGGCCGTCGCGCCGGAATACTTGCTCAGGTCCGGCGTCTTCGGGTCCGCAAGCACCGGAACCCCGAGCGCCCGCGCCCGGCGAATCACACGCTCGCACAGCTCCGCCGTCAACGCCCCCTTGGCGTAGTCAGAAAGCACCACGGCATGAACCTTCTCAATCAGCGCCTCGGCCCGTTCGAGCAGCCGACCGGCATCTTCCGCAGAGGGCCGCTCGGCACTCTCAATATCCAGCCGCAACAGCTGCTGCGTCCGTCCCACGATGCGCGTCTTTGAAATCGTTGGCAACTCCGTCGACACCGCGCCCACCGTGTCCACGCCGCCCTTCTGCAGCAACGCTTCCAGCTCCTGCCGCTCCGCATCGTCGCCCCAGAAGCCCGCCAGCAGCGCCCCGCAGCCCAGCCCCGCAAGGTTCATCGCCACATTGGCCGCGCCGCCCGGCCGCTGGTACCGATGCGCATGCCGCAGCACCGGCACCGGCGCCTCCGGCGAGATCCGGTCCACCTCGCCCACAATATAGCGATCCAGCATCAGATCGCCGATCACCAGAACACGCAGCCGGGAAAACCCACCCGCCAGCAAACTCAATACTGTACGTACATCAGGAAGCGGACCTTGCATATCGCGTCCATCATCGCATCTCCGCCACCCTGGCATTTCCTTTCTCCCATCCTTGACGCACCCGCAAAGGCCCGATCTCCACCAACTCCACCAAGCGCCCCGAAGACACTTCCTTCACCTCATCCGGTTGCAAAAGCCCTGTCACCCCGGCACGCCTCATCACCTCACGCGCCGCGGCCATCACCTCCGCAACAGAAATGCCGGTCAAGCACCGCTTTCTCTCCTCCACACACGTTTCCAGCCCACATCCCCAGCAGGACACACGGTGATACACCACCGCATGGCGATCCCCAAACGGAAACCACTGCCGGGGAATATTCCGCGCCGCAAAAATGGCCACCGTGGGCGTCCCCACGGCGGCAGCCAGGTGCATCGGCCCGCTGTCATGGCCCACAAACAATACCGCTCGCCCAATCGCCGCCGCACTCTCCCGCGGCGATAGCCGCCCACACAGGTTCACCACCGGCCCCCCACCGGCCCGCACCCAGCCCGAGGCCGCAAACTCGCTCGCCGCGCTCTCCTCCGGCGCTCCCAGCAGCAGCAGCGCCCGCCCCCCCGCCTCCCGCGCCAACTGCGTCAACAAGGCCTTCCAGTTCTCACCTCCCCAGTCCTTGGCCTGCACCTTCGTGCCCACACTCACAGCCACGGCCCCCAGGCCCAAAGCCAATGCCCCAACCGCCTCATCGGCTCGCCTCTTCTCGGCTTCTCCAAGGTGCAACGACCAGCTCTCCGGGTCTTCCAGCTTCACCTCGCCCAACTCCGCAACATTGCGCACCAGCCGCGCCGCCTCCGGCTCCAGCGCAGCGTTCTCCAGCAGCCCTTCCGCCTCCGCCGAACCCGGCTCCGTCCCGTAAAAATTTCCCTGCATCGCCCCGGTCACCGGCAGCCCGATCACCCGTCGCACCCCGCACCATCGAAAGAACCGCCCGTCGCGCTTCGCCACCGCTGTCCCGCGTGCCGCCGCCAGATACACGACCGTCTCCGGCCGGAAGCGCACCACCTGCCACCACAAGCGAGCCAACGAAACCACGCTCCGCATCCCGGCAACGTACCGCAGGTAGCCCTGCACCAGCCCTGTGCCTTCCAGCACCGCCGCCGCCGCCGGGGCCTTGCTATGCACCGGCACGTTGGTCAGCAGCCGTCGCTCCGCTTGCGGAAAGGCCCGCTGCACCAGGTGCATGGCGGGCAACGCAATCAGCATGTCCCCAAGACTACCCAGCCTGTAAATCAAAACCCGGCGAACGGAGCGATCGACCATACCGCTTTACACATCCCACAAAACCCCATGTCGGTGCTATCCCCCGGCAGGGGCACATCCACTCTCGAAGTGCGCGGGAACATGCGGCAACTTGCCGGAATCTCGAAAGCCCGCTATGCTCAGGCAACTCAAGCCGACCCATGCTCCATGCCTCCCACCTCGCGAATCTGCAGGAACAAGCCACCGCGCAGTGGCACAAAAGCAGCACGTCCGATCCCCTCGCAGAAACCGAACTAGAAACTCTCGTGCTCCTCGAACACAGGGCCAACTTCGAGCTTTGGCACCAGGAAGACGAAGCACGCAACCCGGCCGCCTCCGACGCCGTCATCGCCGCCGTCAAGCGCAGCATCGACCGCCTCAACCAGCGGCGCAACGACCTCGTCGAGCAGATCGATCTCCTCCTGCTCGCAGCCCTCGAGCAGAATGCCGCCGCCGCCCTGCACTCCGAAACGCCCGGCCTCATCCTCGACCGGCTCTCCATCCTCGCTCTCAAAATTTTCCACACGGCCGAACAAACCACCCGACCGGATGCCGACGAACTCCATTGGCAGCGCAACCGCGGCCGCCTCCATCTCCTCCAGACGCAGCGCTCCGATCTCACCGGCTGTCTTGCCTCTCTCTGGGTCGCCGTTGCCAACGGAGAAACTCGGTTTAAACTGTACAGACAACTCAAGATGTATAACGATCCAACGCTGAACCCCGTTGTCTACGGGGCTGCGGCCCAGGGACAGGGCCACGTCCCGTCCCGCGACAGCGAGTCAGCACCCCAATTGGGGCATTGACCTGGGCACACTGTACCGCTTATAACTCCCGAGACTGCCACAACTCAAAATCGCAACCTCGCAGATCATCGCGCACGAGAGAATCATGGCCACGAAAACGGCACGCACCATCGCACCCTCGGCCTCCGGCACCACCTCACGCTCTGCTGAAACGGAAGACGCCCGCACCGGCAAGCCCGAAGAACGCGGCGCCAAGCTGCACCGCATGCCCCGGACCCTCGCCGGCACACCCATGCCCGTCGACGACGGCAAGCGACAAAACCTTCTCGGGCTCTACGGCGAAGCCATCCACCTCATGCAGTCCAATCAATACGAAAAAGCGCACGCCGCCTTCGACCGCATGCTGGCGGACGCCCCCCACGACCTAGGTGACCGCATTCGCATGTACATCGCCGCCTGCGTCGCCCAGATCCACACCGGTAGCACCGAATTTCGCAGCCACGAGGAGCGCTACGACTACGCTATCTCCCTGCTGAACCACGGCAATTACGAAGACGCCCGCGAACACTTCAACCAGATTCTGCTCGATCAGTGCGACTGCGATTACGCCTTCTACGGCCTGGCCCTGCTCGCCAGCATGACCAACTCCAGCCACGAGTGCCTCGACCATCTGGAGCAGGCCATTCGCCTCAACCCAAAAAACCGCATCCAGGCCCGTTCCGACTCGGACTTCACCAATATGTCCGACGACCCGCGCTTCACCGAACTGCTCTACCCCGAAGCCTGAGTTCCGCTTGGGACCGGAACCCGGCGCACCTGACTTTGCCGGATCTCACCTTCCGGCCAGCTGCAGCGAAAGCCGCAAAGCGAAAACCATAGCACCTTCGTTCGAGCAGCGGGCCCTTGCACCCTCTACACTAGGTTCGATGGCCGCAGCTCCTCCATCTTCGTCGCAATCCCTGCGCGTCGTCGCCATCGGCGGAGGCACCGGTCTCTCCACCCTCCTGCGCGGCCTCAAGCGTTTCGTCGCCAACCCCGCCACTGCCCTGCCCGAGCCCGCCAACACCCGGGAGGAAACACGCCCCCTCTCCATCGCCGAGCTCTCTGCGGTCGTCACCGTGACCGATGACGGCGGCTCCTCCGGACGCCTCCGCGAAGACCTGAACATCCTCCCACCCGGTGACGTCCGCAACTGCATGGTCGCCCTCTCCGAAGACGAAACCCTCCTCAGTCAGCTCTTCCAACATCGTTTTTCCACGGGTGACCTCCAGGGCCACAGCTTCGGCAATCTTTTTCTCGCCGCCCTCACCGAAATGCGCGGCGACTTCGCTCAGGCTGTGCAGACCTCCTCGCAGATCCTCGCCACCCGCGGCCGCATCTATCCAGCCACTACCGCGAACGCCACCCTCGCCGCGCTCATGGAAGATGGCACCCTCGTCCGCGGTGAAACCCGCATCTCCGCCTCGGACAGCCGCATCGTCGAGCTCCGGCTTGAGCCCGAAACCTGCCATCCGCTGCCTGAAACCCTCGCCGCCATCGCCGAAGCCGACCTCATCACCCTCGGCCCCGGCTCGCTCTTCACCTCGGTCATCTCCAACCTGCTCGTGCACGGCATCGCCGACGCCATCGCCAACAGCAAGGCCACCCGCGTCTACATCTGCAATCTCATGACCCAGGCCAACGAAAGCCTCGGCCTCACCGCCTCCCAGCACATCCGCAAAATCAACGAACACTGTGGTTCTGCCCGTTCGATCCTCGATTACGCCCTGATCAATACCGGCCCCATACGCCAGAACACCGTGGACCGCTACGCCGCCGAAGGCCAAAACCCGATCCAGGCCGACCTAGCCGCCGTTCGCGCCCTCGGCGTAGAACCCATCACCGGCGACTTCGCCCACGAGGGCGACGTCCTACGCCACAATTACGACAAAGTAGCCGAAACCGTGCTGCATCTTGCCGGCACCCGCGCGCCGCAACTCACCGCAGCTCACACCTGAAAAGTCGATCCGCGCTACCCCGCTGTTGAATCGGTCAGTTTGTCATTCCGTAGCGAGGCGGACGAATATGCATCTTCAGCAACACGCCCATCCATCGGCCGTCACCTAAACCGCAGCCGCAATCTCCACCAGCCCGCTACCTGCCGTCTGCTCGGCCACGGTACGCTTCAACTGCCCGCAGGCCGCATAGATATCCCGCCCGCGCGGCCGCCGGATGTACGTCGCAACCCCACCCTCGATCAAGGTCGCCTGAAACCGCGCGGCATCCTCCGGCGCCGGCTGCGAATACGCAATTCCGGGTCCGGGATTCCAGACAATCAGATTCACCTTCGCCCGCATCCCCGCCAGCAGCGCCAGCACCTCGCGCGCATGCTCCGGCTGATCGTTTACCCCGCCCAGCAACACATACTCAAACGTCACCCACTCCCGCGTCCGCAGCGGAATCCGCAGGCACGCCTCCAGCAACTGCCCGATCTTCCACTTGCGCGTGATCGGCATCACCTCTTCCCGCACCCGGTCGTTCGACGCATTCAACGAAAGAGCCAACTTGGGCCGGATCGTCTCCGTCGCAAACCGCTCAATGCTCGGCAAAATGCCCGAAGTCGAAACCGTCATCCGCGACTCCGGAATCCCGATCCCCTCCACCAGCCGGCGCACCGCCGCCATGAACTCGTCATAGTTCAGAAACGGCTCGCCCATCCCCATAA
>CAXTZL010000049.1:0-16558 GCA_964248555.1 uncultured Bryocella sp.
TCGGTATGCCAGCCCAGGAACCCTACATCCCCATCGCGCTCGTCTTCGACATGGACGGTGTACTCATTGACTCTGAGCCTCTGCATGAACGCTCCAAACGGGAGGCCCTCCTGCAATCGGGCATACACGTTGCCGAGGAGCGATTTGCAAGCTACATCGGCCGCAGCGATACCGTCATGGTCCAGGATCTCGCTGCCGAGCACGGCCTCAGCGAACAGAATGGCCTCGACATCCTGCGCCTGAAGCATCAGATCTACGAATCGCTGGAGCACGAACTGATGCCCGTACCTGGGGCCTTGGCCTTTCTCGGGTGGGCCAACAGCCGTTATCGGCTTGCGCTGGCGACCTCGTCAAACCACCGGAACCGGGTGGCGACACTGGAAAGGCTGGGCGTCGCGCCGCTCTTTGAAGTTGCCATAGATGCCGCTCGTTTCACGCTTCCCAAGCCCTCGCCGGAGGTCTTCCAAATTGCTCTGAACGACCTCGGTCTTGAGCCGGGCACCTGCTGGGTTATTGAAGACGCTGTGAATGGCATTCTTGCCGCCAAGGCCGCCGGCTGCCTGGCCGTAGGTCTCACCACCAGCTTCAACCGGCAGCAACTGCTTGCCGCCGGTGCGGATCTCGTGGTCGACACCTTCGCAGAATTCCAGCAGGCTCTCGAGAGGGTACAAGCCAGTCTGCCCTCCGATCCTGTGAGTGGCCCTTGGTCTGTCGGCGCGCCCTGCATGCCCGACACGCAAACGGCGGGCTAGGACCAGGGCTGTCGCTGTCCCGCCAACCTTCATCCAACCCGTATGGCGTCCCCGGCTACAGCCCCTGGCAGCACGTTGTCGCTTCCCGCAAAGGAGCCCTTCGGCCCGCTGCTGTTTCTATTCGACCGGGATCGAGGACCGGCGGATCGGCTCGTTCCGCGTTGGATCTTCCTTCGTCTTCTGGGCGCGGTTTACTTCTCGGCCTTTTTCGCCCTCGCCTTCCAGATCCTGGGTCTGGTTGGTTCGGAGGGCATCCAGCCGGTCGATCAGTTTCTGACTGCTTTGCGTCCGCTTGGCTCACGCGCCTTCTGGGCCGCCCCCTCACTGCTTTGGTGGGTGAACCCCGCGCCCGCCTCACTGGACCACGCGCTGACCGCTCTCGTTTGGGTCGGCATGGCGGCGTCCGTGCTGGTCGTGCTGAATGTCCTGCCCAGGACGGCGCTGCTGGTCTGTTTCGTCTGCTTCCTTAGCTTCGTCACCACCGCTCAGGATTTCTCACAATACCAATCCGATGGCATGCTCCTTGAAGCCGGGTTCCTGGCCCTGTTCATTGCGCCCGCGGGTCTGCGTCCGGGCTGGGGTCGGAACTCTCTGGCCTCTCGCGCGGCTCTCTTCCTCCTGCTGTGGGAGTGGTTCCGCATTTACTTCGAATCCGGCGTCGTTAAGCTGGCCTCCAGCGACCCCACCTGGCGCAATCTCACCGCCATGTACGAGTACTACCAGAACGGCCCGTTGCCGACCTGGATCGGCTGGTATCTGCAGCATCTGCCGCATTGGTTTCAACGTGCCACCGCCGGTACCACGCTCCTCATGGAACTCGCTCTCGTCTGGATGGCATTTTTGCCCCGTCGGTGGCGTTACGTCTGCTTCGTTGTGGTCAGCCTCTGGCAGGTGGCCGTCATCGCGACCGCCAACTACGCCTTCCTGAACTACCTCGTCCTCTTTCTCGGCGTCCTTCTGCTGGATGATCGTGCTCTCATTCGGTTCATCCCCGGTCGTTGGCGTAAAGGTCTCACCCCGGACAGCCCGGAAACCCTCGCGCACGCGCCGGGCCTGTCCGAAACCGCACACCGTACCCGTGTTCGCGGTGCCCGCCGTCACCCCCGCGAGGTCGTTCGCGCAGCTCGCGTCGCCCTCACCACTCTCCTGCTTACGGCCGTCACCTATGCCACCACCGAGCCCCTACTCGCCATGCTCTGGCCGGCGATCCCGTTGCCGACCGCACCGGTTGCCGCGCTCGGTCCATGGCGCATCGCCAACACCTACGGCCTTTTCGCGGTCATGACCCCGCATCGCTACGAGATCGAATTTCAAGGGTCGCAGGACGGACAACACTGGACCGCGTATCCCTTCCGCTACAAGCCGCAGGATGTCCATGACCGCCCACGCATCTACGCTCCTTACCAGCCGCGCTTTGACTGGAACCTCTGGTTTGCCTCGCTGACAACCTGGCAGCAGGCCCCCATCGTAGCTGGCACGGAGATACGCCTACTGCAGGGTTCCGAGCCTGTGCTCGGGCTCTTCGCCACAAACCCCTTTCGCGATCATCCCCCCCGCTATCTCCGCGCCGTACTGTGGCAGTATTGGTTTTCCACCCCAGCTGAAAAGCGTGCCGAAGGCGTATGGTGGCGTCGAGAACTCCTCGGCACCTACGCTCCCACGCTGACTCGCGAGCCGGACGGCAGGTTCGCCGCCGTCTCTTTACCTACCTTGCCTGCGCAACCGCAATAGCTCCTATCCCCCGAAAGATCAAAACTGTCCCGGAACAGGACACCCATCCGGGTTCCCGCTGCGATACGCTAACCGAGTCCATGCAGCCGAGGCTTCCGAAACACAAAACCCGCTTCCAGCAATTGCCCCGGCACCGCCCGCTCACCAGCAAGCGACGGGAGCACGGAAAAGCAGATGTTGAAAGAATAGCCATACGCAGCAGTGTCCGGCGCCGGGGGTCAGCTTCGCCATCCCGTTTCGAGCCGATTGCTGCTCGATCAACGGAATCTATACCTGCCGTGGCGTGCAGGGGCCAAAATCGACTAGAGTTGCCGCATGCCTGAAATCACCCCCAAAAAGATTTCCGCCCGCAACCACCTCCGCGGCACCGTCGAAGACATTGTGCTCGGCACCGTCACCGCCAAGGTCACCGTCAAGGTGGGCGACAACACCATCGAATCCGTCATCACCCGTCAAAGCGTCGAGGAGATGGGAATCAAAGTCGGCGACACCGTCACTGCCCTCATCAAGTCCACCGAAGTCATGCTCATGACGGAGTAGTGCGCCCGCACAGACCATGAGCACACCGCAAGAAATCGACCGCGACCTCCAAATCCTCGACCAGCAGGAAGCCGCCTTGCGATTCCACGCCTTTAATGAGGAGACCGCCTGGCAGCTCGGCTCGCTGCTCCGGCAAGCGCTTCTGGACCGTAAAGCTGGCGGTACGGTCGAAATTGAACTTGCTGGGCATCTGCTTTTCGCCTGCGCCACCGCCGGCGCGGATCCCGGCCAGGCCAACTGGATTCGCCGCAAGCGCAACACCGTGCACCACTTCGCCCGCTCCACCTATGCCATCGGCCGCAAGCTGGAGCGCACCGGCGACACCCTCGAAAGCCGCCACGCTCTCCCCGAACGCGACTACGCGGCCCATGGCGGCGGCTTCCCGATCCTCCTTCACGGCACCGGCCCGGTCGGCAGCGTCATCTTCTCCGGCCTGCCCCAGCGCGACGACCACAACTGCGTCATCGACGCCCTCGCCACGCTCCTCGCAATCGAAATTCCCCGCCTGCCATAGCGCTGATCCGGCTCCCCCACTTCGCGCCCACCTGTTGCGCTGCTTAAGAGTCGCTGCACAACAGGTGCTGCGTAACAATAGGCAGGTGGCCATACCCTTCACCTTCCGCATCTCCCGGCGCGCCGCCGACCGCCTGCGCGCCGGCCATCTCTGGGTCTATCGCTCCGACCTCCTCGCCGACACCGCCACGCAGGCCAGCCTGCCGCCGGGCAGCCTGGTCACGGTTGAAGATCCTGCAGGCCACCCGCTCGGCACCGCGATTCACTCCTCGGCCTCGCAGATCGCACTCCGCCTCGTCTCCAGCACGCCCCGTCTCGGCCGCCCGCAGTACCTCGCCGAGCTCGGCACGCGCCTAGCCGAAGCGATTGCGCGTCGGCAGCACACCGCCCCGCTGGACCTCGGCACAAACGCCCAGCGGCTGATCTTCTCGGAGGCCGACAACCTCCCCGGGATCATCGTCGACCGTTACGCCGGTCTGGTCATCGTCCAATTGCTCACCCAGGCCACGGCTCAGGACGACATCCGCACCGCCCTCGTCGAAGCCCTGCGCGTGGCATTCAGCCCCAACGGCCAACCGCTCACCGTGATCGAACGCCCCGACCCCCGCATCCGTGAGCTTGAAGATCTACCCGCTCCACCCGCCGGTCCGCTCTTCCACGCCGGTGGGAACGTCGATCAAGTCCCCACCGCCACCACTTTTCTGCTCAACGGTCTCCAGTTTCACTACAACGCCGCAGCCGGCCAGAAAACCGGAGCCTTTCTCGATCAGCGCCTGAACTACGCCGCCGCCGCAGACTGGGTGCGCCAATCCGGTCTCACAGGCCACGCGCTTGATATCTGCACTTATCACGGCGGCTTCGCTCTTCACCTGGCCAGGATCTGCGACCGGGTCACCGGGGTAGATCAGTCCCGCGCCGCACTTGAAACTGCCGACCGCAATCGCACCGCGAACCCGCACCTTCGCGGCGAAACCGACTGGCTCGAAGCCGACGCCTTCGATCTCCTGCGCGCACTCGACGAAGCGGCCCGCCCCACCCCGGCAGCCGGCCAGCTTCGCCCCGCGAAAACATCCAAGCGGCCAGCCGGCCTGCCCGCGCACTTTGACGCTATCGTGCTCGATCCCCCCGCCTTTGCCAAAAGCAAGCGCGCCGCCGAAGGCGCCCTACGCGGCTACAAGGAGCTCAACCTGCGCGCCATGCGGTTGCTCATTCCCGGCGGCACCCTGGTCACCTGCTCCTGCTCGCACCACGTCTCGCTGCCGGAGTTCACAGGCATCGTCACGGCCGCCGCAGCCGACACCGGCCGCCGCGTGCAGCTGCTCGAAACCCGGGCCGCCGCACCCGACCACCCCGAGATCCTCACCTTGCCCGAAAGCCGCTACCTCAAATGCCTGATCTGCCGCATCGACTAACGACTAACAACGAACCAGCCCCGTCCGCATCAGCGCACTCGCCTCAAAATTCGCCAGCAGTTCCGCCGCGCCGTCATAGACCTCCACACACCCCGCCGCCAGCAGGTCCGCTTTGCTCCATCCGCCGGTGGTGACGCCGATCGTCCGCACGCCCGCCATCCCCGCACTCTCCGCGTCGTAGGGCGTATCGCCAAGCGCGATACATTCGCTGCTTGGCAGCCCCAGCTTTTTCAACGCCACCTGGAAGATGTCCGGATGCGGCTTCGCGAGATCCGTATCGTCGGCGCTGGTCTCCATATCCACAAGATCCTCGATGCCCGCCACCTTCTTCAATACCTGCAGATCGTCCTTCGTTGAAGAACTTGCCAGCGCCACCTTGATCCCGGCCTCACGCATGCGCGTCAGCAACTCCGGCACCCCGGGGATCGGCTCCACCCGTTGCCGCAACCCATGCTGAAACACGTATTTGCGAAACGTCTTCAGCGGCTCGGCCACAATCTCCCGCTTCCACCACGGCACAAAAACGGGGATCAGCTCATCGCCACCCTTGCCGATCTGCCGCCGCAGCTCTTCAAGCTCCAGATGCACTCCCATGGCGCCCAGCGCCACCTGCCAAGCCTCCGCATGTAGCCAATTACTTTGCACCAACGTCCCGTCAATATCGCATAAAACAGCCTTGACCATCGTCTTCCTCAAGTCATGGGATGCAGTCACCGGGCGCCGCACCTCTAACCCCACATCGACCCCGCATGTCACGCTCAACAGGCCGAACCTGGCCGTGCCGTAAAATTCAACTCGTGCAGACAGCAGAGACGCTTACGGCGGAATTTGGCCTTCCCGGCATCCTTACCTTCGATGAGCCCCACCCCGGCATGCCTCGCCTGCGTATCGCCACGCCCGCCTGCACCGCGGAGCTCTACCTCCAGGGCGCGCACCTCACCGCATGGCAGCCCACCGGCGAGCAGCCCGTCCTCTTTCTCTCGCCCAGGTCAGAGTTTTTGCCCGGTAAGCCGATCCGCGGTGGCATCCCGGTCGTCTTTCCATGGTTCGCTTCCCCATCCACCTCGCCCGTTCCCACCCCGGCCGGTGCCGGATCGCATGGGTTTGCGCGCACCCGGCCCTGGATCCTGCAGTTCGCAGGCCTCGCCGGCGACGACCTTCACCTTTCCCTCTCGCTGGAACAGGCAGAAGACATGCGCGCCCTCGGATTCTCCGGCTTCGGCTTAGCCTGCGAACTCATCCTGGGCCGAACTCTCACCGTGCGCCTCTCGGTAGCCAACACGGCCTTCGCCGCCCAGCCCGGCAGCCCCCAGGCAAAACCCTTCTTCTTCGAAGAGGCACTCCACGCCTATCTCGCCGTGGGCGACAGTGAAAGGGTCTCGGTTGAGGGCCTTCAAAACACCGAGTACCTGGATAAAACCGAAAACTTCGTCCGGGAAACCCAGACCAGCCGCGAACTCACCTTCCACGGCGAAACCGACCGCCCCTACCTGAACACGGTGGCTCCGTTGACCCTGCATGATCCCATCCTTGGCCGCCGCCTCCTGCTCCGCAAGGCCAACTCCCATACCACGGTCACCTGGAACCCCGGCCCGGAACTCGCCGCCAGATTACCCGATCTCGGCGCAGACAACTGGCGCGGCTTCGTCTGCCTGGAAACCGCCAATGCCGCCGAAAACGCCGTCACCCTGCAGCCTGGCGAGGCCCGCACCATGGAAATGCACCTTTCCGTCGAGCAGGATGCTGCTGTTCTTTAATGCAGAACGTAGGAATCCGGTGCCGCCGTCCTCCGAGCCCTCTGTCCAGATCCCAATGACCGCGTTGCCTGATGATTCGAGGCTCCTCATCCTCGCCTCCGCCTCCCCACGCCGCCGCGACCTGCTCCACCAGATCGCAGTCCCGTACCGCGTCCATGCAGCCGGCATCGACGAGACCCACCTCCCCGGCGAAATCCCGGAAGCCTACGTGCGCCGTCTCGCGCTCGAAAAGGCGCGTGCCGTGGCGGCCCTGCACCCCGGCTCCACCATCCTCGCCGCCGACACCACCGTCGTGCTCGAGGGCGCCATCCTCAATAAGCCGCTTGATCTCGCGGACGCCGCCCGCATGCTCCGCTCCCTCGCTGGTCGCACCCACCACGTCCACACCGGGATCGCCGTACTGCAAGCGGCAACCGCGCAAACCCACGTCGAAACCACCGCCGTCACCTTCACGCAAATTCCCACCGCCGAACTCGACACCTATCTCGCGACCGGCGATTCCCTCGACAAAGCCGGAGCCTACGGCATCCAGGGCTACGCCGCCCGCTGGATCTCCCGCATCGAAGGCGACTTCTTCAACGTCGTCGGCCTGCCCCTGGTCGCCGTCCTTCGCCTCCTGCGCGCAGCGGGGCAATAGCCCCCGTGGGCGGTCCGTGCCGGTTGCCGAATCCGCTCGCCAGGTGCGATCCTCAACCCCATGAAGCGTCCGAAGCTGCTCCACGCAATCGCTACCCTGGGCCTGGCCTGTTCTCTCGGCAGCCTCGCCCAGGACGGAGGCAACTGGCGTGCCGCCAGCACCACTGCCAAGGGCATCACCGGCGATATCGCCTTTTTCGGCCAGAAAATCTCTCTCGGCTTCACGGCCTACACCATCGCCGCAATCCGCCCCCTCAAGCCCGAGGAGGTAACCGCGATCTTTAATGGCGCCGGCGATCCCGGCGGCGCGGGCAACCTCTATCGCACCAGCATCCCGGCCGAAAAGCGCTTTCTCCACAAAAACACCCTCTGCGGCTCCGAAGAAACCCAATGGATTGTGACCTACGTTGCCGGCCACAACCTGCAACTGGCCTTCTTTTCCGGTGCGGCCATGCCCGTCCTGACACCCGAAGCCATGGCCAACACCACCGATCTTTGCGGCACCTTCAGCTACGTTCGCTAGCTAGGTTCGCTGACCCGGGCGGCACTGGCTGCCGTTCGCGGGGAATTTCGGGCAACTCCGACGCTCGGTGAAACCCGCTAGGCCAATGACTCGTCTGGATAACATTGAAGTAGCCGGAAGTGCCGTCACTGCTTCGCCAACTGTGTCTGATTCGCCACACCGGGCGTATGGTGCCACGATTTAGTCTGACTACTGCTTTCACCGGGCTTTCACAGCTCACGGCACGAGGCACAGCACGAGGCTTCAAGCTGAATACTGACTTTCAACTCGAACACACGATCGAAGCACCCCTTTGCTTCGCCGGTGTAGGCCTTCATTCCGGGGCCGTGGTGAATTTACGGCTCGTCCCCGCACCTGCGGGCTCCGGCATCGTCTTTCGCCGCTCCGATCTCGACAACTTTGAAATTCCCGCCATCGGCCGCAACGTCGCCCGGGTTAGCTACGCCACCAGCCTCATGCGCCAGGGCGTCCTCATCTCCACCACGGAGCACCTTCTGAGTGCCCTCATCGGCCTCGGCGTCGACAACGTCATCATCGAAATCGACAACCTCGAAGTGCCTATCCTCGACGGCTCCGCCCAGCCCTACGTCACCGCCATTCTCGCCTCCGGTCTCAAGCGCCAGCGTCGCCGCCGCGAGTATCTGCGTATCCTCAAACCTGTTGAAGTCCGCGAAAACTCTCCCTCCGGTGAGAAGTTCATCGGTGTCTACCCCGGCGAAGGCTACTCGATCGACTATTCGATCGACTTTCCCGCGCCCATCGGCTGCGACCGCTTCACCGGTGATCTGGAAACCGGTGCCTACGCCGAACTGATTGCCCCGGCACGCACCTTCGGCTTCCGCGAAGACGAAGCCATGCTCCGCAACATGGGCCTCATCCGCGGCGTCTCCGACGAAGCCGCCATCATCATCGGGGAAGGTCGCGTCCAAAACGGCCCACTCCGCTTTTCCGACGAATTTGTGCGCCATAAAGTCCTCGACCTCATCGGGGACCTCGCCCTCGCTGGCCGCCGGCTCTGGGGCAAGGTCATCGCCGAACGCGCCGGTCACGCCATGCACACCGCCCTCGTGCAGCGCCTGCTCCGCGACCGCAGCGCCTGGCAACTCGCCACACGGCCCGAGCCGCAGGGCAGGGTACCTTCACTTGAAGCTCAACTGGCAGCCCAGGGAGCGAACCCGTTGCAAACCGCGCCGCACACCCTCCTGACTTCCAACGCCGCCGCCAGCCATCCCCATCTCGCGCCGGGCCTCCGCCCGGCACACGCCTGACCGTCGTTCCGGTGAAGCCGCACACCGTGCTCGCCGCCATCGCCCTCGGTTCCAATCTGCCCTCCCGCCACGGCGAACCCACCGCCAATCTTCGGGAAGCCCTGCACCGGCTCACCGATCTGGGCACGGTTGCCTTCGCCTCCAGCTTTTATGAAACAGAACCCATAGGTCTGCGCGATCAGCCCCGCTTCCTCAACGCAGCAGCAATCCTTTACACAACGCTCGGCCCTCTTGACCTGTTACGCGCCCTCCTGGCCATAGAAGCTTCCATGGGCCGGATTCGTTCCGCGGACCAGCCGCCCAAGGGCCCCCGCCTCATCGATCTCGATCTGCTCCTCTACCAGGGCGACACCGGACTGAGTCTGATCCTCGCCGACCCCGAACTCACCCTACCCCATCCGGAGCTTGCAAGGCGCCGTTTCGTCCTGCAACCTCTTGCGGAAATCGCCCCGAACCTGCAACACCCATTGCTCCTCCGCACCGTAGCGGAGCTCCTGGCCGATTTGCCCGTCTGATCCTGATCTCCTTGCGCCAACTGGTTGTCGGCCCCTGACTCCGCGGCTGCCTCACCGAACTCCCTGCCGCGTCAGGGCCATAATGCGCTCCCGCTCTGATGGCCACCCCGAAAACAGCTCTTCCCGCGTAGCCGGCTCGTAATCCGCGTATTCAAACCCTGGGGAAACCGTGCAACCAAGCAGGGTCCACTCGTTTTCATCCCCCGCCACCCCCAACAGGCGCGAGCCTTGCCAGACGCCACGGGGCACCACAACTTGCGGTCGCTGTCCGTTCAACAGATCCTTGCCCAGCTGTAACGTCTCGATCCGGCCACCCGGATGCAACAGCAACATCTCCACGGGCCCACCCGCATAGTGATGAAACACCTCGTCGGACTTCAAACGGTGCAACTCGCTGAAGGTGCCCCGCTGCAACAGGTAATAAATCGCCGTAGCAATGCGCCGCGGCCCGTCATACTCCACCGGTTCGGCCGAACGAAGGTAGTCCACCGCTGGCAGCATGGTTCTCGCGGCATAGGTCTGGGTAAACCACCCACCCTCGCGCGGATGCTCTTCCAGCCCCAGCAACGTCTTCACCTCGTTTGCGGTCATGTCCCCTCCTGAACCCGGCCGTTTTGTGGCAACCGGTTCCAACCTCCGATAGGACGCATAACAGCCCTCCGTGCGTCAGCACGCATGCATCGTGACGCTCGTTTCTAGTCTTCAACAGCATGGTTGTTTTCGACCTTCATGCCCATCTCACAAACTAGGTATTAACCCCGCATGTCTGTCCTGTTTCAGGACAGTTCGTCTGGCAGGGCTGCGGGCTTACTTCCCCCGGACACTCTATGTGAGTGTAAGGCGCTCATATATCTTGCATCAGTGATTGACGGAAAGCATCTTATAGTCAGGAGCCCGCAGCTCCAACAATTTCAGGAGCCAAAACATGGCAATCAAGTGGGACAAGCTGACCGTTAAATCAGGGGAAGCGATTCAGGGAGCCGTCGGCCTTGCCGGCGATAACGGCAACCCCGAAACCCTCCCCATCCACCTCTTGGCCGCCCTGCTCGAGGATCGGGAAGGCGTCGTCCTCCCCGTCCTCGAAAAAGTGGGCGTGCCCGTACAACAACTGCTCGCACAAATGAACGGCCTCATCGCGAAACTGCCCAAGGTCCAGGGCGCTGCACAGCAGCCCGGCCTCAGCCAGGCCCTCGCGAAGGTGCTCGATCAGGCCTTCAAAGAAGCCGCGAACTTCAAGGACGAATTCGTCTCCACCGAACATCTCCTGCTCGCGCTCGCCTCGCAAAAATCCGAGCCCGTCGCCCAGGCCCTCACCGCCCAGGGTGCCGACTACAACGCCATCCTCAACGCGCTCAAGACCGTGCGCGGCACCCAGCGCGTCACCGACCAGAACCCCGAAGGCAAGTTCCAGGCCCTCGCCAAGTACGCCAAGGACCTCACCGAACTCGCCCGCCGCGGCAAGCTCGACCCCGTCATCGGCCGCGACGAGGAGATCCGCCGCGTCGTGCAGGTGCTCTCGCGCCGCACAAAAAACAATCCCGTGCTCATCGGCGAACCCGGCGTCGGCAAGACCGCCATCGTCGAAGGCCTTGCCCGCCGCATCTTCATGGGTGACGTCCCCGAAATTTTGCGCGAAAAGCGCGTGGTCTCGCTCGACCTCGGCGCCATGCTCGCCGGCGCCAAGTTCCGCGGCGAGTTTGAAGACCGCCTCAAGGCCGTGCTCAAGGAAGTGGAAGAGTCAAACGGCCAGTTCATCCTCTTCATCGACGAACTGCACACCCTCGTCGGCGCCGGCGCGGCCGAAGGCTCCATCGACGCCTCCAACATGCTCAAGCCGGCCCTCGCTCGTGGCGAACTCCGCGCCATCGGCGCCACCACGCTGAACGAGTACCGCAAATACATCGAAAAAGATGCCGCCCTCGAGCGCCGCTTCCAGATCGTCTTCGTCGGCGAACCCAACGTCGAAGACACCGTCGCCATCCTGCGCGGCCTGCGCGAGCGCTACGAGACGCACCACAAGGTCCGCATCAAGGACTCCGCTATCGTCGCCGCGGCCGAGCTCTCGCACCGCTACATCTCCGACCGTTTCCTGCCCGACAAGGCCATCGACCTCGTCGACGAAGCCGCTGCCGCGCTCGCCATCCAGATCGGCTCCGTGCCGGTCGAAATTGACGATCTCGAGCGCCGCGCCACCTCGCTCGAAATCGAAAAAAACGCCCTCGGCCGCGAAAACGATCCCAACTCGCAGGACCGCCTTGGCACCGTAGAGCGCGAGCTCGCCGAGGTTGGCGAAAAAGCCTCCGCCCTGCGCGCCCGCTGGCAGAAGGAGCGCGGTGCCATCGGAGAAATCGCGGCTCTCAAGGCGTCCCTCGAAGTCCTGCGTTTTCAGGCCACCGAGGCCACGCGCAAAGGCGACCTCCAGCGCGCCGCCGAGCTGCAGTACGGTGAAATCCCGCAGGCCGAACGCCAGCTCCGCGAACTCACGGATGCACAGGATGAAGCCGTAGCCGCCGACAAAGCGGGCACCGAAATGGGTGCCCCATCTTCGCCTGCGCAGCAGGCTAAGGTGGGTTCCGGGGCGGGTCAAAAGCCGAGTTCAAGGCTCCTCAAAGAAGAGGTCGACGAGGAAGACATCGCCCGCATCGTCAGCAAATGGACCGGCATTCCCGTCTCCAAAATGCTCGAAGGCGAAATCCAGAAGCTCACCCAGATGGAGTCCCGCCTGAACGCCCGCGTCGTCGGCCAGGACGAAGCGCTCACCGTCGTCGCCAACGCCATTCGCCGTTCGCGCGCCGGCCTCGCCGACCCCAAGCGCCCCATCGGCAGCTTCATCTTTCTCGGCCCCACCGGCGTCGGCAAAACCGAAACCGCCCGCGCCCTCGCCGAGTTCCTCTTCGACGACGAAGCCGCCATGGTCCGCATCGACATGTCGGAATACATGGAAAAGCACGCCGTTTCGCGTCTCATCGGCGCGCCTCCCGGCTACATCGGCTTTGACGAAGGCGGTCAGCTCACCGAAGCCGTCCGCCGCCGGCCCTACTCCGTCGTGCTCTTCGACGAGATCGAAAAGGCGCACCCCGACGTCTTCAACGTGCTCCTCCAGGTGCTCGACGACGGCCGCCTCACCGACTCCAAAGGCCGCACGGTCGACTTCAAAAATACCGTGCTCATCATGACCTCCAACGTCGGTGCGTCCCAGCTCACCACCGCCTGGGCCGAAGGCGAAGAGGGCTTTGCTGAAGCCAAGGAGCGTGTTCTCGGCGAACTGCGCAAGCAGTTCCGCCCCGAATTCCTCAACCGTGTCGACGACATCGTCGTCTTCCACCCGCTCGGCGAATCGCACCTCACCCACATCGTGGATCTGCGCCTCGACGACCTCCGCAAACTCCTGCGCGACCGCAAGATCACGCTCGACCTCACCGAAGCCGCCAAGGAAGCCATCTTCCACGCCGGCTACGACCGCGCCTACGGTGCCCGCCCACTCAAGCGCTCCATCCAGCGCCTCGTGCAGGACCCGCTCGCCATGCGCATCCTCGACGGCCGCGTCCTTCACGGCGACCGCGTCGTGGTGGACACAGACCGGGCCAAACAGCTCGTTTTCACCACCCCCGACCGCACCGCGACCCCGGGGGACGCAGGTGAAATGGCGGCAACTGCAGCTCCAGCCATAGCTCCAGTCGCAGTCTAGCGGTGAAGGCAAAGGGGGCGGAGCTAAGCGCTCCGCCCCCTTTGCCCAGCGGAGCTCACCGGCAAGGTGCACCGCAAGGCCTGAATGCTTGCGCCGCGGCGAGCATTCAGGCCTTGTCGCTTTATAGTGGGGAGGCATGCGACTGCCCTCTCCGCTGCGCGCCTTTCTGGCCGCAAGCGCCTTCTTCACCCTGTTGTGCCTTGGAACCGAAGCGGTATGCGCCTCCCTGCTGCACTGGGGCGCGCCCTATAACTACCCGGGCCTGAAGGCGTTCTATGGAAAGGAAGGAGCGCTCGTCCGCTTCGTCGACTTCCACACGTTTTTCGGCAAATTTCATTTCTTTCATTCCCGGCTTTTCTACACCGAGTCGGCGGTTCTGCCGTACCCGGCCCCGGCGGTTGCGGCCTACAAGCTCTTCCTCATGCCGCTGCCCACGCCGCACCACGGGGCATGGGCCCTCGCCCGCTATGAGGGATCAATTCTCCTCTGCTCCTGGGTCATGCTCTTTTTGTGGCGGGCGGCTCTGGTCCGCAAGGGGCAGCGGCCTCTGTCCGCAACCCTTTTCGTGCTGGGCTGCTATCTCTTCTCGTTCGCCTTCTGGTTTGAGTTTGCTCAGGGAAACATCGAGTGGGTGGTATGGGCCGTGCTGTCGCTCGGTCTCTGGGCCTTTTGCGGGCGGCATTTCAAAGCAGCGGCTTTGCTCATCGGCCTTGCCGGCTCCATGAAGATCTTCCCCATCATCTTTGTTGGATTGTTCCTCCCCATCAGACGCTACCGTGACGCTCTGCTCACACTTCTCTCCGCGGCGGCTTCCACCGTGGTCGGCCTATGGCTTGTCTGCCCCGATATCGCTTACAGCTGGCACCACACCGTAGGCGCACTCACAAATTTCGAGCATGAGTCTGTAGCCGGATTCCGCCCCTTGGAGCTCGGCTTTGACCACTCCCTGCGCTCCCTCGTCTCGCTCACCCTCACCTCGTTCGGATTGCACGATTCGCAAGCCTTCTTCGGCCTCTATCTTCTCGTGGTGGCACTCGGCGGCGTTCTCCTCTTCTTCACCCGCATTCGCCACCTGCCGCTGCCGAACCAGATTCTCAGCCTCGCCATCGCCGCCATCTTTCTGCCGCCGGTATCCTTTGATTACACCCTGCTGCACCTGTATCCCGGCCTCGTTCTGCTCAGTCTGCTCGCCGTGCAACAGGAGCGCACGGCACCGGGGCAGTCCATCCGGGGCCTGGCAGCCGCTCTCGTCCTGCTCGCCTTCCTGCTTTCCCCCGAATCGGAGCTTATCTGGCACGGTATCCGCTACGCCGGCCAGGTAAAGGCACTTGCTCTGGTGGCACTTGGTTACGTCACCCTCCGCTACCCCTTTCAGCTGACGGAAGCGCCACTTGCAACGGGGCAAGCCTCGCTCCCGTAAGCAATTCATGCAACCGGGACCGCGCGGGCGAGCGAAAAAAGGACATCGCCCCAACTTGCCCCGGTCCATGTTGCTCAACCCGGGCGGTTTTGGTTTACTCAGACAGAACACCACGCACGGCAACAGGGAAGCGCCAAGCCGGCTTATCGCTAAACGAGCGCACACCCCGTATCATTCCTTGCGCCGCACCACCGGGCCATCAGGAGAACGTTCACAGACGTAGATGTTGAGATCTCATTTAGAACGGGTTCTGGTCACAGGCGCCTCCGGCACGTTGGGTTACAACCTGGTCCGCCATCTCGGCTTCAAGCAGCCTGGGATGCGCCTGCTCATCCTCATGCGCAACCCGGACCCCACTCTCTTCGCCGACCTCGCCAACGTGACGATCGCCCAGGTGGACATGAGCGACACGCCCGCTCTCACCAAGGCGGTCCTCGACTTCCAGCCCAACGCCATCATCCACTGTGCCGCTAGCGGCGTCAGACCGTCGGCCATCAGCTATTTCGACTTTGTCGACCTCAACGTCGCCGCCACCCTGCAGCTCTTCCGCGCCTCCTGCGAGGTCGACCGCTGCCACTTCATCAACATCAGCACCGGCCTGGTCTACGACTCCCAGGAACGCCCCTGCCATGAGGGCGACCCCGTCAATACCCTGCACCCCTACGGCGCCAGCAAGGCCGCAGCCGATTGCCTCCTCCGCGCCGGCGCCGAACGCCTCGGCCGCCATCTCACCATCATCCGCCCGTTCTCCTTCACCGGCCTCCACGACGGCGGCGACCGCCTGTTTCCCTCGCTTCTGCGCTGCGCCCTCGAAGGCCGCCCGTTCGAGATGTCGCCCGGCACCCAGATGCGCGACTTCTGCGCCGTCGGGGATGTCGTCGAAGCCATCGCCCTCATCCTCGAAGAAGGCGAGCAGCCCAGCCGCGACATCTTCAACGTGGGCAGCGGCCTTTCCATCTCCCTCGGGCGCATCGTGCACGCCGTGGCCCGGCAGCTTGAGTTGAACGTAAATATTCGCCTCGGTGCCCGTCCCTTTCACCCGCTCGAGCCCCGCCACCTCGTCGCCGATATCAGCCGCACGCAATCGCTTGGCTGGCGCCCCAAAACCAACCTCGCCTATGCCGTATGGCAGCTCGCCCGCGCCAGCTTTCCCTCGCTCGAAGTCACAGAACCGGAGCAGTACCGATGACCGATCCACAGGCAGCCTCTCGCGCAGAACTGCCCCCCCTCAACACAGACGTAGAGCTTTCAATCACCATCGCCGCCTATCGCGAAGCCGAAAACCTGAAAACCATGCTGCCCGCCATCAAGGCCGCCGCCGCCGCCCTTACGCCCCGCTACGAGGTCTTGGTGGTCGACACCGAGCAGCCCATGGACGACACCGCCGCCATCTGCGCCGAGCACGGCGTCCGCCACGTCAACCGCCGCGGTGGCAACGCCTACGGCGACGCCGTCCGCACCCTCATCGCCGACGCCCGCGGCCGCTACCTCCTCAACCTCGACGCCGACGGCTCGCACGACCCCAAATATTTCGCCTCCCTGTGGGCCAAACGCGCCGACCTCGACATCGTCATCGGCTCGCGCTACGCCCCCGGCGGCAAAACCGACAATCCCCTCATCCTCATCTGGATGAGCTACGTCGTGAACCTCACCTTTCGCGTGGCCTTTTCCATCCGCGCCAAGGACGTCACCAACAGCTTCCGGCTCTACCGCCACGAGATCCTCACCCCGCTCCACCTCCAGTCCGACGACTTCGATATCCTCGAAGAAATCCTCATCAAAACCGTCGTCGCCCGCCCGCCC
>CAXTZL010000050.1:0-16377 GCA_964248555.1 uncultured Bryocella sp.
GCTTGCCGTGATCAGCCTCAATGACGTTGTTCAGATACTTGACCTGTCGATGCACCGTGCTCTGAGGACATTTGCCTTCGGCCTTCAGTTCTGAAATGGCGATAGCGTAGGTTGGCGCCTTGTCGGTGCTGATGACCTCCGGCTTCTCCCAGGCCTTCAGCCCGTTAAGCGCCTTGCCGAGAAAACGCTTGGCCGCTTTGGCGTTCCGTGTCGGCGAGAGATAGAAATCGATCGTGTTTCCTTCCTTGTCGACAGCCCGGTACAGGTAGGTCCATTTGCCGGGCACTTTCACATAGGTCTCATCAACTCGCCAGCTCGTCGACTGCGGGCGACGCCACTGCCACCGCAGCCGCTTTTCGATTTCCGGCGCAAACCTTTGAACCCATCGGTAATCGTGGAGTGATCAACGGGCACACCACGTTCGCTCATCATCTGCTCGAGATCGCGATAGCTGATGCCATAGCGGCAGTACCATCGCACCACCCATAGAATGATCTCGCCTTCAAACTGACGCCACTTGAACTCTGACATGACCGGCTCCGCTCGTATTCAGCCCATCTTCACGCGGCCACCCGAACTTTGCAACAGAGCCGGTCAGATGTAGGTCAGCGGTGCCTCATGCGGAGAGCGTTCCGTGGCGTACAGCGGGTCCGAGGCGGCTACTGTCGGCAACCAGATTTGGAAGATTGATCCGACGCCAAATTCAGACTGGACCTCAATCCATCCGCCCATCGCGCGGCACAGTTCTTGACTGATGCACAGACCCAGCCCCGTCCCTCCATGCCGTCGCGTTGCGGACGCATCGACCTGCGAGAAGCTTCGAAACAAATTGGGCAAGCTTTCGGCGGCAATCCCGATCCCGGTATCTCCCACGCTCCACACCAACCACGGCACTCCCTGCTTCTCCCGCACGGCGGTGCTAAACGTAATGGTTCCTTCTTTCGTAAACTTGCAGGCGTTGCTGATTAAATTCAGCAGACATTGCCTGAACCGGAGAGCATCCACAAGGGTCGTCGCTCCCTTTGCTTCATCGTTGACGATCAAGGTGTTTCTGCTGTTTTTTACCAGCCCTTCGGCGATGGGCAGAACATCGTTCACGGTCAGGCTCACCGGAACTTCTTCCAGGTGCACCTTCATCTGCCCGGCTTCGATCTTGGACAGGTCGAGAACATCGCTGATCACAGCAAGCAGATGCCGTGCGGAAGAGAGAATCTTGCCAAGATCGCTCTTCATGTCCTCCTGCGAAGGATCCTGCGCGTCCTCATACAGCATCTCGCTGTAGCCGATGATGGCATTCAGAGGGGTGCGGAGCTCGTGGCTCATGTTGGCCAGAAAGCTGCTCTTCGCCCGATTGGCCTGCTCGGCCAGGTCTTTTGCGTGGCTCAGGTCGAGTTCCACGAGCTTACGTTCCGAGATCTCGTCCTGCAGTGTCTGAGTTCGTTCCTTGACTTTGCCTTCCAGCAGATCGTGGGCGCCTCTTAGTTCCGCTTCTCGTTCATGAAGGCGGTCCAGCATGCTGTTGAACTGATCGATTAGCAGGCCTACCTCATCGTTTGAGGTTCTCGTCGCCCGTAAAGAACTGTTCCCATCCTGCGAAATCTGAACAGCGGTCTGTGTCAATTCAACAATAGGTCTGGAAACCCAGCGCTCCGTAATGCTCGAAAGAAGCAGTGCAAAGAGCGAAGCGCAGAGCGTGGCCAGCAGCACCACCTCGATCAGGCTAAGGGTTAACCGGTTTAGCTCCGCCAGGCTCACTTCAAACAACAGCACGCCCACTTGGCTGCCTTTGATGGTCACAGGACGCACGATCGACAGGTGGTGCAGCGTAAACGTGCCCGCAACCGGGGCTCTACTCGGACAAGACAGGCCATAGTTCTTTTGGGACCTGAAGGAACCGGCCAGTTGACCGATTTTATCGAACAGGCACGCCGAGAGGATGCGCGGATCGCTTCGTAGGGCGCTCAGCGTTTCAGTCGCAGCGGAGTTGTCGCCGAACAGCAACGCCGCGGCGCTGCTGTCCGCTGTCATCTGTGCTGCGGTGTACTCCTGCTCGAAGAGCGTGTTGCGGGCATGGTGCCACTGGTATGCTCCCAGCCCGAAACACGCGATGAGAACTGTTACCGAGGTTACCGCTGTGATCAGTAAAATCAGCTTTCGACGGAGAGATACGCTGAGTAGGTGCACTAGGGACGCCTCACCATGGTTGCAAGGCTAAGGAGCCGCGAACTGATGATCAGCTTGCTTTTTTGAGCGGCACCGAGATTTACTTCGATACGAACATGGTTTTCTTCCAACGGCAGCCCGATCACCTCCCCGGTGGCAAGGTCGATGGGCCTTTCCGAGACGGTCAGCACAGATGACTGCGCCAGCTCGGCAATCAGCTTATAGAGATTGCCTCTGGTAGCCGACCCTATGTAGAGGAGATAGCAGCTTTCAAGGTGGTCAGACAGGCTGACGCGAGAGAACACGATCGGCATGGGCAGGGTCGCGGCATTGTGGAACGCGGCTTCGAGCGCTGGCCCAATGGGGTCAGCCCCAAGAAGGCACACACGGAATTGAGGGTGAGTCACATCAACCTTCGCTGCTGGCCACTCGACGAACAGCGGAAGGTGGGACACCATCGCTGCCCGGACATCGTCTTCGCTAGCTGAGGAAGTCTGGGCTCTGCAGACAAGCGGAATGGTCAAACTGCAGACCAGGATAACCAGGACCAACCTGTTGTAACGACGGCATCTCCACCACCAAAGAAGGTTCGACATCAAAAGCTCCAGCTCGCCCGCAAGAAGAAACTGCGAGGCACATACAGCGGGCTTAAGAAGTTGGTAAATCCTCCAAATTCAAGATGACGGGCGGCGGTGAGATTGGTTCCACCTGCCGAGAGCTTGAGCCGGGAACTCGCCTGGTGCTTCAGGGCTAGATCAAGCCGGGTGAAGCCAGAGATCGTGGCGGATAGATTAGGCAGACCGACCAGGTTTTCGGCGCTGAGGTTGTTCGGATCGATCGAACCTACCCTGTACAGCAGCCCGTCAACAGTCCAGGCCGGAGCAAAAGTCCAGTTTGCGATGCCCGCGAAGGTATTGTGAGCGCTATTGAAGCCATCCGTAACACTGAGCATGCCAGGTTGAGTCTGCGTGAGCTCTGCTTCAAGCCACGTGTAGTTACCGCGTAAATGCAGTTTGTTGTCCGCGTGCCAGTCGAGCGAGGCTTCGACTCCCTGTGACTTGGCGGAAAACCCGTTCATATAGAGTAAAGGCGCCACGATGGCCGGAGATGGGGACATAACGAACGTCGGCGTTTGCGGTGAGAGTGACTGCAGTCGTCGTGTGTTGTTGGCATAGGCTGCCAAATCAAAAGAGAGAGCATGGGGTAGGTGTTTCCGATAGCCGAACTCCGTGGCCACGACTGTTTCCGGCTTGTAAGCCGGATTCCCGGCGAGCACACCCTGCAGGGGAAGGCCGTTTACCATGCCAAGATCAAAGTCCACCGTAGCTTGCTTGTCTTGAAACGAGGGGGCGACAGCGCTGCGAGAAATAGCGGCCCAGACGAACTGGGATGGGTCGACGGTCCAGGACAGCCGCGCGCTCGGTTGCAGCTGAAAACCAGCCAGGGTGCCATCTTGGATCTTGGAACCAAAAGTTGCTGTAAGCCGGTCGGGCAGGAATGTCAGATCACCCTGCACAAAACCGTCGACCAAGTAGTTGAAGTAGTAGGGCTTTCTGGTGACCGCTAAGGGACCGCTTACAAAGTCCTGTGTGAGACGCACTTCGCCGCCACTCACAAGATCGAGTCGTTCCCCGGCGCCAAAGTGGTCCACGTAATCGACATCTTCCGTGATGGTGTTGCCCTCCGCACCAAGCTCATGGCGATCTGCACTGCTCGCATACGTTTGCAGCTCATAGGAGTTCCGTGCCGTGCTGCGTTCTATGCGCAAAAGGCCGTAGCCACCGGCGATAAAGTCGTGCTCCTGTCCACCGTTTGTCGAGGCAGCACCGAGAATCGAAAGAACCTCTTGCCTGTTTGGCCCGGCATAGGCGCCTCCCAGAAGCGAGATGTTCGTGGTGCTGCTTTTACGCCAGTCCAAACGTGCGCCCAGCCTATAGACCTGCTCTCCTCCGAAAGCGTTCGAGCCGTCGACATTCTGGAGAGGTCTGCGATCGGTCCACGAGAGATAGCCGGAGTATTGCGCACCGTTAGCCAGTATCCTGCCATCCTGCGCATAGAGCTGGTCCTTAACCCTTGATACGGAGCCGGAGATCTTGGGTTCAGAGAGGGCTCGTGCAGGGCGGGTAATGATGTTGATCACGCCATTCACTGCGTTCGTGCCCCAAACTACGGCGCCTGGTCCCCTGATGATCTCGATCCTTTCCACATCTTCCAGGGGTAGATCGATCTCGTCCCAGTGTTCGCCTGAGTAGAGCTCGGAGTATACGGTGCGGCCGTCAATGAGCACTAGGAGTTTGTTCGCGAACGCACTGTTAAAGCCACGTGCACTCACTGCCCAGGTCGAAGCGCTGATTTGGGCTACCTGGAGTCCGGGCACGGACCGCAGGAGTTCGGGAATGCTGTCCGCTGTGGACTGTGCGATATCTTCTCGCGTTAGAACATACGCCGCGGCCGGTGTGTGAAAGAGGCTTTCCTCCTTGCGGCTGACTGAGCTGATGCTCACCTCGATCTGCGTTAGCTCTTCCATGGTGGACCGGGAAAGATCCACTGACGTTTTCTGAGCTGTACCTGGAATGGAGCCGCATAAGAGCACGACCGGGCTAACAAGTAGTTTTTTCACGCGCAATGTTGGCCTGCGTAGTACAAGGGAACCTCGTCGTCAGCAGATCCCGGTCTCTGCCTAAATTTAGGCTGTGTTGTTTGCAGCGCGCATTCAGCTTCCAGCAACAGCTCCAGCTCAGAGGCCCGAACAGGACGAAAGAAAAGGAAGCCCTGGCCAAAGTCGCAACCCATCTCTCGAAGCAGATGGGAATGTGGAGTCTTTTCGATCCCTTCCGCAACAACCTTCATCTCGAGATTGCCAGCCATCGATACAATTGTCTCCAGCATTTTGCTCGCGCCGGACGGATCGCTGTCCAGGGATGTGAGGAAATACCTATCGATCTTCAGGGTATCGAAGGGCAGTTCCTGGAGATAACGGAGAGAGGAATACCCGGAACCGAAGTCATCCAGATCGAGCCCGATGCCCAGCTCTTTAAGCGCCAGTAGGCTGACACGCGCTCGCTGCATGTCTTCAAACAGGACACCCTCGGTGATCTCGAGGTGAAGGGATGCGGGGGGAAATCCCGTTTCCCGCAATGTGGTCGCAATACCTTCGATGAGGCCCGGTTCTTTGAATTCGCGCGGCGATAGGTTGACGGAGAGTTCCAAAGGTGGACTGAAGGGGTACTGCTGCTTCCACAGCATCAGCTGGGTACAGGCGGAGCGCAGCACCCAGCAGCCAATCTCGATGATGCATCCGGTCTCCTCAGCCATTGGGATGAACTGTCCCGGGTTGATCAAGCCTCGAGTGGGGTGCTGCCATCGGATCAGGGCTTCCATCCCATACATCGATCCATCCCGAAGCCGGATCTTCGGCTGGTAGACCAGAAAAAATTCATCTCTGGACAGGGCATTCCGCAGGTCGTTCTCCAGCTCCAATCGCTCCAGCGAACTCCTGCGCAGCTCCGGAGTAAACAACATGAGCGAACCGCGTCCCTGAGCCTTGGCAGCGTACATTGCCATGTCTGCGTCGTGGATCAACTCCTCGTAGTGGCGGTGCGCCGGGCTGGCGAAAGCAATGCCGACGCTGAAGGCTACGTGAACCGGCGTTTCTCCCAGCACAATCGGATCACGCATGCGCTGTTGAACATGTAGTGCCAGAGTTTCCGCTTCGCTTCTTGCCAACGGGGAATTCATGAGGACCGCAAATTCGTCTCCGCTCATCCGGGCAAGAAAGGGTGGGGCGGCTCCGGCACCTTGCGGGGGTTGCACGGCTATACAAGCTTTGAGTCTGTCGGCAACAACCCGAAGTAGTTCGTCTCCGGCTAGGTGACCCAGACTATCGTTGACAGCTTTGAAGCCATCCAGATCCAGAAAGAGCAAGGCATGAGAACACTTCGGAGATCCCTCGAGACGGTCTTCGCTTATAAAGGCGGCTTCCAATGCACTATTCAGAGCCACCCTGTTGGGCAGATGTGTAAGGTGGTCGAGAGTCTTTTCTTCTGTTACATCGGACTGGGAACCTGAGAGACGTATCGCGCGTCCCGTGCTATCCCGTGTAATGACTCCTCGTGTGGTCATCCATCGCAGGCAGCCGTCGGGATGCTGCACGCGATACTCACAAGAGAACCACTCGTGCGGACCTGAAAGGTGTTTTTGAAGGCACGTTTGCAGCATTGTCAAATCCACCGAAAACAAAGACCTGAACCACAGGTTGGGCGTACCGGTTCTCCCTTCCGCGCCCAAACCACTCATCTCCACCCACCTGGGCGAGTAGTAGATCTCGTCGGTCTCCAGATTCCAGTCCCACAGACCATCGCGGGAGGCCTTCGCTGCGAGGGCATAGCGCTCCTCACTATGCCGTAACGCGATTTCCGCTTGCTTTCGCGCGATCTGGGTCTGTATGCGGGCCAGGGCAACACGAAAATCAATGGGTTTGGTGATGTAGTCGTTGGCGCCTGCTCCCAGGGCATCGGCAATCTTGTCGCTTTCGGCGACAGCTGTGACCATGATCACCGGCAGGGCTTCAGGCGTGAACATCAACCGCAAGTGATGAAGAACTTCGCGTCCACTCATGTTCGGCATCATGTGGTCGAGCAGAACAACGTCATAGTCGTAGGTGGCGATTAGATCGAGCGCTTTGGCTCCGCTGCATGCTGTATGCACCTCATAATCAGAGCGCACAAGCCGCCGCGACAGCATGTCGACGTTTAGTTCTTCGTCGTCCACAACAAGAATCAGCTGCTTTGCCCTCGGCATAAATACCTCTCATCAACGGTAAAAACGTGCAATATGCTTCGTGTCTTTGGCAAAAGCGCTACAGTGCCTGTAGAACTACGGCGGCACTCGCCACCTGAACGAACGATCGTTTATAGAGAGACAGTAGCAAGGCCTCACGCAGCTCGGAATTCTACATTTAGGTCATAGGCCAGCAACGATGGGAGGACGGCGTGGGTGCAACCGTGGCTTCTGCAGGAGGCTATCCTTTCCGCATCGATCATGACCAACGTTTCAATCAAACGACTCACCTTGAGTACCACCCGCCGTTCCGTAAGAGCGCGTATTACTCTTTCAACTGGCGCTTCGATTCTGGCCTGGTTGCCGGCTCAGTTCCCTGCTACGGGACCACGGATCCAAACAGCGCCTGCCAAGGCTATTCCTTTGACGCCAATGGAAATCCGCTGACCACCGCAGCAGGCCAACCGGCTATCGACCTTAACAGCCTCACTCCGGATGAAAAGTTTCAGGCCGGACTTGCCTGTGATGGGGTCAAGGCAACGCAGACCCAGGGTTTCACGATCTGCGATGCCGCGGGCCTTACCTCGAAGCTCGTATCGATTCCGGCCCCTGGCACAGAGAACGACGATCACAATCCGCAGCGGATTGCACCACGCAATTTGTTCGACATGGAACTGGGCGACGACAATGTCGTCCACTTTGGGTCGAGCGAACGCTACAAAATCGGAGCGCGTATCACGGCAGTCAACGTAACAAACAAGTATGCGCTATACAACTTCCTGTCCACGTTTTTCGGAACGCACTACGTCACTCCCCGAACGATCACTGCTGAAATAGCTTTCCGGTTCTGAAGGCGGTTGAAGCGCGCCCACCCGCTGGCGGGTGGGCGCTTCTTCTCCTCTCTCCTGCTCTCACTCCCTACAAAGCCTGCCAAGCTTCCAGTTCAGATGTTCGATCCAGAGCTGGACGGCCACATCAACGCTGGTTTTTCAAGGAGGGTCTAAGCCGGAGGAAGAAGTTGATCTCAACAGGGTCAGTCCCGTAGATGGGCTGCAACGGCTTCCCAACTCCGTAGGCAGTTATCTCAGCTCCAATCGCGCTCGCGACGTGCGGAATGAGGTCCGTATTCCGGTCGTAACCGAAGGTGTACGCCTGGACGTGAGTCAGGGGCTTTTCCTGGAAATCGGCTGGCAGCGGGTTTCCCCATTTAGCAGTTCGTTGGAGCGACCCGCATTCTCCATCCTTGTCCAGAGATAGTTCCGCGTCTTGAACCGAAGTGTCGATTCAAGCAGATAGCTGTCCTCCTTGCCGGAGTCGGCCGATGACCGCGTTCGGCCCCACAAAACCGTGCCCGCCCAGTTTCCCTGCGCAAGCGGCTTGTTGTACATGACGGAACCGGTCATACGTTCCTGATTTTCGGACGGGAAGAGAGCTTCATGGCTGGAGATCCGGGCGTAGGAATACTGCCCACTCCAGTTCTGCCTTGGCTGAACAGTCAAGCGCGTAGACCACGAGTCGATCTCCCCCTGATCAATATTCCATCGATGCTCATCCGGTTCCCTGCCGTGGAACCCGCTGCCTTCGATCCTGGCGATCCCGTGCGTGAAGCCTACGGTCACGACATCATTCGCGATTGCGTAAAGTCTTCCTGATGGTGGCCCAGCGTTCCTGCGGGTTCCTCAAATGCTGACGCGCGGTGAGGATAGGCGGTTGGTCCAATGGCCGGATCTCCTTCCGGGGCAAAGTAGAAGGTCAACAGACTGGTCGCCCCGAGCTTAAGGTCATAGAGGACTGCCAGTTCCATGAACAGGTCGTGCGGATGTTGGCCGTCTGCGATGGGTTGCCGTAGGCCGTCTCTCCCTGCTCGAACAATAGTGGGAATCGCTCGCCTGTAACGGTTGCCGGTTCAAGCGAGAACATAGCCCGCAAAGTGAGCTGCCCAGGGCCCAATTTCCGTTCCGCCAAGGGAGAGGATCTTGGCGTTCCCGCAAGGGCAGTGCATCACGCGTTGCCGGTTGGCTTTCACTTCCCTGCTCCTGCAGCATATCTATATAGAGTCTGACGGCTGATGCCTAATTCACCGGCAAGCGCTGTCTTCGACTCGCCGGAAGCCACGCGACGACACAGCTCTTTGGCCTGGGCGGGTGTCAGAGAAGGCTTCCGCCCGACGTATGCTCCCTCCCGCAACTTAGCCAAAGCAATCCCCTCCCGCTGGCGCTCACGGATCAGGTTCCGTTCGAACTGTGCGAATGCGCCCATCACGCTCAGCAGCAAGTGGGACATCGGGGAGTCCTCACCGGTAAAGGTCAGATTCTCCTTTTCGAACCGCACGTGAACACCGCGATCTGTGAATCCAAGAACCACCTTCCGCAGATCGTCCAGATTGCGGGCCAACCGATCCATCGAATGGCAGAGCACCGTGTCGCCCTCACGCACGTAGCCGAAAAGCCGCTCCAGCTCCGGCCGATGGAGATCTTTGCCGGAAGCCTTGTCTACGAAACGCTTATCGAGAGTGACGCCTTCGAGCTGACGCAGCTCCTTCTGGTCAAGGGAGCTTACTCGCAGGTAGCCGACCAATTGACCGGCCCGGCGCTTCCCTTTGTCACTCTGGGTTCAAAGGCTTTGACCATCTCGTGTCACAACAACAGAATTGTAAGCCTTGTGAGACGACAAACTGTCACACGCAACGCGTACCGTGGGGTATACCTCAACCACGAATTGTCGTGCGACCTTCAACTCCGGCTTGCGCTGTACTGTTGCAGATCCACGCTCAGCCTACCCAGGAGTTACCGATGTCCTCGACAAAGCGACTTTCGAACGAACGCGTTTTCGCCCACGATTCCACCGACGGACGCAAACAACTTGTTTCTGAGCACCTGCTCCAGGTGTCTCGACGTTCGCGGCAGTTGGCGGCAAAACTCAATCTGCCACATGCAGGCGAACTGATTCGTCTTTTACACGATCTCGGAAAAGCTACCGTTACCTTTCAGGATTACCTGCTGAGCTACGACAAGACCACTTGACATCGAGCCACAGGATGAGCTGCGCGGCAGAATCGACCATTCGACCGCTGGCGCCCAAATCATAGGGCGGGAACTTGCGGCTGAAAAACAGGACAGGCTTGCCCAGGAACTTGCGAGAGCCTGCTTGCCTCGTCGATTGTGTCGCATCACTCCGGAATGATTGACTGTGTTGCCCCGAATGGCGAAGATCGCTTTGCCCGGCGCATGAAGAAGCGGGACGAAGAGACGCGAGCCGGAAAGGCATGGCGGACGGTCGATCGCGAAGTTCGCGACCGCGCCGAGGCCCTGCTGCACGAACCGGCGATGCGCGAAGAACTGCGCCGGGCAGCCAAACGCGCTCTGCATGGTGAGGGCAATCAGGAATCTGTGGACCGGCACTACCAGCAACTGGGGCTGATGGTTCGGCTGCTCTTCAGCTGCCTTACTGATGCGGACCGCACCGACACTGCGGATTTTGAACGCCCTGCTCGGAGACCTTGCGACAGAAGGCACCGTTTGCGGATTGGGGCGCCCTGCTCGGAGGCCTTGAGCAGACCCTGGCGAAGATGCCGATCGAAGGCGAGGTGAATCGGATTCGCCGCGACGTTTCGGAAGCGTGCGCCCGCGCAGCCATGCGCAGCCCCGGCACGTACAGGCTCACGGTGCCGACGGGCGGCGGCAAAACGCTGGCGGCGCTTCGTTTTGCTTTGCGGCACGCAGAAAGTCGCGCAAACGGGCTCGCACCGGTGAAGCATGTGCTTTTTGTCAGTCCGTATATCTCCATTGTGGAGCAGAATGCCGCGGTCGTGCGCCAGATTTTGGAGCCCCAAGGCATGTCGCCCGGCAGCGTGGTGCTAGAACATCACTCAAACCTCGGCGTAGACGAAACGCCGGGTGGCCGCGAAAACTGGCGGCGCAAGGTGCTGACGGAAAACTGGGATGCCCCCGTGGTGTTTACCACTATGGCGCAGCTGCTGGAGTCGCTCTTCGGCGGAGGAACACGTGCGGTACGGCGACTGCACGCGATGGCACGAGCGGTCATCGTGTTCGACGAAGCGCAAACATTGCCGGTGAAGCTGCTGCACCTTTTCAACAATGCCATGAATTACCTCGCGCGGGAGTGCGGCACCACGGTCCTGCTGTGCACGGCGACGCAACCGCGCCTGCACGATGTTGCGGCGGAACGGGGTGCTCTCCGGCTTGCTCCCGACGCCGAAGTGATCGACAACGTTGCCGGCCTTTTCCGCAGTCTGCGACGCTACACCGTCGTAGACGACACAGAACGGCCGGGCGGTTGGACACAGGCTAACGTCGCGGAAGCGGCCTGCGCCATGGCACAAGAACGCGGCAGTTGCCTCGTTGTATTGAACACTAAGAAAGACGTGCGCGAAGTGTTTCAGCAGTGCCGGGAAAGGCTGCCAGAGGCCCTGTGCGTTCACCTGAGCACCGCGATGTGTCCGGCGCACCGCGCGCGAAGCCTGCAGGGTTTAAAAGAACATCTGGTGACGCAAACCGCGGGAAAGGACACTGCTCCGATCTTGTGCGTCAGCACCAACCTGATCGAGGCCGGGGTCGACATCGATTTCGCTACTGTGGTCCGTGACCTTGCCGGTTTGGATTCCCTTGCCCAAGCCGCCGGCCGCTGCAACCGGCACGGCCGGCGGCCGCAGGGTGGGCGCGTGCTGCTGGTGCGCCTGCCCGATCCGCCGGCGCAACTGGAAGATGTGCTGCGTGGGCGCAAAATTTCACGAAGGGTGTTGGGTGAATGGCGGCGCTCCCATCCTCACGACCCATTTCCCCTGCACAGCCCGGAACCGATGAACCGCTACTTTATCCTCGCAAATTACGAACGCCGGCACGAGATGACCGACGGGCCCGGCGTGGAGTACCAGGTGCGCGCACACTTTGAATGGAACTCGCACCAGGCAGCACTCGCCGGTGACCGCAACGACGGCAAACATTTCACCATCGCGCAGCGCAGCCTGGAACGCGGCGGCAGGCAGGACGTGTTTTTGGGCACGCGCGAGTGTCAGGGCTATGTGAGTCCATGCGCGTTCGGCAGCGGCAGCAGCCCTTACGATCACGATGGCGCGTTGGATTACCCACTCATGTTCCACTCCTTCACCTACCCGGACGAAACCGGCGCAGGCCGGTTGGGGACCAACTTCTGGCGGCCTCAGATGGTGAACGGGATGCTGCGCTTTCACAGACCAGATGACAGCTCGGGCACGATCCTCCGCAAGGACATTCGCGCCATGCGGCCCAAACATTTCGGGCTGGGCGGAAATCTCCTTTCCGCAGAAACGGAGCTGGCCGAGTTGGAACGCGAGGGGGCGAAAGCATGAGTTGGCTGCAAAGGCTGAATGAGACCTACGAAGCCTGCTTTGGAAGCACTCGCTTGGACGTTCGAGGCCTAGCCCCGGTAGGGTCAGTGATCCAGAGAACACAAATTGAAGTCGCGCTATACGATGACGGCACATTTGCCTCTGCTACGCTTGAAGACCATCAAACCATCATGTTCACGACGGAGGATTCCGCTAGTCGTTCGGGCACAGCTCCCGCAGCAAACCCCCTGACAGAACAGCTCGAATATTGTGCCAAAGGAATGGAGCGCTTCGAAGGGGACCCTGCGAAACATAACCGCTACATACAAGTGCTGGCAAGCTGGAACTCGAGCGATTTCGGCAATCAAACGACAGCAGCCGTTTTGAAGTATGTCAACACAGGATCTCTACTGGAAGATTTGATTCACGAGCGAGTGATAACGCAAAAAGATGGCGAACTGGAAAAGGTCAAAGTGAGTAGACAATTAAACTCGATCCAGCCAAGGTTTGGATACGCTGGCGAGTACAGTCGATTTCTCATCTCGAATCCGCCACTTGGGAAGACCCTGCACTTCAACTTTCATGGCAGAAATTCGAGCAGAGCCTCAGTACAAAAACGGCTCTATGCTTCATGTGTGGTTGTGAGGTCCGCGCGACACAGAAACACCCAAAAGGTATTAGGAAAGGCGGAGACAACGCCAAGCTGATTAGTTCAACGACACTAAGGGCTACACCTTTCGCGGCCGTTTTCACTCAAGTGAAGAGGCAGCGTCCCTAGGTTACGAATCTTCGCAAAAAGCTCACAATGCGCTGCGCTGGTTGATCAAGCGCCAGGGATCGTCTATCGCTGACGAGCTGGTGGTCGTTGCATGGGCGACAGGCGGTCAGTCCGTCCCCAAGCCAGTGGTCAGTACTCTTGAAATGTTCGGGCACGATGATGCTGACGAGTTAATTCTGCCTGAGAAACACCCTACTTCGAGGCTGACACTGCTATCGGCGATGTGGGTCAGGCACTTGCCCTGAAATTGAACAAGCGCATGCAGGGGTACCGTGCAGAGTTGAACGATCGCGCCGACGTAGTGGTAATGGCATTGGACTCTGCAACGCCCGGACGCATGGCCATCGTGTACTACCGCGAACTGCGCGGCTCAGAGTTCCTCGAGCGCATCGAGCACTGGCACAACATGTTGGCCTGGCCCCAGAACTTCGGCAAGGAGCTGCACTTCGTCGGCGCCCCCTCACCCCGCGACATCGCAGAGGCTGCCTATGGCCGTCGCGTTGACGACAAACTGCGCCAAGTCACCGTGGAACGCTTATTGCCCTGCATCGTGGATAACCGGCCACTGCCGCACGACCTCGAGCAGGCAGTCGTGCGCCGCGCTCTTAACCGCGCCGGACTGGAGCGTTGGGAGTTTGAGCGCACCCTCGGCATCGCCTGTTCGCTTGTCCGTGGAACACACCCCGTGGAGAACTATAAAATGAGTCTGGAAGAAGACCGCCGCACCCGCGACTACCTGTATGGCCGGCTGCTCGCTATAGCCGACAGCATTGAGGAAATTGCCTTGAGCGTAGCTGGCGAGGGGCGCGAAACCAACGCGGCACGCCTGATGCAGCGCTTTGCCGACCATCCCGCCACCACATGGCGCACGTTGGAACTGCAACTAAGGCCCTACATCGCGCGGCTGCGCGGCTCGCGCTACGCCGGTGCACTTACGATACGCCAACGCCTGCTGGATGAGCTGATCAGCAGCTTTCCAGCCATGGACGACGGCAACAACGCTTTCAACGACAACCGGCGTCTGTCTGGGGAATTCCTACTCGCATTTCATAGCCAGCGTGAAGCGCTGCGTCGTAGAAAACCAGAAGCTGGCACCAGCGCGCAGTTAGAACAACAGGGAGAAGACCAGTGAGCCTTTCCAGCAAGATAGATTTTGCCGTCATTCTGAGCGTGGATCACGCCAATCCGAACGGCGACCCGTTGAATGGGAACCGTCCTCGCACGGATTACAGCGGCTACGGCGAGATCACCGATGTTTGCCTCAAGAGAAAGATACGCAATCGGCTGCTCGATGGCGGCGCAGCGATCTTTGTGCAGTCGGATGACCGTAAGGTGGATGCTGCCACCAGCCTGAGCGACCGCGCGCAGAGAACGCTGGGTAAGACTTCGGAGGCCCCGGCACCGCCGAAAAAGCCTGCGAGATCTGGCTGGATGTGCGCGCCTTCGGCCAGCTGTTTGCGATGAAGAGAAAGGGCAATAAGAAAGACGAGGAGGGCGCAGGCGAAACGGGCGTTTCCATCCCCATTCGCGGACCGGTCACGGTGCAGTCCGCCTTCAGCGTGCAGCCGGTGGATGTCACCAGTACGCAGATCACCAAGAGTGTCTCTGGCGAAGGTGACGGCACCAAACGCGGGGCCGACACCATGGGCATGAAGCATGCCGGGTCGACAAAGCCGTGTATGTGTTCTTCGGCAGCATGAATCCCCAACTGTCTGTGCGCACCGGCTTTAGCGATGCCGACGCAGAGGCTATCAAAGCCGTTTTGCCGTGCTTATTCGAAAACGATGCCTCGTCCGCTCGACGGAAGGAAGCATGGCCGTGAAGACGCTGCTTTGGTGGAAGCACAACTGCATGGCCGGTCAGTTCAGCAGCGCGCGGGTGCACGGCACGCTGCAGGTAAACCCGGACGGCAGCTACACTCTCAGCGACCTGGAAGGCCTCACGCCGGAAAAGATCGACGGCTTCTAGAGATGCCGTCCGGAGCCGAGATCGCGCCAGACGATGCCCTGCCGTTAAGCGGTTTACAGCACCTCGCGTTCTGTACGCGGCAATGGGCTTTGATTCATCTGGAACAGGCGTGGGCCGAAAACCGGCTCACGGCTGAGGGACGCCTGCTGCATGAGCGGGCAGACCTGCCCGGGCAGTCGCGCCGGCACACCGTCCGCACAGTACGCGGCATGCTCCTGCACAGCACGCGCCTGCGGCTGACGGGCCGCGCGGACATCGTGGAGTTCCGGCCGGAACCGTTTCCTGTGGAATACAAACGCGGCAAGCGCAAGCCAACCGACTGCGACCTGGTGCAGCTTTGTGCGCAGGCGCTGTGTCTGGAAGAGATGCTGGGTAAACCCGTGCCGCAGGGGGCGATCTTCTACGGTGAGCCGCGCCGCCGCATTGACGTCCCCTTCACAGATGCCCTGCGCGGCCGCACGGAAGCTTTGACCACGACCATGCACCGGCTCTACGCAGCACATGAAACGCCTCCTGCCCTGCCGGCAAAGCACTGCGACCGTTGCTCACTCGTGGATGTTTGCCTGCCGCACGGCACCGATCGCGTGCAGGTGGCCGCGCGCTGGCAGGCCGCGCAGCTGCGTTTGCTGCAAGCGGATCCGACGGATTGAACGCCCATGCGTAAACTGCTGAACACTTTGCATGTGATGACCCAAGGAGCCTACCTGCACCGCGACGGCGAAACGGTGTCCGTCAAGGTAGGCGGCGAGCAAAGGCTGCGCATCCCGGTGCACACGTTGGAAGGGCTGGTTTGCTGGGGGCAGATTTCCTGTTCACCGCCGGTGCTGGCGCTGTGCTGCGAAAAGGGCCTCGGCATCTCGTTTCTTACGGAACAGGGTCGTTTCCTGGCGCGTGTGCAGGGGCCGGTCTCCGGCAACGTGCTACTTCGTCGGCAGCAGTACCGTATCGCCGATGGTGGAGAGCGGGCGCTTGCGCTGGTCCGCACCATCGTGACGGCAAAGATCGCCAACAGCCGGGTTGTGCTGTTGCGTGGAGCCCGTGAACTCAATGACCCGGCGCGGCAGGCTACGCTGCGAACCGCGGCGGACAGGCTTTCATGGATCGGATTGGATGCAAATCGTGCCGCATCGATCGACGAAGCGCGCGGCCACGAAGGCGCGGCAGGACAGATATATTTCAGCGTCTTCGACGAACTGGTCGTCCGGGATCGAGAAAGCTTTCAGTTTGGGGGGCGCTCCCGGCGTCCCCCGCTCGACCGTGTCAACGCGCTTTTGTCTTTCCTCTACGCGCTGCTTCGGCATGACATTGAATCCGCCCTTGAAAGTGTCGGCCTCGACCCCGCAGTGGGATTTCTACACACTGA
>CAXTZL010000051.1:0-16313 GCA_964248555.1 uncultured Bryocella sp.
TCCTGAGCGTTGGTGATGTCCGTCTGGACTTCCTTCATGATGTCCGCGGCATATTTGTCCGCACCGGCGTTGATTGCGATGCGCTGTGCGTTGTAGGCCTCATACAGGGCCAGAGGAGTGTGCTGGCGGTCCGTAATGGGGTGCATTTGGGCCTTGGCGCCCTCGGTGTTGGCATACAGTCCCCGCGGAAGCAAAGTGTAATGAACATTGACCTGTTGCAGGATGCCCTGTGTCCTATCTGAAAATACGTTTTGAGCGACGATTACGTCAGACGGAACCGAAACGGAAAAGTAAGGCTCTGCTGTGACGATCATGCCGAAACTCTGGAACGGAACCGTAACGTCCAGAGAAGCCTTGTTTCCAGCAAGCTCAAGCTCACCCAGATTCTGGGGACGGCCGTCTGCAGAGATGGCCCATAGCACATAGGTCAGGTACTCCGGGCCGAAACCGTTTGCAGGCGTGAAACCTTCCAGCTTCACAGAAATGTTGGTCTTGCCCGTGACGGCATCCACTTTGGCCTCGCCCTTGATGCTGGGCTCCAGATTCGTACCCTTAAAGTCCACATGCGTGGAGCCGGACCGGTTCAGGTAGTTGACTGCATCGAGCGACCGCTGCACGACCTTGACATGGTAAATGTACACGCCGTTCTGTGTGTCGGTGATCACGTCTGCCGAACGTGCGCCGGGCGCTACAGCCGTGGGGTTCGACACCGCCTGAGCCAGACTGAGGGCCGGGGTGGCCAGAAGTGCCACTGTGGCGAGCGACGCCGGGATGAGATTCTTGCTCCACTGCTTCATGTTGCTGTTCTCCCTTGGATACGCCGGTTCGTACGTCGGCGTCCGGGCGCACACCTGTGCGCACCATTGATTGAGATGCAACGGAGAAATATGAAGATAGCCTGAAAAGTCGTGTTCACGTGCAACGAACGTGCTACTTCGCCCAGTAATTTACGACTTTTTGTCTCAAATTGCTCAATTCTTGAGTAAGGGCCCGCTGTGCAAAAGGCTAACCTTTCAGTCCGCCATAACTAAACTAGTACCGTTTGTAAGGCAGGAACTTGCCGGACATGCTGATCTTTACGCGATCGCCAGCCGGGTTCGGCTCCCGCTCGATCTGCATGCTGAAGTCGATGGCGCTCATGATGCCGTCGCCAAACTCCTCGTTGATCAGCTCCTTCCAGGTCATGCCGTAGTTCTGCACGAGCTCATAAAAGCGATAGATGAGGGGATCTGTCGGCGGCATGACCACGCCTTCACCGCGTACCGGCGGCTGGGCGAGCAGAGCGGCATCGCCGGGCTGGAGCTCAAGCAGGGCAACGGCCTTTTCGGCTTCTTCATGGGTCAAGGCAAACTGTCCAAGAAGGGCCGAGGTGTAGACAATCGGCGAACTCGAACCCAGCGTGGAGGCGATGGTCGTCCAGGAAAGGCCGAGTCGGCTTTTGGCAGCGAGGACACGGTGGACAAGGTCAGCGCGAGGGGTCATGAGGCTCTCCGGAGGTACCCGCTGTCTTTTCAAAACGGGAGATTTACTCAGCGCCCGTTTTGTCCAAAGTATAGCCGCAGAGCGCCCTGCGTAGAGCGATAAGGCGAGCTATTCCAGCGTGTTACCACCATTGATTGAGAGCTTTTGGCCTGTGATGAAAGCCGCGGCGTCGGAGGCCAGGTAAGCCACCGCGGCTCCAACGTCGGAGGCCGTGCCGGCACCCAGAGGAACGCGACGCAGGTAGTCACGCCGAGCATCGTCGCTTTCCTCCACGGTGCGCTCGGTGGGGATCCATCCCGGAGCCACGAGGTTCACCGTGATGCCTTCCGGGCCAAGCTCTCGCGCCCAGGAACGGGTTTGTCCCAGCTGCGCGGCCTTGGCGGCCACGTAGTTGGCGAAGCGCGGATTGCCGAGCTCCACCACCTCGCTGCCGATCTGGATGAAACGCCCATGGCTGACAGCGCGCCAATGCGGCAGGGCGGCCTGCATCAGCAGCAACGGCGACTTCACGAAGAACTCCAGTTGATCGAGATAGGCTTGCCAGGTCTGGTCTTCCACGGCGAGCATCGGCTGATGCGCCGTGGCGTTGGCGACCACGATATCCGGTTCACCGAAAGCCTTGCGCACAGCGGTGAAAAGGCTGGCGACGTCTTTGGCATCGCGCACATCCGCCCGAAAGGCCTGGGCCGCGAGACCCTGCGAGCGGAGATCAGCGCAGAGGGCGTCGGCACGTTCGCGATTGGCCCAGTAGTTCACCGCCACGCGGCAACCGGCCTCGGCAAGTGAGGTCGCAATGGCCGCCCCTAGCCCACGGGAGGCCCCGGTGACGATCGCCACGCGATCCTGCAACGAAGTCAGCATCGGTGGTTTCATTGTCCCAGGATCGCTACGCCCGCCAGCTCCTGCGAGTGCGCGATACGCTCCTTCCACTCCGCCGGTCCGGTGGTGTGTACGCTGTTTCCTTCGGAATCGACGGCCACCGTGACGGGCATGTCGACGACATCGAACTCGTAAATGGCCTCCATGCCGAGGTCCTCGAAAGCCAGCAAGCGCGAGTGCCGGATCGCTTTCGAGACCAGGTAGGCAGCGCCGCCGATGGCGATCAGGTAGACAGCTTTGTTGTCGCGTATGGCGTCGATGGCGGAGACCCCGCGCTCGGCCTTGCCCACCATGCCCAGCAGGCCGGTTTCTTCAAGCATCTGACGCGTGAATTTATCCATGCGCGTGGCGGTCGTGGGTCCGGCCGGGCCGACAGCTTCGTCGCGCACGGCGTCCACCGGGCCGACGTAATAGATGAGCTTGTTCGTAAAGTCGACAGGCAGCGTTTCGCCGCGGCTGAGCATATCGGTCATGCGCTTGTGTGCCGCATCGCGTCCGGTCAGCAGCTTGCCTTTCAGCAGCAGAACGTCACCGGGCTGCCAACTGCTGACTTCTTCGCGCGTGAGGGTGTCGAGGTTCACGCGCCGGGCGCCCGAGCCTAAAGGATCGTAGGTCAGCTTCGGCCAGTTTTCGAGCGCCGGGGGATCGAGGTACACCGGGCCGGAGCCATCGAGAACGAAGTGCGCGTGGCGCGTGGCTGCACAGTTCGGGATCATCGCTACCGGCAGATTCGCGGCGTGGGTCGGCCAGTCCTGAATTTTTACGTCAAGCACCGTTGTAAGACCGCCGAGGCCCTGTGCCCCGATGCCGAGCGCATTGACCTTGTCGTAGATTTCGACCCGCATCGCCTCGATGTTTGTGCGCGGACCGCGGGCCTTGAGCTCCTGCATGTCGATGGGGTCCATCAAGGATTTTTTGGCGAGCAGCATGGCTTTTTCCGAGGTGCCCCCGATGCCGATGCCGAGCATGCCGGGCGGGCACCAGCCGGCACCCATGGTCGGCACGGTTTTCAGCACCCAATCGACGACCGAATCAGAAGGGTTCAGCATGACGAACTTGGATTTGGCCTCGGAGCCGCCACCCTTGGCTGCGACGGTGATGTCGACCGTAGTGCCTGGCACGAGGGAGACCTCGACGACCGAGGGCGTGTTGTCCTTTGTGTTTTTGCGGCCGAATGCCGGGTCGGCAAGGATGGATCCCCGCAGCTTGTTGTCCGGGTCGAGCCATGCCTCACGCACGCCCTGGTCGCAGATTGCCTGCAGACTCATCGTCGGCGGACTGTCGCCTTTGCGGATCATGCAATCCATGCCAACTTTCAGAAACACCGTGATGATGCCGGTGTCCTGGCAGATGGGACGATGGCCCTCCGCGCACATGCGGGAGTTCACCAGGATCTGCTTGATGGCGTCTTTCGCGGCCGGGGACTGCTCCAGGTCATAGGCCTGGGCGAGGTTCGTAATGTAGTCCACCGGGTGGTAGAAGCTGATGTATTGCAGAGCCGCCCGAAGGCTCTCGATGATGTCGTCCTGCTGAATGGTGACCATGGAGTTCACTTGCCCAACAGATCCCATTTTACGTCGCGGCGGAGGAGCCCAGGTCCCACCTGAGTGGCAGCCCAGGTGGCTAGGTCTGCGGATCGATGGAGCACCTCCGGCGGCCCCAGCTTACATGGCGAGGGTTGCGGCAAAGAACATCACTTATGATCCGTCGGTGGCGGTCCATTGCCGATCTGCACGGTAAATACGGTCATCGGCAGCTGCAGGGCCTGCTTGCCGTCGTTGAAGCTGGGGGTGCGATCCATTTGCGCCGCGGGCATCCAGAGGCGGCCGTCCGCCGTGATCCACATGGCATCCACCCAGACCAGCCGCGGGTCCTGTACCAGCGTCGAGACCTTGCCTTCGGGCGTGATCTTCAGCACGGCATCGTGCATGGTGTCCGAGACGTACACATTCCCCTTGGCATCAATTGCCGTTCCGCCGGCAGTGTCGTTATTGGCGAACAACCGCACATGTTTTGCGCGCTCGGCATCTGGTATCGCAGCGTTATCAAGGAACTGGGTAGGGATCGCGGACAATGGACCGGAGCACGGCTGGTAGTAAAGCGTTTTGCCGTCTGGCGAGACTTCCAGCTGATCGGCGTGGAAGAAGATCGGCTTGCCGTGTTTGTCCTGAAGCTCATGGCCTTCGGCGTAGAGCGGTGTTTGTGCCGTGACGGAGGGCGTATCACTTAGGGTGCGGTACATCGCCCCGTCCGGGCTGTGTACCACGATGATGCCCGGCCAACCGGCGTCGGTCAGGTAAGCGTGGTCGCCGTTGAAACGCACGTCGTCGAGTGCGCTGCGCTTCAGATCGAGCGCCTTGTCCAGGTAGAGCGTTTCCACGACCTGGCCCGTTGCGATATTGATCCCTACCAGCTTTCCCCCGTGTGTTTCCACCGGGTCATGCAGTTCGGGAGATCCGAAATCCACGATCCACAGCGTTCCATCGGGGCCGAAGCGGACCGAGTTGGCATGCACGAATTTGTGCGAGGCATCATCGCCCTTTTTCCAGCTGTTCCAGGAAGCGTCCGGGTAGGGCTTGAGCTGACTGTTGACCCACTCCGCGATTTGCGGCACCTCCTGCCCTTTCTGCTTGGCGATCACCAGAAACGTACGGCCTCCCGGCGCAACCGCGACGCCGTTGGTGGTGGCATTGGGGAGTACGATCGCCGCTTTCAGGCTGCCGGCAGCGCTTCCCGTGGTTCCTGCCGGCGTCTGGGCCGTGATCGTTGAAGAGGTTGTGGCCAGCAACAGGGCCAGAGCAGAGGCTGCACGGGTAAACTGGGCGGCGTATCGGAACATCGGTTCTCCTGGTCTGCTGACCTGAGATGCGGCTCCGCTGCCATGCTGCGATGCGCAGCGACAACTGGAACCGGGAGCGATTAAACCCCGGCTTGAACCCGTACGGAGAGGACGGCAGGGAATTTTGAGTAGCGGCATCGTAGAAATCCAGGGCTTACGCAAGGTGTACCCGGGCAAGCAGGCTGTTACGGCAGTGGACGGTATCGACCTGTCCGTTGCCGAGGGCGAGATATACGGCCTGCTCGGCCCTAACGGGGCGGGCAAAACGACAACGATCTCGGTGGCAACCACCCGCGCTGTGCCAACGGCCGGCAGCGTGCGCATTGCCGGGGTGGACGTGGTGGCGCAACCGGCGATGGCGCGGCAGTTCATCGGGGTCGTTCCGCAGTACAACACGCTGGACCGTGCCTGTACCGTGGCAGAAAACATCCAGTTCCATTGCCGGTACTTCGGCATGAGCGGAGCCGAGGGCCGCGCCCGTACGGTTGAGCTGCTGGAGCAATTTCGTCTGACGGATCGCGCCACGGCCTACCCGCAGCAGCTCTCCGGTGGCCTGGCGCAAAGGGTGCAGATTGCCCGGGCCATCGCGCACCGTCCCAAGGTGTTGTTTCTGGATGAACCCAGCGCCGGGCTCGACCCGCAGAGCCGTCTTGCCATGTGGGAGGCGGTGCGCGGGCTGCAGGACCAAGGCATCACGGTGGTACTGACTACGCATTACATGGAGGAGGCGGACGAGCTTTGCGGCCGGCTCTCCATCATCGATCACGGCCGCATCCTGGTGGAAGACACGCCGGCTGCCCTAAAGGCGAGCGTGGGCGGCGACAAAATCTATGATCTTCGCCTGAATGCTGCCGTCGCGGCGCCTGCGCTGGGAGAACGCCTGCAGCAGTTGGAAGGGGTGACCAGCGTCGAGAAGACGGAGACCGGTCTGCGCGTCCTGGCTCGGGCCAAGGACGGCCTGTTGGCTCACGTCGTCACGGTGGCCAACGACTTCGGTCTGCGCGACCTTTCGACCGCAGAACCCAGCCTTGAAACAGTGTTCATCCGGCTGACAGGAAGGGAACTTCGTGAGTAATCCAGCGGCTCCGGCCAGACCGAGCTATCTCCGCGCCTTTGGCGGCCTTCTGCTGCGCGACTTCTATGTGTTGCGTCGTGAGATTGCGCCGTTCATCGTGCGCGTGGTGATGAATCCGCTGCTGTTTCTTTTCGTGTTCACCTACATCATGCCGCACATGACGGGCGGCGCCGCGGCATCCAGTCCCGCGGCGCGCATGGCCGGCATGGGCGGTGCCGGTGGCGGTTTTGGGACGGTGCTGCTGCCGGGTTTGATGGCCGTGGCGATCATGTTCTCCGGCATCGCGGCCGTTGCGTTACCGCTGGCTACGGAGTTCGGCATCACGCGCGAAATCGACGATCGTGTGATGTCGCCACTGCCCATCGGCGGCGTGGCGCTGGAGAAGGTGGTGTTCTCCGCGCTACAGAGCATCGTGGCGGCGGGCATCGTGTTTCCGCTGGCGTATTACATTCCATCGACGCCGGTGCAGGCCCACGTTTCCAACTGGCTTTTTTTGGCGTTGGTTCTGGTGCTGGGGAGCTTTGTTTCGGGCGCCCTGGGGCTGTTTATCGGCACGAGTGTGCAGCCCAAACAGATCGGCCTGATCTTCGGCGTCGTCGTGGTGCCAATCACGTTTCTGGGCTGCGTCTACTATCCGTGGGCAGCGCTGGGGGCCATCCGGTGGCTGCAATACGGCGTACTGGTGAACCCCATCGTGTACATCAGCGAAGGCCTTCGGGCGGCGCTGACGCCGGGCATGGGACACATGCCCGACCTCTTGATCCTGGGCATGCTGATTTTCTTCAGCGTTTTGCTGATGTGGCTTGGCATGCGTGGGTTCAGGCGGCGGGTGGTGAGTTAGGACTCTCGCAGTCCAAGTCGAAGTCTGCAACGCGTGCGTTTACTCCGCGGCCACGGTGTACAGCGGTGCCACGAGCTCCGCTCGCGGCAAACCTCTGTCGTCCCCCAGCTTTTCCGCCAGGTCGCGGGCAATCAAGGCGCCGTGGAAACGGCCATTTTCGATAAAGACTTCGTTGGTACGTTCGCCCGCCACTACCACGCCGGCCACGTAGATACCCGGTACATTGGATTCCAGCGTCTCGGGATTCATGATGGGACAACGGGCATTCTCGGGATCAAGGTGAACGCCGAGAGATTCAATAAAGGCGAAATCCGGATGGTAGCCGGTGAGTGCGAAAACGAACTGATTGCTGATAGTCTTCTCGCCTTCAGGCGTCTGCAGCGTAACGGTGTCTTCGGTGATGTCCGAAACCGTGGTGTTGAAGTAGGCCATGATTTCACCGTTTTTGATCCGGTTTTCGATGTCCGGCTTGATCCAATACTTTATGTGACGGTGGAGCTCAGCGCCTCTGTGTACCAGCGTCACCCGCGCACCGTGCCGCCACAGGTCCAACGCCGCGATGGCTGCCGAGTTCTTGCCGCCGATTACGAGCACTTCCTGAGCAAAAAAGGGGTGTGGTTCGTTGTAGTAGTGGGCGACCTTGGGCAGATCCTCCCCGCGGATGCCGAGGTGGTTTGGCAGGTCGTAATAACCCGTGGACACGATAATCTTGCGGGTGCGGTGAATGTGTTCTCGCTCAAAGCGGTCGATCGTGCGCACGCGAAAGTCGCCGTCGGATCCCGTTACCTTGTCGACCCGTTCATATTGCCGCACATCGAGCTTGTAGTGGTCGGCGACCTTGCGGTAATACTCAAGCGCCTCGGAGCGGGTCGGCTTCTGGTTCGGCGACGAGAAGGGCATGTTGCCAATCTCAAGCAACTCCGGGGTGGTGAAAAAGGTCATGTGGGCGGGGTAATGGAAGAGCGAGTTCGTCAGACATCCCTTGTCAACCAGAAGAACGTGGAGCCCTTCATTCTGGGCATCAATCGCGCAGGCCAGCCCGGTTGGGCCGGCGCCGATAACAAGAACGTCATGGAGAACTTCGCTCATAGCTCCTTATGGATGCTCCCGGGGCGCTCCGCGGTGCGAGGCCGCGTCGTCCGTCCAGGAGATCCTCCCCTACAATCCCTCGAAAGGGGCAGGAGCGAGCGTAGGGACTGGCCAGATCGGGTCAGAAACGGGCGTAGAATCGCGTCGACACACGGGAGGTGGATTTGATTCCCATCGTACTCACTTTGCTCATTTTGCCCCATCAAGTAGCCAGGCATGCTCCACAGCCAGCGCCTCCGGCGCAGGTAGAAACGGCTTCGGTGGATGTACCGCAGCTACGCGGCGCTCACCAGGCCGAGGAGTACTCCAGTTCGCAGGTGACCTTTTTCAATGGCGTCACCGGCAACAGCGACGGGCGGGTGGACGTCATGCATTTCCAAGACGGCAAAACGGCCATCACCGCAGGCAAGGACTGGCGCTGCTCCTATGTAAACGATCCGGTGCAGCATCGCCTTGCCATCGTCTGCGACGCCGCCCACTAGGTGGAGAATAGCTTCGTCAACACGAAGGAGGGCGCGGCGCGTAGCTATCCTTGCGTCCGGACTCCGGACTCCGGACTCCGGACTGACGGGGCCGGGTAGGGCTGTGCTCCCTGACCTGATCGTGCTGTACTAGGTTTATGAAACCATACACAGCAGCAGAGGGGAGCTTGAGGCCGACGTCTGCCTTCTCCGGCCATGGATGGCGGCAGCTGACTCAGCCCTCGACCTTTACGACCCGGCAAGCTGCGCTCTTGGTTTTGGTCGCCTTTACCCTGATCTTCCTGCGCGCCCCCTGGCTCGTGACCGGAGGCCGGGTGTGGGCCGAAGAGGGGACAACCTACCTGCGCTATGCGTGGAATGCGCCGGCATGGAATGCTCTCCTCGCGCCCCACCAGGGGTACTATTCGCTCTGGGACAACGGCCTCAGCCTGATAGCGGCCAGGGTTCTGCCCCTGAGTGCGGCGGCACTGCTGTTCACCTGGGCTGCGCTGCTTGTGCAACTGCTCACCGTGTACCTGGCTGTTTCCTGCAGCCTGGCGACTTCCTTTGCCGCAAGGCTTCTGGCTCTTTTGGCCCTCGTGTTTACCTCTGCCTCGAAGGAGGTCTGGCTGAACATGGAAAACTGCCAGTTCTGGTTTCCTGTGTGCGTGGCCCTGCTATTGGTGGGCGAGTCCTCCCGTCATCGGCCCGCGCGGCTGTGTGGAGGCCTCCCTGTTAACTGCGGCCACGGCCGTGCAAGTTGCCGCGGTCGTCGTTTCGTTCCATGCCGGCGCCCGGCAGGCCACCAAGCCCCTTTATGCCTACTTGGGACCGGTGCTGCTTCAGCGTGTCTGGGTGCTCTCCTTCCTCACCACCAGTGGCGCCAACACCTTCGGCCACTGGCTGGCGCGGCATCCGGGCAACCTCGTTCTGGATGTGCTCTGGCTCCTGTTCCTGCTGATTACTGGAGGGGCATTGGTCTTTCTTTTCCGGGTGAACTGGCGTTTGGGCAACCTGCTGGCCGCCGGCATTCTGGCGGGCGGGCTGAACTGGAACGGCTGCTTTCAGTGTGATTTCCATCTCTGGAACCAGTCATCCATCTCTGCCTCCCGCTATTTCTTCGAGTCCGTAGCTCTGTTGAACCTTTCGGTTGCGTACTGCGCATCGGTGGCTAGACGCGGGAGATCCCGTGTACTCGCCACCGGTGCCCTTTGTTTGCTACTCCTGAGTGGGTTTCGCAGTATATGCGCTCGCGGAACTTCTTCTCTGTGTCTCCGGCGTGGGCGCCGCAGGTGCAAGCCTGGAAGCAGGACCCCCGCGACATTTTGCAGGTCTCTCCTGAAAACAGGCAATGGAGATTGATCCTGCCGCAAGGCCATCCCGAGCTACCAATTCCCGCAGGAATTTATGATTCCACGCGGGTGGAGGGAATAGACCCGTAGGGCAGTGCTCCTTCGCTACGCCCCTGCAGAATTGCGTAATCCGTCTCCCGCTTCCGCCGCGCGACGGATGTCGTTCCACACCGCAGCAACATCTTCGGCTTCTGTATTCAGGGAGCCGATCGAGACGCGGACCATCCAGCGCCCGTCGAGCGTGGCGGGCGTCAGATAGGCGGCGCCCGACTCGTTCACGGCCTCGGCCCAGGCCCGGGTGTGGGCATCGAGAGCTTTGCCCTCCAGGCCGGGCGGCTGGTGGCGAATGCAGACGGTTTGCAGCGGGACCGGCGCTACGACACTCCAGTACGGGGTGCGTTCTACCTCTGCCGCCAGCCACTGCGCGTTGGCGAGGTCGCGCCGCAGCCTCCGTTGTAGGCCGGATACGCCCTGCTCGCGAATCAGGAACCATAATTTAAGGGCACGGAAGCGGCGTCCCAGCGGAATGCCCCAGTCGCGTAGATTGCGCACCTGGCCGTCAACAGAGGATTGCAAAAAGCTGGGATTGGTGGACATGACGCGCACCAGGTGTTCCGGATCGCGGACGTAGTAGAGCGAGCAATCGAAGGGTGCGCCCAGCCATTTGTGCGCGTTGAGTACGAGGCTGTCCGCGCCCTCGACGCCGTCCCACATCCAGCGGCACTCCGGCAGAATCATGGCGCTGCCGGCCATGGCGCAGTCCACATGCAGCCACAGACCCTGGCGCGCGGCAACTGTCGCGAGGTCACCCACGGGGTCGAGCGCTGTGGATGCGGTGGTGCCCGTGGTGGCGACGATGGCACAGGGAAGCCTTCCGGCGGCGCGGTCCTCTTCGATCATGCTTTCGAGTGCCTCCGCGCGCATGGCGTGGTCCTCATCACAGGGAACCAGGCGCAGGTTTTCACGGCCAAAGCCGGCCAGCAGTGCGGCTTTGTCCACCGAACTGTGGCTTTGCTCGGAAACGTAGATCGTCAGGGGCCGGGGCTCTGCCTGCAGACCACCACGGCTGAGGGCGAAGCCGGTGGTGCGCTCGCGTGCTGTGATCAGCGCCACGAGCGTGCTGGTGGAGGCGGTGTCCTGGATTACGCCGTGCCACGCCTCGGAGAGCCCCGTCATCTGCCGCATCCAGTCCAGCACCACCGTTTCGATCTCCGTCAATGCCGGGCTCGACTGCCAGGAAAGGCCAAGCACGCCCAGGCCGGTGCTCAACACATCGCCGAGCACGCCGGCAAGCAGCGCGTTGCTTGGAAAATAGCCGAAAAAGCGCGGGTGCTGCCAAAGCGAGAGTCCCGGGAGCACGATGCGGTCCAAATCCGCGATGACCTCTGCGAAGGCTTCCGGCTCCTTCGGTGGGGATGCGGGCAGTTGCGCGGCGATCTCTCCTGGTGCCGCAACGCTCATGACGGGGCGTTCGGCCAGCGTCTGGTGGTAATTCGCCAGCCAGTCAATCAGCTGATGTCCGTGTTCGCGAAACTCTTCAGGGGTCACCGTAGGGTCCTTTCGGAGCGAACGAAGCGCGGGCAGCCGTCCGTCTCCGCCCCTCTATTTTGCCCTGCGTTCGCCTTTACGTCACAGGAAGGCACAGGGCCTAGATTCCCGTGCGTTCCCAAAATGGGCCTGCAAGAAAAAGTAGCCAGTTTTCACCGACCAGGAGCGGGTCGCATGCGTTAGCCTGCCTAGAGGCGGCGTAAGACTGTGACACGGGAACGATACAAGACGCCTGAAGAAGATGTCTCGGCCGAGTTCAGCCGGGTCTGTCAGCTTTTTCAGCAAGCTCTTCCAGGTCCTTCGGATCGCATCCTGTTCGATTGCCTGATGAACGAAGCCAGCAGTCAGGGTTTGAACTGGGTAGATGCACTGCAGTACGTTGTAGCGGAAAGATCCCGCTTGGAAAGCGTCGGCCATGGTGCGGGGACGGCAGCCGAGAGCAAAACGGGAGATCGCGAAGCGCAAGCCGGAGAGCGGAAAACTGCGGGTCGCGAGTCTGCCTGACACGGCCGCCGAGGGTGTCAGACTCTGCGGCAAGCGCGCTCCCTGCGAGGCCAAGATGTCCTGATCATCCGCTGACGGCCTCCGGTTGTGCGTGGGTTTTTGGCATCTCGCTTGCCGGCAACGCGAGCACATCACGCCTGGCCCGGTAATGTGCGAGCAGGATCGCCCCAAAGAAGTTCAGCATGGCGACAAGCATCAGCATCACGCCATCGTTCACTGAAGTCATCACGCTACGTTCTCCTGTTCTTTACTTCCCGCAGCATAAGGGGTAGGCATCGGACCGGGGCATCGCACCTAGGTCGGATTACCCGGCCCGCTGGCGTCAGAAACAAACAAAAGTGTTCCGGATTGGTACGTTGTTCGGCTGCTCGCCGCATGTTGCAGGCGGGTCACCGGGCTGATCTGTTTCGACGCCGGCTGCTGGACCTACTCTGTGGCTCCAAGATGGCCTGCGGATCGAATCGCGCCAAGGTGGAGAGCAAAGGTAGGCTGTGGGGCGGCTCCCCAGAGTTTTTTGTAGGTCTCACCTCCGCGTAACAGGTCGATTGTCGTGAAGCCTTCCCGCCGGGCATATTCCCAGACGGCATGCAGGATCAGGGTGCCGGGGCTCCAGTCGGCATGGTCGACATCGATGCCGATGAGGTACAGATAGAGGCGCCGTTCCCGCCTACCCGGGGGATCACCGAGGGCGTAGAGGACGGCGAGGGTCTGCTCCCCGCACTGGAATCGAAACAGATGCAGAAGCCCGGCAGCGAGCAGCGCCGGAAGGGACTCGCGGTGGTGCTGCCGCACGCGCTCCTCCCCCAAGACACCGTCTTCCCCCCGGCTCTCCCACCGCGCACCGTGCAGCTTCACGAGAGTGGCGAAGCTATCGGCAGCCTCGTCTGCGGTTGCAGCCACCCGGCAGAGCAAGAAACTGTGAAGCTCCGCCCGGCGACGGTAGCGTCGTATGTTGGCCGCTACGCGGGCGGGCAGGGGCATGGCTACCGGCAGAACGGCACAGGGCTCCCCCGGACGGCGTTCGCAGGGGCTCAGAGCTCCGCCCTCGGCAGCGAGCAGAAGAGGAGAATCAGATCGCAGTTGCATAAAGTCGAGCTGATCCACATTCTCTATGGCGCTGACAGCAGCCCTCAGAGCCAGCCCGGCCAGAAAGGGCGCGGCGGAGTGGAACGTACCCCCGAGGTAGTCCGCCGTGCCGCTGCCGAGGAGTAAAAGCTTACGAACCCCGCTGATGGGATCGGCATAGGCGAAACATGGCAGCAGCCCAAGCAGCTGGTCGTTCCTGTCCTGCACGGTGACCGTGTGGAGGGTGCCGTCGGGGCCAAACTGGCGTGCCCAGGGCAGCAGCCAGGCCGGGTGCTGAAAGGGTGTCGCGGAAGGGTCCTGCTCCCAAAACTCGGTCCACGCATGGAGCAAAGACTCGAGGGCGTAAAAGCCGCTGTGGAGGGTCGTCGTCAGCTCTTCTGTCGAAAAGACGGCTGGCGAAGGAGTGGCTGAACCTGAAGCAGAACTTTGAGCGAGCTGTCCTTTCTGCCCTGCTTGTGATGGCAAGCGCTCCCCCGCCGCGGGGGCGAACGCCGACAAAGGCAGGCCCATCGTCCGGTACAGCGCCGCATAGGCCTCGAGCATCATGCCGAGCGAGAAGCGTTGTTCCGCTGCTTGGCGGCAATGGAGACGGTCAAGCGAAGGCACTTGCCGAAGGGCCGCGGCGAGGTTGGCGACGATATCGCCCTCGGGCGGGACCAGCAGCCCCGTGCGGCCATGCTCGACGATTTCCGGCAGGGCTCCCGAGGCCACGGCGATCACCGGCACGCCTGCAGCGAGGGCTTCCATGGCTACCAGCGAACTGGTTTCCGGAGCGAGCGAGGGTTGCAGCAGGCAGGCGGCCCGGCTTAGCAACCGGGCTTTCGGGGCGCCGGTGACGGGCCCCAGAAATCGCGCTTCGGCGACTGTGCGCTTCATGTCCCGGGTCATGTGCGCCGCACCCGGAACGGAAAGCCTTGGCTCCACCTGCGTGGTGAAGTAGCGGCGGTGTTCGGCGTAGAAAAACACCTCGCCGGCGAGCACCGCGGGGAGGTCGGCCTGTCGCGCCGCATCCAGTCCCATGTGCACATTTTTCTCCGGGCAGATGCGCGAAAGCATTAGAGCGTACCGGCCCTCCGGCCGCATCGTCGAACGATTGGGGAGAGGAACACCGTTGCCGATGACCTGGACACGGCCGCGCGCGTGCGCCGGGCAGGCCGCGCGTTGCGTTGCGGAAACGCATAGGAGCTGGTAGTTGGCAGGGCTTTCCCAGATCGTCTCCGGGTACCAGCCCGGCGGCAGATGCAGCGTCACCACGACGGGCATGCCCACCGGAAGGCGATAGCGATGAAAATCGAGGCCGTGCAGGTGTACGAGGGAGACGGGATGCTCGGCGAGCGCACGGTCGAGATTGGCCTGATGAGCGGCTTCCACCTGCGCGCGAAGTTCGTCGTCGATCTCGCGATCGGGCACCGCGGTGGCGTAGAGCTGACCCGCGGGTTGCGACCCCTCCCGCGCGACAACGACCGAACGAAAGCCACGTGCGGGAAGTGCAGCTTCGATCTGCGAAAGCACGACCTCGGCCCCGCCCACCGCGGCCGGACCCACCGTAGCAAATGGAAAGGCAACACTCAGAATAATCGGGCTTGGGTCATTCCTCGCGGCCAGCTCTGCGTCTTGCCCGCGCGTCGTCACGAACTCGACCCGGCGGCAAGAGGTACGGGCTGTTCTAACACCCGCCGGTTCGCTTCGCGGGCGAGCGAGCGGAAGCGTTCGCCCGTCATGCCCCACGGGAAGCATTCGTAGAGCAGCCTGCCCGGGTGTGGTGCCTCCGTGAAGTCGTATGCAGGCGCGACGCGGAAGAGTTCCTGCGCAGTGCCGAACTGCGCCAGGGTTTCGGCCTGGCTCCGAAAACAGCCAAGGCGCGCCCGCTTCTTCGCCTGCTCCACATCGGACAATTGCAGTGCGATCGGTGCCGGTCCATTGTCGAGGAAGGCCCCGGTTTTCAGGCCGCCCCGGCCGTCATTGTGGTACGAAGGAGCTTCCAGCAGCAGCGGCCGGTCTGACGGCTTCCGGTCGTAGCTGCCGTGCCGCAGTGCGGTATGCACGGCGTAAGCGCAGGCGTCGTGGTCCGGGTGTCCGCCTTCGTAGGGGTGCGTGAGGATCACCTCGGGCCGATACGAGGCAAGGACGCGCCGAAGACCCTGGGCTAGAGCGGCCAAGTGCAGGGCGGCCTGCTGGTCGCCTACGAGGGGCATCTCCGGGAAGGGTGCGTATACGTGGGGCGACAGCCCGGCGTGCGCAAGGGCGGCGTGCAACTCGGCTGCGCGTGCGCTGCGGTAGGCCTCCAGGGTAGGGAAGCCGTGCTGCCGGGCGTCCTCGCCGTCCTCCGGGGTTCCGTCGGTAACGGTCAGGATCCGGCTGTCCGTGAGGCGCTCCAGGCGAGCTCCCATGGCCAGCACTTCGTCATCCGCATGTGCCAGCACGAGCAGCAGGCGCACGGGAGGCAGGGAACTTCCGGCGGGGGCGACCGCACGCCGCAGCAGGTCAGCATGGCGTGCCGCAAGGTTTCCAGTAGAACCGCTTCTCCTGCTTTCATGCATAGGCTCGGGCAAACTATCAGGCACCGTTGCAGGCGTTTCAGACATGAACACCTGCGTTGGAATGCACTTCCCGGATGGCGCGGTGGTCTCCGGTCCGGGGTGGAAGGGTTTGTGTCGAAACGGTCGACTTATACAAGCGCAACGCTGTCATGTGCTGCGAGATCCCTCACGCTGATCTTCAAGGCTGTGCCCAGTTTGCGATAGCCCTCCTGCCACTCACGGCTCCAGTCGCGGCTTTCTGAACGGCGCAGAAGATCGTTCCAGATGTTTTGCGCCTGCCACAGGCCGGAGGAGGCCGGCAGGGTGCGCAGGCTTTCCGCAATGTCGAGTGCCTCGGCAAGCACGCCCATCTTTTGCAAGCCGGCTGCGGCCTCCACGGCGATCATGGCATGTTTCATGCGCGTATCGGCGGCATAGCTTAGCGTGCTCGCATCCAGGGTGACATTGTCCATCTCGGCACGGCGCAGCAGGCGTGTCACTTCCGCTGAATCATAGCTTTCCGCCTCCAGGGCGTGCCGCAGGCTGGCGTTGATGGCAAAGCCCGCGGTGAGGGCCAGCGCCGGCGGAGCGGGCACGTTGGACTCACCGAGGAAGTGCAGCAGCGTCGCATGCTCCTC
>CAXTZL010000052.1:0-11418 GCA_964248555.1 uncultured Bryocella sp.
GTATATGTGTGTCAATGTGTAGTATGCTTGTGATGACATGTCGTGTCGTTGTAGATGTCTGTGTTGATCTGGCATGTCGTTGTCGTTGTCTGTGTTGATCTGTCATGTGTTCCTGTGTGTCGTCGTCGAAGCAGCATGTTCGTTGGTCGCACCACACATCGCCAGTCCACATGTTACGCCATGTCCAAGTTAGGAGTTGTAAGGATGAGCGTGACAATTTTTCAAAGGCAGACCGTTTTCCACATGTTCAATCGCACCCACCTTGCCTTGGTGTTTGCGACAGGAATGATGTTTACGGTGGCGGCCAGGGCCCAAACGGCGAGCTACGCTGACTATCCGCAAAAACGGGGTCTTGTACAGCCACTTGAATGGAAGGCTTTGCCTCCGTGGGTGACGATTGGTATGGAGCTTCGCGGCCGTACCGAAGGACAGACATCCTACAGCTACACGCAGAATGGCGACAGAATCTACGAGCTGACGCGAGACTACATCAGTCTGGAGGTACGTCCGACCTCGTTCCTGACAGGCTATCTCCAGTCCATCGACACCCACGCCCTGGGTCTGCCGACACACGTCGTCGGGGCCAACATGCGTGACGTCTTCGATGACCGGCAGGCCTACCTGGACTTTCACGTTCGTCCCAGAAACGTGCCCGTGAATTTTATCGCTGGCCGTCAGGAGCTGAAATTCGGCAGCGAACGCATCATCGGTATTAGCGACTGGACCAACAACAGCCGGTCATGGGATGGCTTCGACGTACGCATCGGCAATAAGAATCGTATAGACCTTTTCAGTACTTCGGTTGTCGGCATCCATCCGGAGTCGCTTGATAAACACGGGGCAGGGCTGACCTTCCATGGAGCCTATGCCTCCCTTTCCGGCTTGGTTCCCAAGACGCGTATCGATCCCTACGTTTTGGTGAGAGCCGTGCGCGGGGTTACTAGCCAGCAAGGCCTGCGAGGCAACGAAGTAGAGACTACCTTCGGCATCGAGGCGCAGGGCGAGCTACCGGCTCATTTCGATTACGAGATCAACGGTTCGCTGCAACGCGGCAGCTATGCCAACGATTCGCTTCATGCTGGACAGAGCTTCGGAAAATTCGCCTACTCCGTGCCAAGGCTCCCATGGAGACCCCGTCTTGGTGGTGAGTATGATTTCGCAACCGGCAACAGCCATCGCAATCCATACCGCATCGGAACCTATGACCAGCAATATCCCTCCAATCACAATGCTTTTGGTCTTACCGATCTGTTCGGCTATCAAAACATTCGGCAGGAACGAGTAAATCTGGACCTCGCCCCAAGCCCAAACCTTACATTTCTTCTACAGGGCGAGTTCCTGAACCTTGTCAACACGCACGACAGTGTTTACTCCGGCTCTGGGAGTGCCACCATCAAGGCACCCACGGCGGGGTTCGCCAGCGATGCCCTCGGATCGGGAATCGACCTGTCCGGCAAATACGTTTTTCATGAGTACCTTGTAGCCAACATCGGTGTAGGCCACCTTTTTCCAGGAGGTCTTTTGCTATCGACGAATCGCGGATCCGCTGAAACACTTGGCTACTTTTCGCTGACCTATCGATACCGCGTGGACAAGCATCCTGCGGGTGCGAACGCGAATTCGTCCAAAGCCGGAACCAGCTCGACCCACTAGTCAGACGCCCCCTACTGTGTGATTTGCATGGGCCCCTGCCAGAAGGTGGCCCTTTGGCCCTCTGGATCAAGCACGGTGACCTCGCATTGGTACTGACCGGGAGTGAGCTTATTCAGGTTCACCGTGAAACGCAATGGGGTCACGCCCAGCCGGGTGTTGGACTGCGGTGTGACGGCAATCGCTTCGGTTTCGTAAACCTTCTTCTGCTCGCGGTAGAACGCGACAAAGGCAATCAAGGGCTTGTCAGAGGCCGGGACTGCTGGCGTGGCGGGCGTAGTGGGCACAGAGGGCGGAGTTCCTCCCTTTGCATAGGCTTGCAGGTAAATATACAGAGGGCGAGCCATGTTGAAGACCCTTGTAACGCTGGGAATCAGCTTCAGCCCTTCCTGCACCAGCGGGTTTGCGGCATCATTACGAACGGCATCCTTGCCGCCGGTGGCATTGAAGAGAGCGCTTTTCAGATCCGCTTGCTGGCTGCTAAGGACAACAGAGCTCACCGGTACGCGGTGGACCTCCTTGCTCAGATTCGGAATCACAAAGTTCGTCTGATAGGTGCCGATGCGGCCGGTCTCGTCGTCGCGCGCGAGAAACTTCAACGTATAGTGGCCGGGCAAAAGGGTGAATCCGGCGTCATACTCAATGGGCTGCCTGGCCAGCTCGGCAGCGGTGGCGTCCGTCAGCTTGATGTTGACGTTGTCGCGTACGTTGCTCACCGTGATGCCACCCACGTCGTCCTTTACCTCGCAGACGAAGTCGATCAGTGTGTGTTCGGCGCCGAACTTCTTGGCCAAGGCGAGCTCACGGCCTGGAATCTTGACCATGATCGGCACATAATACTCGGCACGATTGAGTTGAAAATAGTTGATCTCCAGAGCGATGGTGAGGTCCGTGATGGGATCCCCGAGCATGAGTGCGTCTTCGAGCTGCCGCTCCTTATCGGAGGCGTTGAATTGTGCAAACTCCTTGCGGGCAAAGTAGCCCTGGCGGTAGTCGAGTTTGGCATCCTCGCGGCCGTTCAGGGTGATGCTGATTTTGCGAAAGTGACCGTTGGGCGCGGTGTTGGTTGTGTAGTACCCGAGGATGTAGTAGTCGGAGATCGCCCTTTGCGCATCGGTGATGCCACGCGTGAGATCGTTGTTGTCCAGCAGGGCCTTGCCACCGGTATCCGCGGCGAGCGTGTACATCGTGTCCTGCGACTGCTCGCGCCTGCTGGTCTGCGCGAGTGCCGCCTCACCGTTGTACATGCCGATATTGCCGGGGGAGCCCTGCGTGGCGTCACCCAAGGGAGCTCCCGCTACGAGACCACGCGCATCCACCGGCCAAAACGAGACTCCCATACGCACAGCCGCATCCACGGTGGCATGCAGCTGCGCCTGATTGTCCACGCCGTTCAGTCGCATACCGCTGGCAAAATAAATCAGGGCTTTCTTCTCGCTCATCTGGCCCAGCATATTGGCCGCGGTCTGCAACGCCGCGAGCTGGCGGTCGGTATTGAAGACGTTGAATTCGCTGTCATCCTGACCGAACGCCGCACCCGTGTCGGTGCTGGCGGCGTCCTCTATCGAGTCGGCCGCACCCTGACCTTCACCCACGACCATGGTCTCGAGAATGCTGAGCAAGCGATTGCGATCCGCCGTAAAGTCCTGCAGCACATCCACGGAACCGCCGCCAAAACGCAAAATCGAGACCAGGTCAGCCGCAGTCATTTGCGTACGCACAAATTTTTCGGCTGCTGCCAAAGCTCTTTGCTGATCCACTGGCGGAAGGGCAGTCATGTCGAAGTAGAAAGCGAGTAAACGGTGATTGCGGTAACGCCGTTCGCCGCTATGCCCGTCCTTCGCCGCACCCGTAGTTTCAGGCGCTACCGAGGTGCGCGTAAGGCGCTTGTAGATTGTGATCCGCTGCGCGTCTGGCGTCAGCGCAGCCAGTGGCTCCGCCGCGGAGGGAAGCGACTCGTACTCGCAAAACCGGATGGTCTGCGTTGTGCCATCTTCGGTGATGGCAAAGTCTTTCGCTGTAAGTCCGGGAATGGGCTTGCCTTGTTTATCTTTGGCGACAACGGTTTCAACGACCAGCTGAGACTTGACGGTCAGTTTGTAGGTTTCAGGTTGACCCTCCGGCTTGTTGGAGCCGATCTGCTGGCCTTGCAAATGGCCTTGCAGGAGTGGACCTATCAGCAACGCCGCAGCAAGATGAAATGGCGAGAAAAGGCGACGCATGATTAGAACCTCAGCCTTCCCGTGAGCTGCATGGTGCGCGTGGAGTTGACGCTGGAGGGCAGCCCGAAGGTTGTGCTGTTCACGGTAGTGTTCCAGGTGGTGAACACCACATGATTCAGAAGATTCGTCGCATCCAGCCGTACGTCGAAGTTGAGCGGTTCACGCAGTTTAAAGGTGCGGGAAACGGAACCGTCCAAGCTGAACTGATCCGGCCCAATGATGGAATCCCGGCGAGCCGTACCCCACTGACCGGCGACCGGGGCACTGTAAGCGGATGCGTTCAGGAAATAGCCCGCGGGCGTCACCGGGGTACGACGCACGGACGCTCCGGTGAGATCGGGTCGTATCGTTCCTGTCACGCCCGTTCCGGGCACCGTTTCGTAGTACACGGGCGTTTCAGGTAGACCACTGCCGGCGGAAATCGCCGTAGCCGCAGTCCATTGCTTCAGCAGGCGGCCGCGCCAGCCGTCTAGCAGCGCACCGCCGTGCAGACCCATGCCACTCGTGTATTGCAGCTGCGCTTTAAGCAGGTGCCGTTGATCAAAGGTGGAAAGACCGCGTTCTCCTGCGCGGAGGTCGAGCCAGTTCTGCGCGATGGTCGGCGACGTGCTGGACGCGCCGGATCCATTCGCTGATCCGCTTGTGGTCGCGGCGGCCGTAGTGATGTGACCCTGCGCACCAACTTGCGAATCGTTATCGAGTGATTTGGAGTAGGTGTACTGCACACTGGCAAGCAGTCCATTGCGCAGACGACGACGCAATTGAATCTGTCCTGATTCGCGTGTGGAGTTGCCGTTCGAAGTGCGATAGACGAAACCTGTGGGGTAATTCGGATAAGGATCTTGCGCACCAGGCGCGTAAGTGTTCGGGAGGAAATCCTGCATGCCGCGGGTGCCTTTGATCCCTAGATACGTTGCCGAAACCACCAGTGCGCCGGGGAGATCGCGTTGCAAGGCAAGCTGCCATGTCTGCGCATAGCCGACGCGGAAGTTGGGATCGATCCCGAACGTGTCGCTCGTAGTCCCGGCACAGTCACGAAATCCACTCGCAAGCGTAAGGGGACAGTTGGCGCTGTTGGATACACTGACGCTTTTTGAGAGAGGCGCCTGCTGTGCCATGAGCTCCGCTGAGGAAAGGTACACAGAAGTGTCGTCGTACACGCCATAGCCAGCCCGGACCACCAGTGTGGAGGCGGGAAGCGGCCGCCAGGAGACGCCGACACGTGGTTGAAATCCGAGCAGGTCAGGGCGCACCAGGGAACGCGGATACCGTTGCCCACTCAGTGAGCCCGCAGGGCTGGAGCCCAGCACAGGGGCTGCGGCCGCGAAGTTTGGGGCAACGTCCACATTCACGAGACGGCCGAAAAGTTCGGTGATCGGAGCGGCGAAATCCCAGCGAAGGCCGGCATTGATGGTGAGTTCCGGTTGCACACGCCAGTCGTCCGTCACATACACATCGGAGGCGGATTGCCGGAAATACTTGTCGGCATTGCCGAATGCCACCGCACTCGCATCAGGTATACCGAGCAGGAAGTCGGCGAGGTCAGAGCCCGTGGTGCTGCTGAGGGCGGGGCTGCCTGTGCCCGCGGCCTGCGTAGCAAGTCCTGTAAACGAAAAGGTTCCCCTCGGATTCTGCTGTTGGAGTTCGTTGAATTCCTGACGGCGGAAATCGCCACCAAGTGTCACATTGTGTTTGCGGTGAATCCATTGCCCGGAGGCGGAAAGCTGGTCCGTACGGTTACGGTTGAAGGCGCTGATTCCGTCTGTAAGGGCTGTGATACCGCTTGAAAATACCAGCGTGGGAGGACCCCAGTTGTTCGCATTTTGTGCGTTGCCGGTGATGCCTGCCGCGCCGGAGATGTTTTGCCGGTTCTCAAACGCCGGCAAGATGCTTGTGCGCAAACGGCTGAAGCTATACCCGAGATTCCCGGTAACATTGTGCGGAAGCCGGTGCGACCAATGGATGTTGCCGTTCAGTCCCAGCGTGTCTATGGTGTCGCGGAAGTTGAACAGGTTCACGCTGTCTGCGCGGGCGTCATCCGAGGCGAAACCGCCGTAGAGGGAATCGCGCTGGCCCAGGTTCTTGTCCAGCCGTGTTTGCAGCGAGTCAGTATGGGCGTTGCTGAGCACCTGCGTTTGGTAGTTATAACGCGCATCGCCAGTGAGATTCGGTACCGGATAAAGCTGCAGTAACGCAGCAGCCGGACCGCTGACCGGAACGGCTCCGGTGAGGGGTTGACCCGTGGACGGACTGTAGATTGAAACCGGCTGACCGGGAGTGTTCAGCAGGCCGGATAGATCGCCTGCACGCTCGGCCAGTGTGGGCACCAGGCCTGCTTCGGTCTCCGCCGTGCGATCCCGCGTCCATTGGTAGGCGATGAAGAAGTTCGGACCGCGCGGAAGCAGATGCGGAATACGCAGAGGTCCCCCAAGCGTGGCCACGCCCGTGAAGCGGCTGTAGCTGGCTTTAGGCAGCATCAAGCCGGTCAGCGAGTAGGGCCGGGCATCGAAGGCGGAGTTACCTGCAATGACGCCGAGGCTGCCGGTATACAGACTCTTCACGCCCGGCCTTCGATTTCCAAAACCAGGCGCGATCGAATAGCGTGAGGTGGCGGCGTTATTTTCGCTGCCGTTCACCAGCAGGCCATCGGAGGCCTGTTCGGTATTGGAATCCGGTGGACCAGGCGGCAACACCTGGCCCGATCGGCCAGTGCTCGCAGGTTTGGAGGCAGTTGTTGCCGGGGAGCGTGGCTGAAGAGACTGTGCGGATGTCACGACCGCCTGCGACCCGGATAGCAGGGCTCCCAGGGAAAGCAACTTGAGCTCCCAGGTGCCCTGCGGTGTATCGGGCGTGACGGCAGCTACGCCGTCTTTCGCCACGAAGCCGCGCATCTCGATATGGATTACCCATGATCCGTTCGTGAGACCGGTGAATTGGTAGAGGCCCTGGCTGTCGGTCACCGTGGCCAACTGCTTATCCCCTTGTGTAAGCGTCACCGTGGCCCCAGGGATGGGGATGCCGTTGAAGACCACCTGGCCGTGGTACTCCGCGGACTGTGCGAGGGCCGATGTCGTCATGGCTGCACATACGGCCCATAAGCAAAGCCGTTGCGTGTATTGCCTCGCCGGTTTTTGTGTGCGTTGATGGCGCACCTGCTGGGGATGGAGGCTCAGATGATTGCTCCTCGAAAGACGTCATGGTCAAACCTGTACATGATGGCAAGCACATCCTACGCTGTGGTGTTGCTAATGTTCAGCGAGCAACGCAACAGGGTCGAACTCCAGCGTCTGGAGCACAGAATCGACTGCGACATTCGAGATATCCCCTATGCGAAGTACTCCCTTTGCGATGACAGGTGGACGTACCGAAATAAATGAGGTCACCATATTCCGGAATTATCTTATGGACTCGTCGCTTCAAGGTTCTGGCCGTAGTATGGAAAAGATTCATCGGCGTTCAGAACAGCAAAGGTGATAGCTTGCGCCTTTTTCGTCCAAGGTTCATCCTGGGCCTCGGAATCAAATCTTCGTGGTATGACTTCTTCATTACAGGAGAACCATTTGTCGCGCGTTGAGCACATCGTTTGCCACCAGCCAAATTGCAGTGACCGCCAAGCTGTGCGGAACGCTGCAGGAACCAGGAATCGACCTCTTGCTTGCCGGGGACTGATGAGCTTTGTCGGTGGGTGCACTTTGGCCCTTTTCCTCGCTGGAGCGTGCTTTACGCCGAGTACCCTGCAGGCTCAAACGGCTCCGGCGACAGCCGGCATTGAGGGCACCTGGCAGGGAACACTGGTGATACCAAATGGTCCGCAGCTTCGCACCGTAGTGAAAATTGTCAAAGACAGCAGCGGCACACTGAAGTCGACGTTCTACAGCATTGACCAGGGCGGCGGTGGGTTGCCCGCCACCAGCACGACCTACAGTGGTGGCGATCTGAGGATCACTATCGAGCGAATCAACCTTACCTATACGGGCAAAATGTCTGCGGATGGAAAATGGATTAGCGGCACGGCCAGCCAGGGAAGCCCGTTGCCGCTGGTGCTGGAACGGGCCACCGCCGCAACCGAATGGACGATCCCGGAACCACCGAAGCCCGTTCCTCCTATGGACCCAAAGGCTGATCCAAGCTTCGAGGTGGCAACGATCAAGCTCAGTAAGCCGGATGCACCCGGCAAGCTGTTTGTGGTGGAGGGCGGGAAATTCCGCACCCTGAACTTCACGCTGGGTGAAATGATCAGCACCGCCTATGGTGTACAGGCCAAACAGATGGTGAATGCACCGGATTGGATCTGGACGGAGAAGTTCGATGTGCAGGCCCAACCTGATACGCCAGGAACGCCTAGCCGAGCCCAGCTGATGGGTGAGGTGCAGAAGCTCATGACGGATCGCTTTCAACTCAAGTTCCACCGCGACAAGAAGGAGCTTTCAGCGCTGGTTCTGACCGTCGACAAGAGTGGATCAAAATTGAAGCCAAGCGATGGCGACCCAAAAGGCCTACCTGGACTCTTCTTTGGGGGAGTTGGCGTGCTTCGAGTGAACAATGCCACGATCAGCGATTTCACGTCGCTTATGCAAAGCGCCGTGCTGGACCGGCCCGTGGTGGATCACACGGAAGATATGATTTCACACTGAAGTGGACGCCTGACGAAGCACAGCTGGCGCAAATGGGCATAAAGGCACCACCCACCGAAGCTGCGGACGCACCCCCGAATCTATTCACCGCCTTGCCGGAGGAACTGGGTCTCAGGATGGAAGCCGCAAAGACACTCGTCGAGGTACTCGTCATCGATAAGGTCGAGAAGCCGTCTGACAATTAGCGCCGATCCTACTGGCGCGAAGGTTAGCTTATCGACGTGCGAGCACAAGAGGAACACCATTCTTCGGGCGCAGGTTGATGGACGGGAGAATGGGCAATGCTTCCGGCGCACCGGGCGTGGGCTCAAGTTTCCAGTCACGAAGAATGGTGGCTAGTACGAGGACACCTTCCATCCAGGCAAGGCTTTCACCGATGCACTGGCGCGACCCGCCTCCAAAGGGAAAGTACGCAAATTTGGGGCGAGAGCTCTTACTTTCGGAGAAGCGATCAGGGTTAAACCTTTCAGGTTCGTCCCAAAATCGCGGGTCACGATGAACGACGATTTGTGGAGCCAGCAGGGTGGCGCCGGGCTCGATGGTGAAACCATGAAATTGGTAGGGCTCCGGCCCACAGCTTCGTCCAAGAACCCAGACAGTCGGCAGCAGGCGCATGGCTTCCGCGAAGATGTTGTAGGTGTACTTCAGCGCGGCGTAGTCCGAGGCGTCCGCTTGACGCGTATCGAGGACCTCCATCGCTTCGCGATGGCCCCTTTCCTGCACCTCGGGATGCCTGGCGAGAAACCAGAGCGCAAAGCTGAGCGCATTGGCAGTGGTTTCGTGCCCGGCGAGCAACACCGTGAGGCACTCATCGCGAATCTGCTTGTCGGACATCTGCGCGTCCTCGGTCGCGGAGGACGCTTCTGTATCTGTGGCATCGATCAACATGGAGAGCAGGTCGCCGCGGTCGCCAGGTTCGCGCCTGCGCTCCGCAATCATCCCGTAGAGGATGCGGTCGAGATCCTCAATCCCCTGACGCACCTTGCGAATGGGGCTCAATGGAAGGCGCTGCAGGTGTTCGATCACCTTCACCGGGACCCATCCTGGCGGTGGCGGAACCATGAAAGCGGCTACGGCAGCAGCGATGCGTCTGGCTTCCTCCACTTCGTTGATGTCGAACAAGCATTTGCCAACGATGCGCAGAGCAAGCAGAAGCATCTGCGGATGAAGGTCGACCGTGCCGGCTTCCCATTGGCCCGTGATCTCGGCGGCATAGCGGCCGAGGACCTCACCATAGGCCGCTATGCGTTGGCGGTGAAATGCGGGCGCAGCCATCCGACGCTGGCGCATGTGGAGTGGTTCTTCACTGGTGAGCAGGCCGTCGCCGAGCACGGCACGGGCACGCTGCATCGTACGCACACGGCGATTTCTGCGCTCATTGTCGACGAACATCTCGGCAATCAGCGCTGGATGATTGATCTGGTAGGCGTGGCCCTCAAGCGTGCGCAGGTGCACAAGGTCGCCGTAGCGCACGGCATTTTCCTGCAAAAACTGCAAGGGCGTCTGTTGGAAATGCTTGCCCGTGAGCAGTCGGCTCAGGGAACTGGGTCCGAGCGGGTAGCGAGCTCCACTCTTGCTGCGAATGTCAGGTGCGTTCTGTGCGTTGCGCGAGCCGTGCGATTCAGCTTTTGCGTTCATGGCGCATCCTATACGGTAATCTGAAAAGCAAAACCTAGGTTCGTCTTGTCCCGACCTCAGTGCTGGCCGTTACTTAACTTGGCCAGCGCATGCTTCAGGTCTTCGAGCCTCTGGCCGGCTTCACCGAGCTTGCCCTGGGCAGTAAGGCGTTGGTAGTCAGCAAAGGCCTGGCTTGCCTGTGCGATGAGGCTGTGTACGTCCGTGGGTGGTGTTGGTGCTCCGGGCGCGGAGGACGCTTCGGACGCTGTGGCCGTCGATGGCGCAACTGTCGGCGAGGCCGGCTCACTGGCGGTGAGCGAGGAGGTACCGTCACCAAAGAGTGAGGTCAGGGCCGCCTGAAAGGTGGGTCCGTAAGCCAGCTTGTCCTGCAGCGCAAGCACCACGAGCCGCAACTCCGGCATGGGGCTTTGCTGCGCCTGCAGGTAAATCGGTTCCGCATAGAGCAGGGCCTTGCCCGTAGGAATTACCAGTAAATTACCGCGCAGAACGTGCGATCCCTGCTGATTCCAGAGCGTAAGTTGGCCGGAAAGCTGAGCATTCTGATCGATTCTGGCTTCGATCTGCTGAGGACCGTCAACCAGCCGCGACTTGGGAAAATCAAAGACGACCGCGTCGCCATAGTTGTCTCCATCGCAGCGGCCAGCTACCCAACCGATCAGGTTGTTGCGGTTTGCCGGGGTAAAGGGCAGGATTTCCACGAACTCCTCTCTCGTGCCTCCGGGCAACTTCATCAAGACATAGTTTGGTTGCATGGGCGCCGGGTTCTGCTCCCCATCCGTGCTTTCCGTTTGGGTTGCAACGGTCCAAAGATCTTCACGGTTGAAGAAAACCTCCGGATCGGTCATGTGATAGAGACCATATACCGCAGACTGCAGCTTGAAAAGTAATTCGGAATAACGCACATGACGCCGCAAATCGGCCGGCATCTCACTCGCTTGACGAAATAAAGTCGGAAACAACCGGCGGTATGCCGAGAGAATTGGGTCGGCGTTGTCAAAGATGTAGAAGGTTGTGCTGCCATTGTAAGGGTCTATGACAATCTTCACGCTGTTCCGCATGTAGTTCACGGTGCGGTCACCGAGCGCATAGTGCGTTGAGTAAGGATAGCTATCAGAGGTGGTAAAAGCGTCCAGGATCCATGACAGCTTGCCGTTGTCGTTCACGACAATATACGGATCCTGATCAAAGGTGAGGAACGGCGCAAGAGCGGCTACGCGCTCGAGGATGTTGCGACGCATCAGCAGGCGGCTTTGCGTGCCGATGTCGTCGCTGAA
>CAXTZL010000052.1:11518-15840 GCA_964248555.1 uncultured Bryocella sp.
CGAGGATGTTGCGACGCATCAGCAGGCGGCTTTGCGTGCCGATGTCGTCGCTGAAAGGCACTTTGCCAAGATCGCCGCGATCCAGCGACAGCAGAGCACGGCGGAGAAACCCACCAAGTTGAATGCCCCCGTCCCCGCTATAGGTAGTCAAATTATTCGTTTGGCCCTGTGGGTAGTCGAACTCTTTCTGCCGTGTTTTTACGTACACATCCGTGTCCGTGAGCTCACCGAAATAAATCTCCGGCCGCGTAACGGTGAGATTGGGCGCCGTACTCTGCACGGGCATGTTGCTCAGCAGAAACAGCGGCAGACCTTCCGAAGTGAAGCCGTTCACCGGATTCATGGTGAGGCCATAGCCGTGCGTGTAAACGAGCTTTTCGTTGATCCAATTCCGGCTGCTTTCGGGGAGTTTATCGACGTTCAGTTCGCGCGCGGCAAGCATAACCTCTCTCAGATGCCCATCAATGACGTACCGGTCGATGTCGATATCCGGAAAGTCGTAGTAGGTGCGAATCTCCTGAACCTGCCGCAGGGTGTCCTGCAGTGCATGCCAGTCCCATAGGCGAATGTTGTTCAGTGTGGGTTGATTGTTGGCCGCATCGGCTGAGGCAACAGTGGTTTCGGCGGGAAACTCATGTTGTGAAAAACGGTCCAGGCCATAGGCCTGCCGCGTCATGGCGATGTTGTGCGCGATGTAGGGCGTTTCGCGAACGAGCTGATTCGGCTTCACAACAAAGTCATCGACATACCAGCTCACCACACCGAGTGCGGCATAACACACCACCGCCGGAGTTATCGCGATCAGCAGCCAGACACCACCGCGCTGTCGAAGAGCGGCGAGCAAGGCTATCCCAGCGCCTACAACGAGCGCTGCACAAACCAGTAGCAACCCATGGAGAGTGATGTGCGCATCGGTGTAGTTCACTCCGTCAAACAGCGTGTGATGGTCGTAAAGTTGCTCGAAGCGATCCGCATAAACGTTGAGCGAAAAGACAAGCAGCAACGCAGAGGTGGCATAAAAGAGACCACGCCAGGGTGAAGAGCTGTAGAGATCGCGACCCTTGTCGAGGGCCCGGCTACCTGCAGTCAGGGCAAGAAACAAGACCGCGATAACACAGCAGAGAAACGCCAGGGTCAGCAGCCAGTTCAGCAGCAGTTGCCAGGCGGGAAGCGTGAATAAATAAAAGCTGAGGGGCTTTCCAAAGATGGGATCGGTGACACCATCCGGGTAGCGCCTTGCATTCCAGAACAGCGCCAGCGTGGGCCATCCGGCAGCCATTGAAATAGCCGTGAGAAAGGCGATCAGTGCGGAAGCACCCAGTCCAAGCAGCCGCAGAACTGGTTCCATCGACAGATTGACCGGATGACCGTTCAGCACGAGAGCGCGCGTCGCGGGTAGATCGTCGCGATGCATGCGACGCAGCGCGATGAAGACGCCATAGAGAATAACAAAGGTCAGAATCAGGAAAGCGACGAACAGGCCGGCCTGCCACAGGTGCGTTGTCCAGAAAACTTTGTGATACCCGAGCGAACTGAACCAGAGCAGGTCAACCCAGGCACCCAGCAATGTCTGGCCGAAGAACAACAAGAGAGCCACAATCAAAGCGAAGACAATAAGAGGGCGCCGGAACCGGTTGGACAGCCTTGGCTGGGATCCGGGGTCGGGCAGGGCATCAAGGGTGATTGGCAACGGGTCTTGTCTCTTTCATCCGAAATGCTGGTCCAGAAGGTCTGACCGAGTCAGCCTGTTTCGGCGCTGGTCTCTCGAAGGTACGCCTGCGAGGCAGCGCGGTATACAGAGAATCTGTTGTTGGTTACGGCCACGAACAAAGATCCGGTACGTCCGGCGCGCCGGCAAAGTCGCGTTCAGCGCACATCACCGTGGGGCGCCAACGGAAGTAAAGAGAGGATGAGCAGCGTCCAGACGTACAACTCTTTACCGTCTACCGCTCGGTGAACGTGAAAAGGCCACCTTTCGGTGGCTTTTCGGTGTGTATGGCGGAGAGTGAGGGATTCGAACCCCCGATAGCCTTGCGACTATGTCTGATTTCGAGTCAGGTGCATTCAACCGGGCTCTGCCAACTCTCCCAATTTCCTGATTTTACTTCGTGAACCGCATGCTGCCAACTTGCCTTTAGTTTCGGCGCGCACGAACGGTTTCAGCAGCCTGAGCCACACCATTTACTGGAACAGGTGGCAACTCGGCGATCTCTGTCGGCGGCTTTAGTCCCAGCTTTTGACGAAGATCAGAGTCAATCCGAGCAAAGATCTGCTTGTTCTCTTTTAGATAGTTGCGCACATTTTCCCGACCCTGACCGATGCGTTCGCCGGAGTAGCTGTACCAGGCACCCGACTTCTCGACGATGTTGTGCAGCACGGCTAGATCGAGTGTATCGCCCTCGCGCGAGATACCCTCACCGTACAGAATGTCAAATTCTGCATCGCGGAACGGAGCGGCTACCTTGTTCTTGACAATCTTGACCTTGGTCCGCGATCCCACGACAACATCGCCGTCCTTGACCGCGCCAATCCGTCGAATGTCGATGCGAACCGAGGAATAAAATTTGAGTGCCCGGCCGCCCGTGGTGGTCTCCGGATTGCCGAACATGACGCCAATCTTTTCGCGAATCTGGTTAATAAAAATCAGGCAGGTCCGTGACTTAGCAACGGTTCCGGTCAGTTTGCGCAGTGCCTGAGACATCAGGCGTGCCTGCAAACCTACGTGGGAGTCTCCCATTTCGCCATCCAGTTCCGCCTTTGGCACAAGGGCAGCAACGGAATCGATGACGAGGATGTCGATAGCCCCAGACTTCACGAGGGCTTCTGTAATTTCAAGAGCCTGCTCGCCATAATCCGGCTGCGATATCAGTAAATTATCGGTGTCCACGCCCAGCTTCTTCGCATAAAGCGGGTCTAGAGCATGCTCGGCATCCACAAAGGCCGCCAGGCCGCCCATGCGTTGGGCTTCCGCAATGATCTGCAGGGTAATCGTTGTCTTGCCAGAGCTTTCCGGGCCAAAGATCTCAATGACGCGCCCACGAGGCACTCCGCCTACACCCAAAGCCGCGTCGAAAGAAATGGATCCTGTGCCGATCACTGAGATCGGTACAATCGCTTCTTTCGACCCAAGCCGCATCACCGAACCCTTACCAAATTGCTTTTCCAGCTGCGAAAGGGCTGCCTCAATTGCTTTTGCGCGGTCTTCAGCCAAGGTGCTCTCCTGATGGTTCTGTCAAGGCAGAGTCTAGCATTTCGGAAAGCGAAAAAGCAAAGGAAAGGCGAAACTCGCCTAACACTTCGGTGGGAATCCGGGCAGAATTTGATGCCTCATCTTGAGCCCGATCTCGAGAGCCGATCACAAGTGCCGTGGGCTTACCACGAAGAGTTCTGGAGACCACCAGGTGAGGCTATCGCTGCAGTAAATCAACGGGTTCGTGCACATCCTTGATCCGAAACAGGGTACCAAGGGCCGGGTGACGTATAGCGATGGAGCGGTACATCTCCCAGGCGACCAGGCGATAGCTGTAATGCCCGGCAATGCCGGAGCGGAGTTCCGCGATATACAACGCCTCCGCAAAGTCCATCTTGAACATAGCGCGGCATCGCGTTCCCAAGGGCAACAGGTAACGGGCCGCTTCAGCCGCCTCGGGTGCCCCGCTGGTACGAATGCGGTCGTATGCCGCGTGAGCGTCACTCATCGCCTTCCGATATAAGCCGTCCAAACCGGCCTCGGCGAGAGTGGGCTGCCCCGGGCACACTGGTTCTTCATAACCGTGCAGGTCGCTGGACTGCTGAATCAGCTGGGTGCAGCGGCGGTGACGGTGCATATCGCGAAAGCCGCCCAGGTCCATCAGGATGTCGAACCGGAAGCCGTCGCCGCTCTTGAATCCTCGCAGCAGTTCATCATGCGGCCCACGATGACGCGCTCCGAGGCTAATTAGCTCATTGCGACGGACCTCGGGAAGGGCACCTACCGCCCCACGCAGCTGGCGGTAGGAGTAGTGACAATGCGGGTAAAGTAGTGACGTAGCAATCTCGACCTCGAGATCCTCATCGTCGTCAAGCAGATCCACAAGGGGAGCCGGGTAGATCGGAGCATCTCCCATCAATTCCCGCGCGGCCTGATCGAGATCCGTGCAGCTGCGTTGCAGATAGGCATTCGGCTCCGCGTATTTGACCAAAGTGGGAGCAGTCCTCACTTCGGGCATCATCTGCCGCAGGAGGGCGGCGGCTTCGGGATCGGCGGTGCCCTCTCCGGCAAGCTCGTCAAGCCTTTCCCGCTGCAGATCCCAGGCGGGTTCGCGCGCCGCTCTGCGCAGCTT